>JALYIW010000174.1 GCA_030775625.1 Pseudomonadota bacterium | reverse complement strand
TGCGCATGGCGGCGCAGCCCTTCACCATCAACACCGCCAAGGCACGCACGCACCTGGGCTATCAACCGGTCGTGTCGTGGGAGGCGGGTCTGCGCGCGTTCACACCGATGTGAGTTTCCCTCTCAGCGCATCGACGATGGGGTTGATCTCACGCGGATCGTCGGTGGCGGCGAACTGATAGAAGTCAGGTCGCGACAACACGGCACCATAGCCCTGCTGGCTGAACCAGTTGGCATAGCCCTTGTCGACGTCGCGGATCGGGCCGGCGGGCGTCACCTGTGCAATGACCGCACCCAAGTCGCCGAGAAAGCTGCGATTTACGTCGCTCAATTCCTGGCTAGGATCGATGCTGGTTCCCACCAGCGAAAAACCTCCTCCCATCACATCGTCGAATAAGCCGCGCTGGCCGCGGCTTTCGACCATTCCCTGGAAACCCAAAACGCCCGAGTGCGGATTGCCGCTCAGCAAAATCCCCCTACCCAACCGTGGAGCCGGCGGGCGCGGTGGAGCGAGCGTCGGATCGGATTGCGCGGCAAGTATGCGGGCGTCACGCTGCGCCGCCGCATCGGGGTCAGCGATGCAAATGAATTTTCCTTCCTCAACCGAGGCGAGAATGGTCGTTTGCACGTGCGCGAGGCGTTCGGAGCAATAATTGTCGAGAAAGGCTATGGGCTGTTTGCCCTTGAGAACCAAGTCGAGTTGCCACGACAGAGTCGCGACATCGCGCAAGCCGCTGCACATCCCTTGCGCCAAAAAAGGCGGCATCAAATGCGCCGCATCGCCCACCACCAGTACGCGCCCGTTGCGCCAATTCTCCGCCCAGGCCGCCCTGAACGTGTAAATGGCATGGCGTTCCAATATGGCATTGTCGGGGGTGACGTCCCAAGGAGTCAGCAGCTTCCACGTGGTTTCAGGTTTACTCATGATGACGGGGTCATCGCCCGGCACGAGCATGAACTCCCAACGGCGGCGGCCCGGCCCGCCGGGAACCACGGTTGTCGGCCGCCGCGGGTCGCAGATTTGCTCAATGCCGAAGTCTCGTTCCTGACCCGGCTTCCATTTAATATTGACCACCAGCCAATCGAACTTGAAGCCGAGATCGATAAATTGTGCGCCCAAACTCCGTCGTACGAAACTGTTGGCGCCGTCGGCGCCCACGACGAACTTGGCACGCAGCGTTTTGACGCCGCCATTGGCGGCCCACTGACCGTCTTTCGGCGTGCCGCCGCGGAGGGTCACATCGACGCCGGTCGCATCTTGGGCCAGGTTCACGGCCTCCCAGCCGCGCATGACTTCGACGCTCGGCCACTTCGCCACCGCCGTGCTCAACACATTTTCGAGTTCCGGCTGCGCAAATCCATTGGCGAAGCGCCAACCCGATTGGCCGCTGCCGCTCATGTGATGCGTAGCGAGTAATTGGCGTTTGGCGCCAACAATTTTTGCCTCGTTGGCACCCATTGAAATAGCATCCATGGCCGCTCCGACACCGGCACCTTGAAAGATTCGCCCGACCTCGTGGTCGTAGTGCACCGCTCGCGGCTGCAAAAATAATGCCGGCCATCGTTCCGCGACGGCTACCCGGTAGCCGGCCTGCCCGAGCTTGAGTGCCAGAAGTTGTCCGACCGGACCGTATCCGACGAGCGCCACGTCAAATCCTTCGTTAATTTTCATCTCTCCATGGAGGTTGCATTTAGGAATTACCCTGTCCCCAACTGGCAAACGTTCGCCCTTCCGATGCAAGTTTGACGAGCAACGGCGCCGGTTCCCATGCATCCGGCTGATAACCCGCGGCGAACCCGCGAATGGCACGCAATACGTTGGGTAAACCGATGCTGTCCGCATAAAAGAGCGGCCCACCGCGGCGCTCGGGAAAACCGTATCCCGCGATGTAGACCACATCGATGTCGGACGCGCGCAGCGCTATGCCCTCCTCCAGGACACGCGCGCCTTCATTGATCAGCGTGTACAAACCGCGATCGACAATCTCTTGGTCATCGATCTGGCGCCGGGCGATGCCGAGCCGCGCCGACTCCTCCAAAACAATATTGGTCACGAGTTCCGACACGTAGGGAGTGCGCTCGCCCGGCTTGTAGTCATACCAGCCCGCGCCGGTTTTTTGACCGAACCGTCCCAATTCGCAAATACGGTCCGGTGTTTTGGAATACACCCTACTTGGATATTCCTTGTAGAAGCGTTTGCGGATATACCAACCGACATCGTTGCCCGCGAGATCGTTGACGCGAAACGGCCCCATCATGAATCCGAATTGCTCGAGTGCCCTATCGATCTGCTGAGGCAGCGCTCCTTCGTCCAGCAACAACTCCAACTGCCGTAAATAGCAGTTCAACATTCGATTGCCGATAAATCCATCGCACACGCCGGCGACGACACCAACTTTGTGGAACTGCTTCGACAACGCCAAGCTGGTTGCAATCACATCCTTCGCGGTCTTGGCGCCCCGAACTATTTCGAGCAGCCTGGTCACGTTGGCCGGACTGAAGAAATGCAATCCGACTACGTCCTCGGAACGATGAGTGAAATCGGCAATCCTGTTCAAATCCAAGGTCGAAGTATTTGACGCGAGAATCGCTCCTGGTTTCATGATTCGATCGAGCGTCTCGAACACTTGCTTCTTGACGTCCAAATCTTCGAATACCGCCTCTATGACGATATCGGCGTCTCTGATATCGGCATAGTCCAAGGTGCCTTTGATTGCCCGCAAGCGTTTACCGAATTCATCCTGAGTCAAGCGACCCTTCTTCAGGGTGCTGTCGTAATTTTTTTTGACGATGGCCAAGCCGTTGTCGAGCGCCTGCTGCGTCGTTTCGAGAACCGTGACGGGAATTCCGGCATTCGCAAAATTCATCGCGATGCCCCCGCCCATCGTACCTGCGCCGATCACGGCAGCGGCCTTGATAGGACGCGTCGGCGTGCCGGCGGCGATGTCTGGAATCTTCGAGGCCGCACGCATTGCAAAAAAAGCATGCCGCAGGGCTTTTGATTCGGCACTTTCGAGCAATTCCGCAAAAAGCGCACGCTCCGTTTGCATTCCCTTTTCAAACGTCTGCAAGACCGCCCCTTCTACCGCATCGATACATTTGCCGGGCGCCGGGAGATTTTTTGCAAGCGGCGCAACCGCGCCGCGCGCAACATCAAAGAACGCCCCGGCATTCGGCAAGTCGAGCGTTATGTCGCGCGCCTTTTTCAAGGGCATTTTATCGGCCACGGCGCGCTGCGCGAAATTGATTGCCGCTGGCAGCAAGTCTGTGTCGACCAGTAAATCGAACAATCCGGTGGTCGCCAGTTCACGAGCTGCAAGAGGGTTGCCGCTGACGATCATGTCCAGGGCGCGCTCAACGCCGATGAGTCGGGGCAGCCGTTGCGTCCCGCCGGCGCCGGGAAGTAGGCCGAGTTTTACTTCCGGAAACCCGACTTGGGCGGCGCCGGCGGCGACACGATAGTGGCAAACGAGCGCAAGTTCCAAACCGCCGCCGAGAGTCAGACCGTTTATCGCCGCGATCACGGGTTTTCGACAAGATTCGATTGTCTCAAAGAGGTCCGGCAATCCCGGTGCCGCCCACATCGAAGGTTGCCCGAACTCCGTCACGTCCGCGCCACCGCAAAATACCGCTCCGGCACCGGTGATGACGACCCCAGTTATGGCGTTATCGCGTTGCGCCCGCTCCAAGCCCTCGGCTATCGCGGCACGCATACCGTGGCTCAGCGCGTTGACGGGGGGCTGATTCAGAGTGATCAAGGCGATTGCGCCCTGCACTGAGAAATCAGCGAATGCCATGTCGGTTCCTTTAGGACGAGTTGCGCCCGCTAGGGTCGCACGCTGTAAGTGGAGACACCGTTGGCGTCGACAGGATTATGCTGCGTCTCGCATACGTATTCGGAGATGCGCTCCCCCGGACCCTGCAGTGCGTACATTCGGCGAATGCTCCAAGGCTTCTTGAACGCGCCCGGATCATCGAACGTCAGGATGTCTTCCAGCGTATCGTGATTGACGCGTCGGATCCGCTCATGCACGCGCAATTGATCGGTGTGCGGCAATCCGCTGTAGTCAATCGTCGTGCGATCGGTCAGTCCGATGGTATCCACAACCAGTGTGTCGCCTTCCCAGCGACCGACCGAATAGCCCATGAAGATCGGATCGGGATCCGAGGGCAGTGCCTCACCCAAAAAAATGAAGCGAAAGGCATGTTCTTCCATGTGGACAGTCATGACCAGACCCGGCGACTGAATGATCTGGAATGGATAGGGCGCCCCCAACATCATCGCAGGCATGCCGGGGGGAAGGCATTGCGCCGGAGTCGGCGCGTAAGGATGTCCCGCATCCGCATCGTCGGCACGCTGGTAATATAGTTTTGCCGCCCAGTCCTGCAGCGGCGGCCGGGCGCCGTCCATGGTTTTCAGGAGCCGCTCACCTTGCGGGCGCGTATTGAACACATAGTCCTTGATCAGCCATACGCCCGAGATGTTCGGCTGATCGGTGGAATTTTTGGTGGCATCGTAGTGCGCCGCAGGCGCTTGCGCCGGTTCTCCAACCACTGCTGAACTCAGCAAAAAAACGCCGAACGGCACCCACGAGTATTTCATATCCAGAATTCCAACACTGCGTCACCCCGTTTGAGCGTTAGGTGGGAGGAGGTGAACCGATTTCGCGGCCGTCGGCGCGCGCCTTGACAATGGCACCACCGTTGGCACCGTTTTTCAACGGATAAATATCCACTTCGATCTTGTCGCCGACCTTCAGCGCCTTGCGCGACCAGCCGCGCCGCGCCATGCCCGGGGTGGGTAAGCCTTCCAAGCCCCACTCTTCTAACTGCTGCGTTTTCTCATTCATCACCATCAATACGATCCAGGTGTGAGGATTGGTCCACTGCCAGTCCTTCACCGTGCCCTGCACGGTGACAGTGTGGCTATTGTCGAACATGGCAAAGGAATGATGCGCAACCGCACCGCCGGATACCAGAATTGCGGCCGCTGCAGCAGGGTACAGGCACTTAATCGTCATAGGGCTTCCCACAGGCTATTGGCAGAGTTCTGGGGCCGCCGCCCACAGCATGACCGATCTTCGATCAGCGATAAGAATACTCTATATAATATATCGCACTTCCAGCGTCTATTTTCTTGGTTAATATCATTTAATGAGATATTATCATGGTCGATTCAAAGCGTCGAGCAATTGAATCGAATGCTTTTCAACCGCAATCAACCCGAGCACCGGCAAGCCGCAGGCATGTTTATCAAGGGGAAAACGCAAATGACATTTTGGACAGATTTACTGGGGCTGGCGTTCGAGGTTAGCTACATCGACGCGGGTGGCATCAAGACGCGTCGGTTGGTCGCCGGGACGGGCGAGCCAGTGGTGTTTTTGCACGGGATTTCGGGGCACTTCGAGGCTTTCATATCGGTGTTACCGCACTTCGTGAAGGCAGGCTTTCAGGTGCACATGATCGATATGCTGGGTCAGGGATTCACGGGCGCGACCGGAAAAATCTTGTCGGTCGCGGCCATGAGCAAGCATTTGATCGATTACCTGGATGCGTGCGGTCTTTCCAAGGCGCACTTGGTCGGGCTTTCGCTGGGTGGTTGGACGGCGGCAACCACGGCGGCAAACCATCCGGATCGGATATTGAAAATGACGTTGATTGCGCCGGCTGGCGATCCGAACTCGCTGCCGGCGCGTGATCCAAAATTCAGCGAGCTGCAGCGAAAGAGCACGCTCGATGGGGTGCGGAGCAACGATAAGGCATTGACGCGCAAGCGGCTGGAGATGGCGGTGGCGAGCCCGACGGCTCTAACCGATGAGATCGTCGACTGCAGATACATCGTTTATCATCGTCCGGAGTTTCAGGCCAACATCGAAAATCTGGTGGCCATGTTCAATATGGAGACTTTCAATCAAGAGGCGTTGAAACCGCAATTGCTCGCCAAAATTACCGCTCCCACCCTGGTGGTATTCGGCGAGCAAGATCCGGGACAGGGCAACGCGGAATATTTGAAGCAAGGCATCCCCCACGTCAAGGTCCAGGTTTTCGCAGGAACGGGTCACTGGCCGGCATTCGAGAGGCCGAATGATTTCGGCAACATAGCGACTGCGTTCCATCGCGGCGGCCTTGATGCGGTTGTCGAAGGCACCTTGCCGAAAGGTGAGCACGTCGTGCGGGCTGCTTAATTAAAAATGCATGACAGGATCTCCATGGGTACAGCATCGGCGGTTAACCAGCGAATATTGTCCCTCGCCACCTGGGGGTTGCTGGTGCTGATGGCGTGGTCGTGGGCACCGGTACTCGCCCAGAGTCCATCAGCCGGCCGCGCCGCGAATCCCGCCTCGCGTTTCGACGGAATCTGGATGCGCGAAAATCCGGAACTGCGCTATTCGGACAATCCACCCCTGACCCCCGCGGCCAAAGCGAAGTTCGATATGCTGCGCCCACAGGATGATCCCGGCGCCCGATGCATGGAATCAGGGGTCGGTAAAATGATGCTCACTCCGTCGCCGCTGCAGATGGTGGCGTTTGACAATCATCTGCTGATTGTCAGCGAGTACTACCACAACGTGCGCCGGATCTGGACTGACCGGCGCACGCATACCGACGATCCTGATCCCAGTTTTTATGGTGACTCCACCGTAAAATGGGAAGGCGACACCATGGTCGTGGACTTGATCGGGTTCAACGGACTGAATTGGCTCGACCCCCACGGCGATCCCTTGGGCCCCAAGATGCACATCGTTGAACGGTGGAAACTGCTCGATCGCGACACACTACAGATACGCTGGACCTTCGACGATCCGGATAATTACACCCACCCATGGAACTCAAAGCCCTTCGTGTGGAAACGCTCGCCGAACATCCGCATGGCCGAAATGTCTTGCACGGAAAATAACATCTACGACCCCACCAACCCGGCCAACGACAAAAACTTCACGTCGACCGACAAACCCGAGCCTTACCCCGACGCTCCGTCGATGCCCTATCCAAAGAAGCCTGCTGCGGCTGAAGCCAAGGGAACTTCACCGAGGTAACGAGACGGGCGGTGCTCGGCGGCTGAAATAGCGTTTAGGTGTGGGATCCGGCCCATTAAAACGGTTACCCTGCACCCATGCGAATGACCTGCTCATTCTTGACGGACGGATCCTGTGATCACGCCGCTCCATAGACGATTTTTGTCCCGATGATCGCGCTCCTCCAAGCCAAAGCGGCAGGCCTGTGGTCGCGGTCGCAGATTGGCAACAACGTGCTCGCCGGCGTGGTCGTGGGCATCGTTGCCCTACCCCTCGCCATGGCCTTCGCGATCGCATCGGGCGCTCGCCCGGAACAGGGGCTGTACACGGCCATCATCGCGGCTCTGCTTACCTCCATCTTCGGCGGTACGCGAGTGCAAATTTCGGGACCGACGGGTGCATTCATCGCCGTGCTCACCATCATCACTGCCCAGCACGGCATCCCCGGTCTGCAAGTCGCCACATTGATGGCTGGCGTCATTTTGATGGTGTTTGGTTTCGCTCGCTTGGGAGCCGTCATCAAATACATCCCCAACCCTGTCATCGTCGGATTTACGGCGGGCATTGGGGTGATCATTTTCGTCGGCCAATGGAAGGATTTTCTGGGACTGGCGCCCGGGCAATCGGGTTTACGATTTCACGAAAAACTTTGGTCTCTCATTCAAGCGTGGCCGACCATCAGCCCGGCGACCACCGGTTTGGCATTGCTGGCCTTGGGCATATTGACTGTGGGAGCGCGTTTTCTGCGGCGGATCCCCGCACCCTTGGTTGCCTTGGTCGTGGTCACCCTCGTGCAAACGATCTTTAAATTCAAAGGTGTGGCCACCATCGGCTCCGCGTTCGGCGGAATTCCTCGGACGCTTCCGTCGTTCTCAATTCCTTCCTTGGACTTAACTCGCGCTCTCTCGTTGGTGGGGCCGGCATTCACCATCGCCTTGCTGGGCGCCATCGAGTCGCTGCTATCAGCCGTGGTTGCTGACGGCATGACAGGACAACGCCACGATTCGAATCAAGAACTCATCGGCCAAGGCATCGCTAATATCGTAGCCCCCCTGTTTGGAGGATTCGCGGCCACAGGCGCGATAGCGCGCACTGCGACGAACGTACGCAACGGCGCCACCAGTCCCCTCGCTGGCATCGTGCATTCGGTGTTTTTGATACTTGTTATCCTGCTGCTCGCCCCCCTGGCATCTGCGGTACCGCTATGCTGCCTGTCGGCGGTGCTGTTTGTAGTGGCTTGGAACATGAGCGAATTGCCGCATGTGGTGCGCATTATTCGCGGATCGCCGAAAGCCGACGTCAGCATTCTTCTGCTGACGTTCTTTTTGACCGTATTCGTCGATCTCGTCGTCGCTGTGAACGTGGGCGTTGTCCTGGCTGCACTCTTTTTCATGAGACGCATGGCGGATGCCGTCAACATCGAACGCCACGCAGAGGAGCCTGGTTTCGATGCTTCGAGCGGCATCGTCGTCTACAGCATCGACGGTCCACTGTTCTTCGCCGCAGCCGAAAAACTCGAGCGAACCCTGGAGCACATCCAACGGCCCGCGGCCACACTGATACTACGCATGGGCAATGTACCCTTCGTCGACGCCACCGGTATTTTCGCCATCGAGCAGATCGTCACCGATTTCAAACGTCACGGCGCCGCCGTGATGCTGGTTGAGGTTCGAGCCAATGTGCGCTTCAAACTGGAGCGCGGCGGCGTGATCGACAGCCTCGGCAGCGATAATGTGATCGATACCTTGGAACACGCAATGCTGCGCGCGTCTACACCTCGCGGCGGTCAAACCAGCGCCATTCCTATCTGTCGAACTTCGTCGACAAAATGATCGACGAAGTAGTCCGCTCCACTCCGTCGAGAGCACCGATTCGATCGATGACTTGATCCATTTCGGCAACCGAGGCCGTGGCGGCAACGGCGATCAAATCCACCTCGCCGCTCACCGAGTGTAGGACACGCACTTGGGGAATGGCCTGTAATGCCGCGCTGACCGCACGGCTCTCTTTGGGACCCACCTTGACCATGACGTGCGCACGTACGGCCCCCAAGCCGTGTTCGGGAGCTAGCCGAACCCCGTAACCCACGATGACACCCTGCTTTTCCAGCCTTTCGATGCGGCTTTGCACGCTGGTACGGGAGCGGCCCACAAGGCGGGCCAGTTGGGCGGTCGGCGCGCGACCATTTTCCCGCAAGGCCCGTAGTAATTTTTCGTCGATGGTATCCATGGCAATTAGTCTATTTATTCGGCGAATCGAAGGGAATATACCTGCAAAACGTCGAAAATGACCCTACCATACGCAGGAGCAAGGGTGGGAAAATAATGCGGCAGGTCGAGGAGCAAATATGAAAAGCATTGTCATTGTTGGCGCCGGCAAGATCGGTTCGATGATCGCCGAATTGCTGGGCGGGTCGGGCGACTACCAGGTAACGGTGGTTGACCGCTCACAAGACCAGTTGGACCGGCTCGACACATCGGTTGCAGTCGGCAAAACGGCCGCCGACATCACGCAAGGGGACACCTTGCGCAAACTTCTGGCCGGCAAGTTCGCCGTCCTTAGCGCCGCCCCCTACCATGCAACTCGCCTGATCGCCGAAACGGCCAAGTCAGCCGGGGCGCACTACCTGGATCTGACCGAGGACGTCGCTAGCACTCGGGCGGTGAAGCACCTCGCCGCAGGCGCCGAAACCGCGTTCATTCCGCAATGCGGACTAGCACCGGGATTCATCACCATCGTAGCCAGCGACTTGGCCTCGCGTTTCGATGAGTTGCAGGACGTCCGCATGCGCGTCGGGGCGCTGCCCAAGTTTCCCTCCAATGCCCTCAACTACAATCTGACGTGGAGCACGGACGGGGTCATCAATGAGTACTGCGAACCCTGCGAAGCCATCATCAACGGCCAATTGCGCGAAACCCAGCCTCTCGAAGAGCTGGAAGAGTTCTCGCTCGACGGCGTCTTGTACGAAGCTTTCAACACCTCCGGTGGACTCGGCACTCTGTGCGAGACCCTGGCGGGCAAAGTGCGCAACCTCAATTACCGCACCATCCGTTACCCGGGGCATGCCGCCATCATGAAGGCGCTGCTCAACGACTTGCGCTTGCGCGATCGCCGCGAACTACTCAAAGATATTCTGGAGAATGCCGTTCCCATCACCCTGCAGGACGTCGTCATCGTTTTCGTCACCGTCAGCGGATTGCGCAACGGTCAGCTCATGCAAGAGACCTACGCCAACAAGGTGTACGCGGCGCCGTTGGGCGGCCGCGTGCGCAGCGCCATCCAGATCACCACCGCGGGCGGCATTTGCGCCGTGCTCGACATGCTGAGCGCGGGTGAATTGCCCCAGGCCGGGCTCATCCGCCAGGAGGAGATCAAGCTCGATGCGTTCCTCGCGAATCGCTTTGGCAAGGTCTATTCCATGGCGATGCCGGCGGCCGCTCACGCCGCCTGAACGCGAGCATTGTCAGTGAACCAGCGCGCTGGGTATTTTCAAGAGTACCCCGGCCGCTCAACGAACGCTGCGATGTCGGCGAGCGTCGGCGCGCGGCCGCGTGCCGCCTTGCTCAGGGCCGCCACCGTGTCGGCATGCAGCAGCTTGGAATAGAGCTTCAACGTGACAGGAACGCCGCGCGCGCGCAGCGCGCTCGCAAGATTGCGCGAGTTCTTCGGCCAAACCGTGTCGTCCCTCAGGCCATGCAACAGCAGCATGGGCGGCGCGTCGGCGCGCACGAAATTGATGGGCTGCGATTCGGGATAAAGCGGCGGCGGTCCGAACATGTCCCGCACATCCGCCTCCAAAAGCGGCAGGAAATCATACGGCCCCGATAATCCGATCACACCGGCAATCGGCGGCACCGACTGTCCGGCCGCCGTGAAATACCGCGAATCCAGCGTCACCAAGACAGCCATGTGAGCGCCGGCCGAATGCCCCATCAAGTAAAGTCGGTGCGGATCGGCGCCGAACTCGGCGCCATGCGCAACGGCCCACAGTGCCGCACGCGCCGCGTCATCCATGAACCCCGGCATTTTGACTTGGTCGTAGTGACGGTAATTGGGCAGCACCGCGACGTAGCCCGATTCGGTCAACGCGGCACCGACGAAGCGATAATCGTTCTTGTCGCCGAAACTCCAGCGGCCGCCATGCCAGAACACTATCAGCGGACGCGGTCCGGCCGGCGGGTTATCCGGCACATAGACGTCCAGGCGATGTTGCTTATCAGTGCCGTACGCCATATCCGCGTGGCGTTCGTAGGAACCGAAGGCGGCAGGCAAATTGGCCGCAAGAAACGCGAACTTCGAGCAGCCCGCCGCCAGCGCGGCCCCCACTCCGGCCAACGCCGTTCGACGCGACATGCGCACCGCCGCCGGCTTATCGGCAGGCATAGGTGAGACGACCATCTGCTTTGAGTACGCGGTGCCGGATCAGCCAATCGCGCGAGTCGGCGGCATCACCGGTAAACCAAGCGCGGGTGCTGCCGAGCCGAAAACTGTAGCCCCACTCATCCATATCGCGCCATATCCGCTCCCGCCCCACATTCGGCAGCGCGTCCGCCATGAGCACCTGCAGATAGCACACCGCGCTTTCCTCGGCGTCATCGCCTCCCGCATCGGTATCCAATCCCGCGCGCCGTTCCGGCGTCATGCAAATGAAATGCGCGCTCTCATGCAGCACCGAATGCAGAGGTGTGTCGAGCCGCGCGAAAATTTTCGAACCCATCAGTCCCGCTTCGCGCTCGCCCCAATAGGAGCCCGGGATGACCTGTGCGGCCGTGACTAGCTGCAGTTCCAGGCGGTACTTATCCAATAGCACCTCGAGGCTCAAACGATCGATGGCGTTGACCAGCAGCAACTCACCGCACCCGTCGCTATTTCAGGCTCGTGAGTCGCCGCAACGCGATGGACACCAAATCGCGCGCCATTTGTTGGCGCAGGATGTCGGCTTCATGCTCTTTCGCCAGCAGTACCTTCTCCTCGAAGCTGTAATCCTTCGAAAGGCTGACGGTCTGCGGTGCGAGCAATTCCTTGTCCACTCCATGCACGGCGAAAGTGACCGTATAAGTGAGTTCATATTCGGTGGGTATATTGGTCGCGGACACCGACAGTGTCCTTTGTTCGACCAGGTCCTTGGTGACCTCGATAGTCGCAGTGGAGTTCTCGCGCCGCACCTGAAGCGTGGCGCCCGCGCTCGTCAACTGATGCTCTAACTCCCGAGAAAAATCCGTGTAGGGATCTTGCAGCGACAAATACGGACGGGCCAGCACTCCGGGCAAGGGACCGCTGCCCGCAAGCCGAAAGCCGCAGGCGCAAAGCGCCGACAGGCACCCGGCGCCGGCCAAAGTCCCAAGCGCGCGCCTCACGCCAGCCCACTCACTTCGCCCGTGCACCATAGCCATGAACCGATTACACCACGATGTTGACGAGCTTACCCGGTACGATGATGACTTTTCGTACCGCCGCCGTGCCGACGAATTTCTGCACGTTCGCGTCAGCCAGCGCCGCGGCGCGCACCGTGGCTTCATCGGCGCCCACCGCGACCGAAATGCGGCCGCGCAACTTGCCGTTGACCTGCACCACGATGTCGAGCGTCGAGGTCTCGAGCGCCGCGGCGTCGACCTGCGGCCAAGGCTCCTCGATCAGCGCCCGCTCATGCCCCAATGCGAGCCACAGAGCATGAGTCACATGCGGGATGATGGGCGACAGGCCGAGCACCGCGATTTCCAGCGCCTCCTGCACCACACTGCGATCCTGCGGCGAGCCGTGCGGATGCTTGGCCAGCGCGTTCAACAGCTCCATGGCAGCGGCGATCGCCGTATTGAACGTGCGGCGGCGGCCGATATCATCGGTGATCTTCGCCAGTGTCTGGTGCGCCTGACGCCGAATCGCACGTTGCGCGTCGCTGAGAGCGGGCTTATGCAGCGGCGTGACAGCACCCTCCGATACATGCTCGTGCACGGCCTTCCACAAGCGCTTGATGAAACGATACGCGCCCTGCACTCCCTCATCCGACCATTCCAAGGTTTGTTCCGGCGGCGCAGCGAACATGGTGAACAGCCGTGCCGTGTCCGCGCCGAACTCATCCACCAATGCCTGCGGATCGACGCCGTTGTTCTTTGATTTGGACATGGTGACCACGCCGCCCGACTCGACCGCCCGGCCATCGGAGCGCAACACCGCGACGCGGCGCTGCGCAGTCGCATCCAGCGTCACCTCGACATCGGCGGGATTGAAGTACTGCACGCGGCCCGCAACGGGTTGGCGGAAAAACACTTCGTTCAGCACCATGCCCTGAGTGAACAAATTCGCGAAGGGCTCGCTGAATGCCACCAACTCGAGTTTCTGCAGGACCCGGGTCCAAAAGCGCGAGTACAACAAGTGCAATATGGCGTGCTCGATGCCGCCGATGTATTGGTCCACCGGCAGCCAGTATTGAACCCTGGCGTCTAGCATGACTTTATGGTTGTCGGGGCAGGCGAAGCGCAGGAAATACCAGGAAGAGTCGACGAAGGTATCCATGGTGTCGGTCTCGCGCCGCGCTCTGCCGCCGCATCGCGGGCAGGCCACCGCCACAAAGGTCTCGTCCTTGATCAGCGGATTGCCGCTGCCGTCCGGGATCAGGTTTACCGGCAACACGACCGGCAATTGCTCGTCCGGCACCGGCACCGTTCCGCAGCTCGCGCAGTGAATCACCGGTATCGGACAGCCCCAGTAACGCTGCCGGGAAATTCCCCAATCGCGCAGGCGCCACGTGGTCCGCTTCTCACCCAATCCCAACGACCGCAAATCCGCGGCTATGGCAACGGCGGCGGCGCGAAACTCCAGCCCGTTGTATTTTCCGGAATTGACGCAGCGGCCGTGCTCGGCATACCAAGGTTCCCAGGCGTGCAGCGAATACTCGCGGCCGCCGACGTCAATCACCGGCTTGATCGGCAAATGATATTTTTTAGCGAATTCGAAATCTCGCTCATCGTGCGCCGGAACGCCCATGACGGCACCGTCGCCGTAGCTCATGAGCACATAGTTGCTTACCCAGACCGGAAGGTCTTCGCCGGTGAGAGGATGACGCACCATCAAACCGGTGGGCATGCCTTTTTTTTCTTGGGTTGCGAGTTCCGACTCGATCGCCGGCCCCCGCCTGCACTCCTCGATGAATGCGGCAAGCTTGGCGTTATCGCGCGCCGCGTGCGCAGCCAAGGGATGTTCGGCCGCCACCGAACAGAAGGTCACGCCCATGAGCGTATCGATTCTGGTGGTGAAGACGTACAACACGCCGCTGCCGTCTGCCAACTCGCCCACCGCGCCGCGCCTTGCGCTTGCGCTTGCGCTTGCGCTTGCGCCGTCAAGATCATACGCAAATCCCAGCCGGACGCCTGCGCTCTTGCCGATCCAATTGGCCTGCATGGCGCGTACGCGTTCCGGCCATCCCGGCATGCGCCCCAAGGCGTCGAGAAGATCCTCGGCAAAATCCGTGATCTTCAAATAGTACATCGGGATTTCACGCTTCTCGATCAACGCCCCCGTCCGCCATCCGCGGCCGTCGATGACCTGCTCGTTGGCAAGCACGGTCTTATCGACGGGGTCCCAATTGACCACCCCGGTTTTCTGATAGGCAATGCCCGTCTCGAGCATGCGCAAGAACAGCCATTGATTCCAACGGTAATACTCGGGGCGACAAGTGGTGAGTTCGCGGCCCCAATCCAACGCAAAGCCCAAAGATTTGAGTTGCGCCCTCATGTAGGCAATATTCTCGAAGGTCCACTTCGCCGGCGGTACGTTATTCGCCATGGCCGCGTTTTCGGCAGGCAGTCCAAAAGCATCCCAGCCCATGGGCTGCAGGACATTTTTGCCGTTCATTCGCATGAATCGCGACAGCACATCGCCGATGGTGTAATTGCGCACATGCCCCATGTGCAAGCGCCCGCTTGGATAGGGAAACATGGACAAGCAATAATACTTCTCGCGGGTGCTGTCTTCCTTGGCCTCGAAGCTGCGCTGCTGGTCCCAATAATGTTGTGCCTGCGCTTCGACGGCGGCAGGTTCGTATCTTTCTTGCATGGTTGGGCGCCAGAATACCCGAGAAGGCTTGAGGCCGTGAACTGCAATGACCCTGGACGTGGATGCGTAAACCCAATTTTTTAGGCCGCTTCGGCCTGGTTACGGTAAGCGGCTGTCTGTGGTTCCTCGCCGTGACGCCCTTCGATCTGTCCGCGCTCGCTTGGATCGCAGCGGTTCCCATGCTTTTCGCGGTGGAGGAGGCTCCGACGCTGCGCCAGGCATTGTTTCTCGGCTGGTGGGCCGGGGTGGTCGAGACCGGGGGCGGCTTTTATTGGTTGATCGATGTGATGCAGCGGTTCGCAGGCTTCTCGTGGGTGGGCGCCGCCTCGGTGTTCCTGCTGTTCTGCACGGCGCGCGCCGTGATTTTTCTGTTGTTCACCGCCATCGTGTGCGGCATCCGACGTCGGTTGCGGGTTCCCATGACTGTGCTCGCGCCCATCGTGATGGTCGGCTGCGAACTCATCGTGCCGCAGATATTCACCTGCGGCCAGTGGATTTCCCAAGCCTGGAATCCACACATCATCCAGATCGCAGAACTCACCGGCCCCTTAGGCGTCACCGCGCTGCTCATGATGGTCAACGGCGCGCTCTATGATTTGGCGACCGAGCGTCGCGCTGCGCGTTTGCCCGCGGTGCTGGCGGGCGCCCTGCTGGCAGCGGCGCTTATATTCGCCGCGGTGCGCATGCGGCAAGTCGACGAACTCATCGCCCGCGCGCCGCGAATGAAAGTCGGCCTGGTCCAGCCGAATTTTGCCTATCCCGTCGACGGTGAGGTGTCTCGCGCCGAGGATATCCGCCAGTTGACCGCTCTTCAAGATCAATCCCGCCGTCTGGAAAAGGCCGGCGCGCAACTCATCGCCTGGAGCGAGGGCAGTTACCCGGTGACCCTGCCGCGGGACTTCACCGCCGACTTCGCACCGCAGTCCCTGGCCACGATTCGCCGGGGCATCAAGGCTCCGGTGCTCATCGGCGCCGAGATGTATGACATGGCGCATGACGATGTTTTCAACTCGGCCATCCTGCTGGGGCAGGACGGGCGAGTCATCAGTGTGTACGACAAAGTCAGGTTACTGGCGTTTGGCGAATACATACCCGGCATCGAATACTTCCCGTGGCTGCGCAAATTTTTGCCCGCCGGCGCCGGCAGATTCAAAGCCGGCAGCGGCCCCAAAGTCATGGGGCTACCGGCGCCCGGCGGCCAGACCTGGAAGCTCGGACCGGTGATTTGCTACGAAGATCTGTTGCCGGGCTTTTTACGGCGCGTCGGGCAGCTGCACCCCAATCTTCTGGTGAACCTGACCAGCGACTCATGGTTCGGCGCGCAGACGGAGCCGTGGGAGCACTTGGCGCTCTCTGTTTTCGCCAGTGTCGAGCTGCGCGTGGGTCTAGTGCGCGCCGTCAATTCCGGCGTTTCCGCGTTGGTTGACCCCAACGGGCGTTTGCTGCAAAAAACCTATGCCGACGATCCCTACCGCCATCCACGGGCCGCGGATGGCATCGTAGTCGATGCGCCGCGCATGGAGGGCGGCAACACGCTGTACGTTGCAGTCGGCAACTTGTTTGCTTACCTTTGTATAGGCGCGACGTTGATTCTCGCCGTCATAGCCGCCAAGAGTGAAAGATTTCCGTAATACAATGACGTAGTCCATTGCGTCGGGTTCACGAATGAAAGACTTCAGCAAGCATTTCCGACAGCTCGTTGAAATTGAGTTGCCAGACGAGTCGCGAATTCTCGTGCCCCGCGGCGGCCTGGACATGATGATTCTCGCCACATGGCGATTGGAGAGCGACGCATTTCGCGCGAGCAAGAGATCGCGCATGGTGCGCATTGTGATAACCGAGGATGCCCTCAAGGACTACGCCCGCGGCTCCGATGACCAGCGAGTCACGAGCGATGACCGCTTCAAAGTGTGGCTGCGCAAGCAGCTCGGCGGCTTCGACCCCCATCACGACGCCCCCCTCGGCGTCGAGCCCCCGCCGGTCACATGGACCCTCAGTACCTTCGAATTGAACGGCAGCGCCTAAATATTGCAGGCGGGCTGCGGCAAGGACCCAACAATAACGCGATGGCGCGATGCGTTGAGTAGATCTATAGTTCGTTGCGGGACCTGATCGGGAGTTGCTTTCGGGGGAAATCACCATGAATTCCGTATTACCAAGCAGCGCCGCTCGCCGCCACACCCTGACCGCGGTCGCGCTCGTTCTGCTCCTCGCCCTCGTCAGCTTTCTGTGGATCGTGGTGCTCGCACCGCATCCGATGGATTTTGCGGGCGGCAGTCCCGTCGCCTTGACCGAGTACCATGCCCAGGACCCCAGCGGAGTGCCGGCTCTGCTACAGGCTGCAAGCCTGACGCAGCGTGGCGAATACCTGGCGCGCGCCGCGGATTGCGCTGCCTGCCATACTGTCGAGGGCGGTGCGCCCTATGCCGGCGGCCGCGCCTTCGTATTGCCGTTCGGCACCCTGTACTCGACCAATATCACTCCCGACAAGGAAACGGGAATCGGCAATTACACCGACGCTAATTTCTTGGATGCCGTTCACAAGGGAATCGGCCCGAACAACAAGAAACTGTATCCGGCCATGCCCTTTGCCAGCTACACCTACATGACCGACGCCGACGCGCTCGCCATCAAAGCCTATTTGTTCACCCTCAATCCGACGCATGCGCCGGCGCCGCAGAACACGCTCGCCTTCCCGTTCGATCAACGTGCCCTGATGGGCGTTTGGGCGGCTCTGTTCAATTCGGACAAGCGTTTCGAACCTCGCACTGAACGCGACCCGCAATGGAACCGCGGCGCCTACCTCGTCGAAGCCCTGGGACACTGCGGAGAATGCCACACCCCGCGCAATGTCGCGTTCGCCCTGAATCAGCGGCAGAAATTCGCGGGCGCCGTGCAATCAGGCTGGCGTGCCTACAACATCACGTCGGATGCGAAGAGCGGCGTCGGCGCATGGAGTGAAGCCGATCTGGCGCATTATCTCTCCCTGGGTCACGCGGATGGCCGGGGCACGGCGACGGGCCCGATGGGCGAGGCCGTCGACAACAGCCTGCGATTTTTGACGCCGGAAGACATTTCCGCAATGGTCGTGTATTTGCGTTCGGTATCAGCCGTTCCCACAGACGATCTGCCCGAACCCAAGGCAATTCCAGCGCCCGCGTCGCACGCGGAAGGGCTGGCCGCCGATATCCATCCGCGGGGCAAAGCCGTTTACGCCGGTGCCTGCGCGGGCTGTCATGATTGGTCTGGAATCAGTCCGGTGATTCCGTACGCAACCCTGACGGGTGTAAGGTCGGTGAACGACCCCGCTGCGACCAATGTCGTCCAGGTGATACTGTCGGGGGCTCATCGACAATTCACCGACGCGCAAGTCCCAATGCCGGCCTTCGGCAGCGCCTATTCCAACGAGGAAATCGCCAGCCTCGCCAACTACGTCACTGCCCGATTTGGCGCACGGCCGTCGGCGGTCACGGCACAGAACGTCGAGAAACTGCGCGAGCAGAACTGAATGAATTGAAGCTCGAGTTTGCGACAGCGGCTTATATCCACGTCAATGAGTGATCTCGACAACTCCCCTCAATCGCCGTGCATACGCAATTGCTGCCTAGACGATGACCTCACCTGCCTCGGGTGCTTTCGATCCTTGGAGGAGGTCAAAGAATGGGGGCAGGTCGATAGTCATCGGCGCCGCATCATTCTGCAAAACGCCAAGCGGCGCAGAGAGGCGTATGAACACCTCGAACGACCTCTACCCGGCAAGTAATTCGACTGCGTGAACGCAACTGAGTTGTTACTCAACCGAACTGAAAACCGGAGATCGCCTTTCCGCCGATGGATTCTCCAAAGCTGCGAACTCCGCGATCGCCCCGCGCCGCGCCGGCAGCCACCATGAGCGGAATCAGATGCTCTTCACGCGGGTGTGATGCGGCGCCTCCCGGGGCCTCACGCCATTTCGCGAGCATCGGCTCTCGGGTTGCGGGATCTTGCACCGCCTCACCCAACCACGCATCGAAGGCCGCGGCGGCGGCGGCGCCCCGCCCGGAAAACATATCCGCCAAATTGTGATAACTCATGCCGCTGCCGACGATCAAAACGCCTTGCTGGCGCAGCGGCGCCAACGCATATCCCAGGGCCATGTGCACTTCGGGATCGAGACCGGTCTGCAGCGACAGCTGCAGAATGGGAACATCAGCTTGCGGGTAGATCAGTAGGAACGGCACGAAAACGCCATGATCCAAGCCGCGTTTGGCATCGACATCGCTGTCGATGCCGGCATTGGCAAGCAGAGCACGCACCCGCTCAGCCAATTCGGGAGCCCCGGCCGCGGGATACTTCAGGCGATAGGTGTGCTCAGGGAAGCCGTAATAATCAAACAGCAAACCGGGCTTGCGCGAAATATTGAGCGTGGGCAATGGGTTTTCCCAATGCCCTGAAATGACCAATAGCGCCTTGGGCTTCATGGCCAGCGTGGCAGCGATGCCTCGCAAATAGGCGGCCAGCCCATCCCACATATGAGGCGCAGCGGCGGGTGGCTCCATGAAAAAGCACGGGCCACCGCCATGGGGAATGAACAGGGTCGGAAGTTTTTTGTTGACGTTCACAAGGAAGTTTCCGGCGAAACCCCAGCCTAGCCGGGCCACCCACCAACGTCAATCGACCGCTGCCGCGCCGAAGCCGCCGACGGCTACTGAAGTCCAAAAATTCCGCGACCGTGTTCTTCGGTGAGTTCCAGAATTCGTCCGCCGCCGCGCGCCACGCATGTGAGCGGATCGTCCGCGACGATCACCGGTAGCCCGGTTTCCTTGCCGATCAATTTTGCGATGTCGCGCAACAGCGCGCCGCCGCCCGTCAGCACGATGCCGCGCTCGGCCACGTCGCTGCCGAGGTCTGGGGGTGTTTGTTCGAGTGCCTGCCTGAGCGCACCGACGATGCCCTGCAATGGCTCTTCGAGTGCCTGAAGTATCTCGTTCGAATTCAGCGTGAAGCTGCGCGGAACGCCTTCCGCAAGGTTCCTGCCTTTCACGGACATCTCCCGCACTTGAATCCCTGGGTAGGCCGACCCGATGTCGATCTTGATTCGCTCGGCCGTCGCTTCACCTATCAAGATGCCGTAGTTGCGGCGTACGTACTGAATGATGGCTTCATCGAATTTATCTCCCCCCATGCGCACGCTGGCGGCATACACAATGCCGTTCAATGAGACCACGGCGACCTCCGACGTGCCGCCGCCGATGTCCAGAACCATCGAGCCGCAGGCTTCATGAACCGGCAAGCCGGCGCCCACCGCTGCCGCCATCGGCTCGGGCACGATATCGACGCTGCGCGCGCCGGCCCCTTCGGCCGCTTCTTTGATGGCTCGCCGCTCCACTTGGGTAGAGCCGAAGGGCACGCATACCAAGACACGCGGACTCGGCCGAAACAGCCGGTCGCCGTGCACCTTGTTGATGAAGTACTGCAGCATTTTCTCGGTGTACGTGAAATCCGCGATGACGCCGTCTTTCATGGGCCGCACGGTCGTGATGTGCCCCGGCGTTCGCCCGAGCATTTTCTTCGCCTCGGCACCCACCGCCACGACGATCTTGCCGCCGCGATCCGGATCATTGCGCACGGCGACTACCGACGGTTCGTTCAAGACGATGCCGCGGGATTTCACGTAGATCAGCGTATTGGCAGTGCCCAAATCTATGGACAGGTCATTGGAAAAATGACCCCGGAGGCGCTTCAGCATGAAAGGGATGGTTCTCGAATGGTTGCGGGGCGAGCAGCTTACGCTTCGGCACTCACTCTGTATCGTAGATTACTTGACGCGGCACAGTGCGACTAACTAAGCTTATTTTATGCAAAGACCCAGCGCCGTGTTGTCCGCCCGATCCGAATCGCCGGTTTCCATCGAAAGCCGGGCGCTCGGAACGCTCGCCTACATTCGCACTTCCATCGAATCTTCGAGCTCAATGGATGTCCCGGGGATGGCCGGCATCGTCATGGGCCTGATCGGAGTATGCGCCGCCATCCTGGTGTCGCTGCGCCGCTGGGCTCCTCATTGGCTGGGGATTTGGTTGTGGGCCGCCGTCATCGCACTGCTGCTCGGCGGCGCCATGGTAGCGCGCCAGGTGTCGCAACGCGGCCGCTCAGGCTACTGGGGTCCTGCCAGAAAATTCCTGTTGTGCCTCTGCCCCGCGCTGCTGGCGGGCGCCGTCCTGACTGCGGTGATTTGGTCTGCGGGTCTCCCCAATGCCATTCCCGGCATGTGGTTGCTTTTGTACGGTTGTGCGGTGTTATCGGCCAGCACGGTCACCAGCCCCGGCATCGCGAGATTCATCTGCATCATGGGCGCGCTCTTCGTGCTGTTGGGTGCGGCGACGTTCGCGTTGCCTGCGAAGGCGCATACGCTGATGCTGGGCATGGGATTCGGCGGCCTGCACATTATCTTCGGCATGCTCCTGGGGCACGTGTCGAATGACGACTAAGTCAAACGCGGCAAAACGCAGTGAATCGGCAGGGCCGCCGGCCATCAAGGCCCCGTCCCGGCCGGTATCCGTGCCACGTTCGCTGTTGGCGAGCGAAGACTCGGGGTTCGACCGTCTTATCTACGAACGAGTGCGCTTAGGCATCATGAGTGCGCTCGCCATGAACGAGAGGCTAACATTCAATGAGCTCAAAGCCTTATCCGACGTCAGCGACGGTAACCTCGGAGCCCATGCCCGCAAACTCGAGGAGGCCGGCTATGTGGTATGCACCAAATCCTTCGAGGGCCGGCGACCGAAATCGGAGTACTGCATCACGCCAGTGGGGAAAAAGGCATTGCTAAGATACCTCGAACACATCGAGGCGGTAATCAAAGCGACACGGCGCGTCTAGTCCATGCATATCGCCATCATCATGGACGGGAACGGACGTTGGGCCACTCAACGCGGACTGCCGAGAACTG
>JALYIW010000173.1 GCA_030775625.1 Pseudomonadota bacterium | reverse complement strand
ACGGCGCGTTGCGTGCGAACCCCGGCGATTGGACCCACGAGAACGCCGTGTCACCCGCGCAGCCGCGGGGCGTGTGGGCCGGAGTACGGCTACGCTTTCAATGAGTGGAGGCTAAGGTCGGAATCGAACCGGCGTACGCGGCTTTGCAGGCCGCTGCATGACCACTCTGCCACTTAGCCTAAGGTCAAAAAAACAGCACATCCCGCCGACGTTGCACAAAAACCGGAGGCGGGAACTTGAGCTAACCCATTGGTTTACCAGTCAATTTGCCATGTTAACAGGTCGCCCAACAGCGTACAAGGTGAGCGGGCGGCGACTTTGCCAATGTAGCCTCATGTGGCTACATTGCGCAGTTCTCGCCACCGACCCGCGGCGCTACCGATACCGCCCTTCCCGTCGGCTTGCTCGCCCTCGCCAAGCGGGGCCTTGTCACGCTTGGCGCCCCGCGCAACGGCAGTGGGTACGAGCCGCTGCCACGGCGACGCCGAGGGCGACGAACCGCGGCGCAGCTTCTTGTCGCCTGCTTGCGAGCGCCGAGATCATCATTACCTCAGACCTTACGTTGATCGGATGCAGTCACGTACTCTGACGCGCTGCATCTCGCCTCAGCATTAACCGCCCGCGCAACCGTCACGGCGCTCAGTATCTTGAGCGTCGATGAGCGAGTGCGTAAATCTGCAAAAAAGCTCGGCCTCGCCCTTCTCCCCGAGAAATTTCGCTAGGTTGGCAAAAAAACTCACGGACCTGCGGCGGCGAGTCCGGCGACCCCTATCGGTGGGGCGAGTGAGCGCAGACGTTCGATGCGCAACTGCGCAGGCGGATGCGAATCGTAGAACGCGGAGTGCAAGCGATCCGGCGTGAGGGTGCTGGCATTGTCGCGGTAGAGTTTCACCAGTGCACCGGCCAGCTGGTCCGCGTTCGAGTGCCTGGCCGCAAAATCATCCGCCGCCAATTCCTGTCGGCGCGACCACCAAGACTTCAGGGGCGTGACGAAGTACAGGAATACCGGGCCCACCACCATGCCCAGCAACAGCGTCATGGCGGCCGATGGCATACGGACTCCCAGCGCCGAAAAAACCTCAGCGTGGCGCGCCAGCCAGCTCAACAGCGCCAGGCCGATCAGACTGGCAAACATCGACAACAGCAATTGATGACGCACGTGATGCAGGCGGAAGTGCGCTAGCTCATGCGCCAGCACGGCCTCCAGTTCCTCGGGGTCGATGCGCGCCAAGAGCGTGTCGAGGAACACGATGCGCTTGTTGCGTCCGACGCCGGTGAAGTACGCATTGCCATGCGCCGATCGCTTTGAGCCATCCATCACAAAGACGCCGCCGCCGGTGTCGAATCCGCAGCGCTCGAGGAGACGCTGCAGCCGGGCTTTGAGCGCTTGATCCCTTAGCGGCGCAAATCGATTGAACAGCGGCGCGATAAAGCGCGGTGCGGCCCAGGTCAGCGCAAGCGTTGCCGCCTGCCACACCGCCCAAGTCCACATCCACCACCATGTTCCCGCGCGTTGCATCAGTGTCAGCGTGACCAATAGCAGCGGTCCACCCAACGCGAACCCTAGCAACAGCCGTTTGGCGAAATCTGCCCAGAACAACCGCAGCGTCGTGCGGTTGAAGCCAAAACGCGCCTCGATGCGAAATATCCGATACAGGGCGAACGGCAACCCGATGAGCTGCAACGCCAGCATCACGCTCAGCACCAGAACGGCGCCGCGCCAGGGCTCGGACAAGTTCCAGCGATCCACCAGGATCTCGATTCCCGCGAGTCCGCCGCCGACGGTGAGCAGGAGTTTGATTGCGGCCTCAGACAGTGTGGCCCAACGACCGAACCGCACTCGTGCGACGGTGTAGTCGGCGGCACGGCGTTGGTCGCTCGGTGCGATCTGATCGCGAAACAATTCGGGCACACGCTCGCGATTCATTTCGACGCTGTGTACTTGTCGAGTAGCGAGCCACAACCGGACGGCGGTTTCGGCCGCGACGGCCGCAAAAAACACATAGGTAAGCCAGCGCATCACGGAAATAGCGTGGTGGAATTTTGCGGCGTGCGGAACACCAGGGGCCTTTCATCAAGGTTGCGAGTGGTCCCACCGACCGCCGAGGCATGGGTGCGCGGCCTATCCGCGTGCGCAACCGCCGCGCTGACCAGATGATGATGTGGCGAGAGGTCGCATACGGGGTCGGCATTGGCCGCATCGCCGGTAAGCAGGTAGGCCTGGCAGCGGCACCCGCCGAAATCCCGGGCCTTCTCCGCACAGCTGCGGCAAGGCTCCTTCATCCATAAATCCCCGCGGTAGTGATTGAACCCCGGAGAATCAAACCAAATCTGTTCGATCCCCGCGTCACGCACGTTCGCAAATTCGAGACCCGGGAGCACTCGCGCCGCATGACATGGCAGCGCCGTGCCGTCAGGCGTGATGGTGAGGAAAACCGAACCCAGTCCGTTCATGCAGGGCTTGGGCCGGCGCTCGAAGTAGTCCGGCACCACGAAATAAATCTGCATCGGCCGTCCCTCGCGCTCGCGAAATCGCTGGGTGACCGCCTCGGCGCGCTGCACCTGCTCCCGGCTCGGCATGAGCTGCTCACGGTTGTGGAAGGCCCAGCCGTAATATTGCGTGTTCGCGAGTTCCACGTACTGCGCGCCGAGCCGATCGGCCATGTTGAGGATTTCCTCTACATGATCGATATTGAGTCGATGCAACACCACGTTGAGCACCATGGGAAAATCGTGATGCTTGATCAGGGCCGCGACCTTGGATTTCAGATCGAAGGTGCGGGTGCTGCTCAAGAAGTCGTTCATCTGGGGCGAGCTGTCTTGAAACGAGAGTTGAATGTGATCCAGACCGGCGGTTTTCAGCGCGCGAATGCGTGATTCATTGAGGCCGACGCCCGAGGTTATGAGATTGATGTAAAAACCGAGACCATGCGCCTCGGCGACGATCTCCTCGAGGTCATCGCGCACCAGGGGCTCGCCGCCCGACAGCCCCAACTGCACGGCCCCCAAGGCCCGCGCCTCGCGCAACACCCGAATCCAGTCGGCTGTGCCGATCTCGGCGCTGCGCGCAAAATCGGTGGGGTTGTAGCAAAAAGCACAGTGCAGTGGACAGCGATACGTGAGCTCGAGGAGTAGCCACAAGGGCGGTCCGGGTCTTGGCGCGACTGCCACGTTCACGAGCGCACTTCCAGCCATTTCTTGGCCACCGCCATTGTGACGAAGGCGATGACATCAACCGACAATCCGCTGGTCGTGAACGTGCGCTCGAGGTCTGCCGTGATGTCGGCAATGGAGGTGTTTCCGTCGCAGCGTTTCAAGATCTCGCCCGCACTGCCGTTGAGCTTGACCATACCCTCCGGGTACAGGAGTACGTGCGCGTTTTGCGC
>JALYIW010000172.1 GCA_030775625.1 Pseudomonadota bacterium | reverse complement strand
GACCACAGCTGCGGCGTGCAAGCGCAGAGGGCGGTGTGGGACGGGCGGCGGTCGAGGGATGGATCCGAGGCGACGCAGCGCGCGCATTATTCATGCGTGCCGGAATCGATTTCACGGTCGCCTCCGCGGCGGCGGCCACTATGGGATTCAAGGCCGTCCCGATGAACATGAAAGTCGATGCCACTTTGCACAACTCGACTCGACAGTTCAGCTCCGCGAATGTCATCGCCTTATTGCCGGGCAATCGGCGCCGCGAGTGCGTGGCGTACACCGCCCATTGGGACAGTTTGGGAACCGACCTCAAACGCGGTGGACAGGCCATTTTCAATGGAGCGCTCGATAACGCATCCGGTGTCGCGGGAATGCTGGCGCTGGCGCAATCGTTCTCCCGCACGCACCCTGTGCCTGATCGCTCCATCGTTTTCATGGCGTTGACGGGCGGCGAGTCTGGCCGGCTGGGATCGGCATATTATGTGGACAATCCGCTATTTGCGCTGCGACAGACTGCCGCCGTCATCAATCTGGATACCTTGCACGGCGGCGGACCGACGCGCGACGTCAGCGTGTTCGGCTCTGGAAATACGGATTTGGAGGACTATGCGCGCGCGGCGGCGCTGCTGCAGGGCCGCGAATTGAGCGCGGAACCGCATCCGGAGCAAGGGTGGTATTTTCGCTCCGACAGCTTCACCTTCGCGAGTGCGGGCGTGCCGGTGCTGTACGCGAAAGGAGGCATCGATGATTCGGCGCGCGGGCCCGCCTGGGGCCGCGCCCAACTCGACGATTACTTGACGCATCGGTATCTGCAGCCAAGCGATCGGTACTCGGCCGATTGGGATGTGCGCGGTGCGCTCGAGGACCTCAAGCTTTACTACGAGGTGGGTGTGCGCGTCGCGCGCAGCCGCCGTTTCCCGCGCTGGTACCCCAACAGCGAATTTCGCATGCCGCGCGCGCGCGATCCGCAGCCCTAACGCTTACCGACGCGCATCCAGTTTTTCTTTCGATCGAAGCTGCCGGACGTGTTGTAGGGATCGCAACCCCTGCTTGTCGTTCGCCGCCTTCTGCGGAGCGATATTCAAGGCGAGCGCTTGGTTGAGTTTCGCCTCTCGCAATTCGCGCACGCCGAAGCTGAATGTCGATTCGGAGTCATTCCGGGTTTTGCTGTCGCTCGCCATCGCCTGTCCTCCACAAAATGTCATGCGTCAACGGCCATTTTTTTATTTGAGCCATGCACACATATTCACAAATTGTGACACCGAGAAACGCGCGGGACGGCGAAACTGTGACGTGGCTTCAGTCTCCCGAGACATAAAGCCGAAAGCAACGTGACGTAACGCCCGGCGAAGGGCAAAACTTGAATCGAGAACTAGGCCGACTCTGCGCTGGCTCGCCACCATCCCCGCAGGCCCCTGAAAAGCAGAAATAACCCGTAGGGACCGAGGAGCACGGTCCAGGCGGCGAGAGAGGCGTCTCGCAGGCCCTCGAACACGCTGCCATACAGGTGGCCCAGACTGGCACCCTCATAAAGGCCCAGAACGGTGGCGCCCGCAAAAAAGATCAGCAAGGGCATGAACAGCGCGCCGAGGAGCAGACCCAACACGGCGAAGGCCAGCTCCCGAGACCACGAACTAGTCAAGCCGACCCGTCTGAACACCCTGTTTATCGCCATGGGGCCCAAGTGTAAACGAAAGAAGTGGCCGCGCCTCCGCCGCTGTAGAATCTCGTTTCATGCGCCCCTTGACCCCGCATATGCTGTACGAAGCCAAACCGTGGCCCTTGCGCCGAGGCGCGCCGCATTGATCCTGCGTACAGCGGTGGTAGGTGTTGGTTACCTCGGTCGGTTTCACGCTCAGAAATACGCGAGCTTGCCCAATTCGCATTTGGTGGGGGTGGCTGATCCTTCAGCGGCGGCACGCTCAGCGGTCGCGGCCGAATTGGGTGTCGCGGCTTATGCCGACTACCACGAATTGCTCGGTCACGTCGATGCCGTCAGTATCGTGACTCCGACACCCCTGCACTATGGAGTCGCCAAAGACTTTCTCGACGCCGGCGCGAACGTGCTGGTGGAGAAACCGATGACGGTCACCGTGGCGGAAGGCGAGAGCCTTATCGAGCTCGCACATCGCGCCAACCGCATTCTTCAGGTCGGTCACCTGGAACGCTTTAACGCGGCCGTGCTCGCGCTACAGCCCAGCCTGACCGTACCGCGGTTCATCGAGTCGGCGCGGCTCGCTCCCTTCAAGCATCGAGGTACGGATGTCGACGTGGTGCTCGATCTGATGATCCATGACATCGATTTGATCTTGAGCATCGTGCGTTCGCCCGTCATAGGGGTGGATGCCATCGGCAGCAGCATATTTTCCGCAGAGGTCGATATCGCGAATGCGCGCCTGCGCTTCGCCAATGGCTGTGTCGCGAATGCCACGGCGAGCCGCGTCAGTCTGAAAACCGAGCGCAAGCTGCGGGTGTTCCAGGACGACGCGTACCTCTCGGTTGATTTGCAGCAAAAGGTGCTGACCGTCATTCGCAAAGGCGAGGGAGTCGGCGCGGACGGAATGCCGCAGGTAGCCATCGCGGAGGAGATCTATGAGCAAGGCGATGCGCTCAAAGCGGAAATCATTGCGTTCCTGGATTCGGCAGCGACGGGCTGCGCACCTCCTGTCAGCGGCGAGGACGGCCTACTTGCTTTGCGCACCGCGGTCAGCATCACCGAGCAAGTGGCGAGTTCGCGGCGGCAATTCTCTCAGCCGGGCGCAGGCACCTTGTCGCGCGCGGGCACCGATGGGTAGACGAATTATCGGGCGCCGGTGGGTGGCGCGGGGGCGGGGGCGGGTGGAACCATGGGTGTCGTCGCACCCGCGGCCGCCGGCTCGTTGTCCGTAACGGTCACGCGGTCGACGAAGAATCGAGTCTCGGCGAAACAGGCAGTTGGGATACCCGGATGTTCGGTGTAGTGCAGTTGGACCCGACGACCCACGGCTTTGTTCAGCTGCTCGGCCACCGATTTGTCGCGCACGCTAAAGTCCCACAATTGCGGCGAAATGCCCGCGCCCATGTATTGGCCGCCGCCGTAGTACAAGGCGATTTCACCTTCCCGCGTTTTGCAAATCCAGCCACGCCGCACGAACTTCTGCAGCACGCCGGCGCGTTCGCCTTCGGCATACGCCCAAGCCATGGTCAGCCAGGTCCACAGTCCGCCGCCCATCGCGATCAACAGCAGCACGATCATGAACCAACGGCCGAAGCGACTCGAGGAGCGACGCCTTCCTGCGGAACTCGGAACTTCAATCCGCGTCATGAACAACAAATACCTCGGGCCAAGCGGCCGACAATATTGGGGGGGCGCTAACTAAAAGTCCGCCGAAGCCATTGAAAGCAGTATGGTATCTGAATTCGAAGCATTGCTGTTGCCCCCGGTAATGACGAGCATCGCCGTAAACGTGACATAAGGAGAAGCAACTTGCGTGCAACCTCGAGCTGCGTCGTATTTGCGCGATTGCAAAAAAACTGCCAATGCCCGATCAACCGCGACGAGAGTGTCCTCGTGCAATCTGCCGATTGTGGAGCCAACCATCGCGCGTGAGGATGGCGCAGCTCAGCACGGCAGCGTGCGCTCTTAGTCCGCCCCACTCAGCAGGGCCATCAGCTCATCGGTGCGCCATTTCACCTGCGCCTTACCGCGCGCCGATTCGAAGCGATCCTGCTTACTTATCGGCCGTGCGCCCGCCTTATTCACGACGACCTGGCCCTCGCGGTTCACATCAAAGTTCACGCCATCACCGAGCGATAGGCGCAGCGCATCCCGCACCTTCTTGGGGATGGTGAGCTGCCCTTTGACCGTCATCGTCGTGGGCCTCAGACCTCACGCTTCGGCGAATGGCGGATGGTTCCCGCAGCGCATCAAGCTGGGCGAGCTGTAGGATGGCTGGAGAGTGAAGTGCGAGGCTGGTTGGCGACTCGAATTGAAACCAGCCGTTGTAACCAGCGTGGTGCGAACTGAGTATCGTATTGCTCAATACTTACGCGATTCCAAAAAAGACGGCCAACGCCCGATCGACTGAGACGAGCGTGTCCTCGTGTAATCTGCCGATTATGCCGCCAACCTTGTCACGTGGGACCGTCTGCGCCTTGTCCACCATGACCTGAGACTTCTTTCGAAGGCCATTGTCGGTATTTGGCTCAATCGAAATTCTAAGCAGTGGGGCGGTGCGCAGCTCGCTGGTCACGGGCAAAACGGTCACTGAGGCGAGGGTGTCATACAGGTCCGACTGAACAACGAGCGCTGGCCGCGGCTTTCCATAGGCACCTGGCAGCACGATCGTGACGATGTCGCCACGCCTCACTTCCAGCCTTCCGTGTCAGCCACCTTTGAAAGCCACTTCAGGGTATTGCTTTCGGCTCGATCCTTTCGCAAGGCCAAGCACTGGCGCCGACATTCCGCCGCGAAGCCTGCCCGCCGCGTGTCGGGTACCCAGATTTGCACGGGCCGCAAACCGGCAGCCCGAAGTGCAATCCGATGCTTTTGGACGCGCTGAGCAACGCCGAGTCGTGAGGCCATGGGGAATCTCTCCGTATATGTTACATGTAACAGTACATCAAGCAGGTGTTACATGCAACAAAGCAGTTGTCCGAATGCCACGGCGCTTTTCTGCTGGGTTTCTGGAATTTGGGACGCGGTGCACAGGACCGTCAGCCTGCCTTGAGAATCGGAATTATGTCAGCGCCGCTCTTGAGCTTGTCCAGGTAATCCGCCCACGCTTGCATCATTTTCCGGCGCTCCACCAAATGCGCCGTCCGGTTGTAAGCGCGTCCATTTGGATCGCGCACCGCATGCGGAGCTGATGCTCGATGAAATCCGGCCTAAAGCCCAGCACCTCGTCCAGGATCGTGCGCGCCATGGCGCGAAATCCGTGGCCGCTCATTTCGTCCTTGGCGATGCCCATGCGACGCATGGCAGCGAGGATGGCGTTGTCGCCCATCGGCCGCTGGCTGCTGCGGGCGCTGGAGAAGACATACGGGCCGCGGCCGGTAAGGGGTTTCAGTCTTTACCGCAGGGAGGGCCGCGCCTTGGACTTGAGCGGCTTTGACGGCGCGGCGGTTCTCGCTGGGATCGACGCCGGCTTCCAGCAGTGGGTAGACGCCGAGCGAGACGCGCTTTTCCTTTCCCGCGTAGCGATATCTGAGGCGCCACCACTTACCGCCGCGGGGCGAGACCTCGAGATACAGGCCGTCGCGGTCGAACATCCGCACGGCTTTGGCGGCGGGCTTGGCGTTTCGCGCGATGGTGTCAGTGATCGGCATCTGGGGGGCAACTCCCAAATAGGTTCGGCCAGTTGCCCTCCAAGATTGCCCCCAGTTGCCCGGAAGTCCCGTCGCTCCCAGGACCCTAAAAGTATAAAAAAACCCGCCTTTTATGCGGGTTCAGTAGAAGTCCTCGGATGTTTTCGGATGTTATCGGACGACTCAAATGGTGGAGCCGGGGGGAATCGAACCCCCGTCCATAAGTCCTACGCTACAAGCTCTACGTACGTAGCCCAGTCTATTGTTCTCACCGCTCACTACCCAAC
>JALYIW010000171.1 GCA_030775625.1 Pseudomonadota bacterium | reverse complement strand
ATCTGGCAGTCATCGGCGTGGGCTCGGTGGCCTCATTCGTCAGCGCGGCGTTCGCCGTCCGGGCCTTGATCCGCTATGTCAGCGGCCACAATTTCAAGGTATTCGCCTGGTATCGCATCGCGTTTGGATTTGTCGTCCTGGGCACGTGGTATTTTGGCTGGGTCAAATGGTGAGATGCCTGGGCGTCGTGGTGCGCTGCGCCGCTTTGCTGCTGTTGATTGACACCGGACAATCAGCCGCGCTCGCGGCGGACTACCGCGCTGGGGATCTGCTGCTCAGGCAGCCTTGGTCGCGCCCGACGCCGCCGACGGCTTCCGTGGGAGTGGTATATTTTTCGATCGACAATCGCGGCCGTAGAGCAGACCGTTTGGTGGGCATCAGCAGTCCGGTCGCCGGCAGGGTCGAGATCCATGAGACGCGTATGCAGCAAGGGTCAGTTGAAATGCGCGCGCTGGCGTCGTTGGAGTGCCCGCCGGGCGTCACGGTCAAGAGTGAACCCGGTGGCTTGCACATCATGTTGGTCGGCTTGAGGCACCCCTTGGTGACTGGCACGAAATTCCCGTTGAGTTTGCGCTTTCGCGACGCGGGAGTCATGGAGGTTCAGGTGCCGGTTGGAAACCCGGAGTAAATGACGTGACTTCGCCGGGCAATTCGGTGCAATCGGTTGATATTGCGCATCTGATTCAGGTGGCGCTGACTCCCATATTCTTGATATCGGCGATCGGTGTCACGCTCAATGTTTTGACCAGCCGCCTTGCGAGAATCGTCGATCGTGCGCGAGCGATGGAGGCGGTCCTGCGCAACCCCGGCCTTAAGTTCGACGGTCGTGATTTGCACGGTGTACTGCGGGTGCTGGCGCGGCGGGCGCGCTACATCAATGCCGCGATTACGCTCATCACATTGTCCGCGCTATTCATTGCGCTGGTCGTAATCATGCTATTCGTAAATGCCTTTCTGCGCTGGGATTTATCGGCATTCATCGCCTGTATGTTCATCTTGTCGATGGTCTCGCTGTGCGCGGCTTTGTTGGCTTTTCTCATCGAAGTGCGCATCGCCACCACCACTCTGCGCATCGGCATCGAAGCCGCGGCGCGTCGAGACGAGTGATCGGGGGCCCCGCGCGCAGGGCGACAAAAAAGCCAGCGCGCGGACGATTAAAAATTTAAGATCCCGTTCCATGGCGAAAGTATTGCACCAAACCCCAACCAGCCTCTCGCAGAGCGCGATACGGCGGATTTTTCTCTGTTGGCTCGCATCGGTGGTAGCGTTTGGCGCCGGCGGGCAGTTCGCGCGCGCCGGCGGTCAGGGAGGCTACCCGGGGGGCGCGGGCGGCGTGGGTGGCCGTGGCGGCATGAGTCAAGCGGGCACGGATCCGGGCGGCGAGGTGAGCAGTACGGTATCCGCCGAAAAGCCTGACGCGGCAGCCAAGAAGGCGTTCACCGCAGGGGTGAAATCGCTCAATCGTGCCAAAGAATATGAAGAAGTTGCCGCCAAGGCGACCGATGCGGACAAGAAGGGCGTCGCCATGGAAAAGGTAGGCGATGCTTACGAGAGGGCTTTGGACCAATTCACAGAGACACTGCGTAATAGGGCCGACATGTTCGAGGCGTGGAATTACGTGGGTTACATTCACTTGCGCCTCGGCGCATACCCGGAAGCCATCGACGATTACAATCATACACTCGCGCTGCGGCCGGCCTTACCGGAGGCAGTCGAGCATCGCGCCGAAGCGTACCTGGCCATGGATCATTTGGACGAGACGAAAATGGCCTATATGGATCTTTTCAATCACGATCGCCCGCCGGCGGATCAGCTGATGGCGGCAATGCAAAAGTGGTTCGCGGATCACCGGACAGCAGCCAATGGAATGCGCCCGGCGGACATAGACGCATTCGGTAAATGGTTGCAGGAGCGAGACGGCATCGCCAAAGCGACAGCGTCCGCGGCAGCGCCCTAGCCCTCGGAAGTTCGCCCCCGTGCGCTCCCTTTGAGCGCCAGCACGTCCGCGCAGAGCTGCTCCACCAACTCCTCGAGTCGTCCGAGCCGTTCTCCGAGGCTTAGTTCCCCGGCATCGCCGGGCGGCGGCGCGCCGGCCGCGGGCTCATCCACCGATTCGACATGCCCGGAGAATAAGTGGCCGTAGCGCGACTCGCGCGCACCCGCGGCTCGCGACAGTCGCGCAACGAAGGGACCATCCTCGCGCACCATCAAGTTCTTCAGCGTAGCGTCGACTTGTTCCGTATCGCTGAACTCGCACAATCGATTGGTGCGCGAACGCAATTCACCCGCGGTTTGCGCGCCGCGCAGCAACAAGACACATAGGATACCGAGTTCTTGTTTGGATAATTTCAGCGATCCGAATTCAGTGTTGCAAAAACGCTGTTTGTACTTGGTGACGCGCCCCCCGTAACCGGCGGACTTGTCGCTCACCAAGTATTTTTTCATCAAAGCGTCCAACGCCTGCTGCACCACCGCTTCGCTCAACTCGAGTACGGGGTCGCGGTTGGTTTTCTGGTTGCAGGCATTGGTCAGCGCGTTCAGCGACAGAGGATACTGCTCGGGGGTGGTAATTTCCTTTTCGATCAAACAACCGATCACGCGCGCTTCATGAGGGGTGAATACAATGTTCATGTGTAGCTTCCAAGTCGCCGCGGGTTGTTCTAGGGTAGCGTCTCGTACCTAAGGGATATCTTTGATGAAAACCAAAGCCGCCGTCGCCACCGCTGCCGACGAACCCCTGGAAATCATGACTGTGGACTTGGCGGGGCCGAGAGCGGGTGAGGTCCCGGTGGAAATCAAGGCCAGCGGCGTCTGCCATACGGACGAGTTTACCCGTTCTGGGGCGGATCCGGAGGGCT
>JALYIW010000170.1 GCA_030775625.1 Pseudomonadota bacterium | reverse complement strand
CGCTTGATCAGGCCCACCAACTCGATCCCGTCCATGCGAGGCATGTCGATGTCGGTGACGACGAGATCGAAATGTCCGCTGCGCAATGCATTCCACCCAGCCATGCCGTCGACGGCGACTTCGACATCGTAGCCGGCGTGGTCGAGTAGCTTGCGTTCCAATTCGCGTACGGTGAGTGAATCGTCCACGACGAGCACACGCTTGTGAACCTTGGCATCCGTCCTGGCGGTGCGTTCGATTTTGTTCAAACGATTGACGGAAACCATTTTCTCCAGCGACTGAAGCACATCTTCCACGTCCACGATCAATACCGGCAGGCCATTTTCCATCAGTGCGCCGGCAGCGATGTCCTTAATTTTGCCGAAGCGAATGTCAAGCGGCTGCACGACCAATTCCTGCTCGCCGAGAAATCTGTCGGTGATCAATCCGTAAGTATGTGCGCCGTCTCCCATGATCAGCACAGCTAGTTCATCGCTGACGAGGGTGGGCTCGCGCCCGCCGAGCAATTGTTGGGCGCTGACCAGGCCCACGGCCCGCCCGTCGAAGTCGAAATACTGCCGGCCTTCCAATACGCGCACCGAATCCGTCGACAACTTCGCGGTACGTACGATCTGTGCCAAGGGGAAGGCATAGGGCTCGCCGCCAATCTCAACGAGCAGAGTTCGGACCACCGACAGGGTCAGCGGCAACTGCAATTGAAAGGATGAACCCTGCCCCAGTTGGGAGGCAACACGGATGGTTCCGCGCACTTGCTTTATCATGGTTTGTACGGCGTCCAGCCCGACGCCACGCCCGGAAATCTCCGTTACAGTCTGTTTGGTGGAGAAGCCGGGTAAGAACAGAAACTCCAACAGCTCGACGTCGCTCAGCGTGTGCACGATCTCGGCGCTCGTCAGCTTGCGCTCCAGGATCGCGGCGCGCAGCTTGTCCAAATCGATTCCCCGGCCGTCGTCAGTCACCGTGATTTGCAGCAAACCGGCGCTGTGGCGCGCTTCAAGACGAATCACCCCTTCGCCGCTCTTGCCCGCCGCGGCACGCCCTTCCGCAGACTCGATCCCGTGATCGATGGCATTGCGCAACAAATGACCCAGGGGTGCGTCGAGTTTTTCCAGGATATCTCGATCGACTTGGGTCGTATCGCCGACGATTTCCAACCGCACTTGCTTGCCGAGGGACTGACCCGTATCGCGCACCATCCGCGGAAAGGCCTTGAGACCGTCCGCGAACGGCCGCATGCGGCAAGCGAGCGCGGCGTCGTAGAGCCGATGGGCGAGGCTGGTGGTGCGTCCCTGGAACATTTCAATTTGCACCAGCCGCTCCGACAGTTGCTGCTGGCATTCGACGACTTGATGCTGGGCACGTGCGAGCGCAGCGTCGACTCTAGGCTCCGACTTGAACTCCGCCAGTAAGTCGCGGAGGTCATTCAGGCTTTTGACCGCTTGCTGGTGCATCCGCTTCATCTGCAACATGGATTCGGCATAGGGTTTGAGCCAGCGCGATTCGACCATCGACTCGGCAGTCAATCCCAGCAAACGATTCAAATTATCAGCACTGACGCGCAGGATCCGTTCTACGGCTTCCCGCTCCTCCACTGCGGGGGCCGCCGCCGGCAAGCGTGGTTGTGGCGCAGGTTCAGACTCCGGTCTGGCGCTCTCGCCGGCGACCATCGAAGAGGACAGCGCGGCGAGAAATTCGGTGATCTGTCCCTGGTTCGCGCCACTCCACACGGCAACATCGGCTTCGGGCGTCGCGGCAATGCGAGTCAGCAGGTCCACACCGCGCAACAGAATATCGACCTGTGACTTCTGCAGCGTCACGGCGCCCAACTGCGCGGCGACGAAGCAATCTTCCATGGCATGCGTAAGCTTCACTCCCGCATCTATGCCGACGATGCGCGCCGCACCCTTGAGCGAGTGCGCAGCACGCATGCATGCCTCGAGCGGCGCGGCGGCAGAGCCTTCCCGTTCCAGCGCCAGCAGCCCACCGGTCAATGCTTCGATCTGACCCTCCGCGTCCAAACGGAAGAGCTCGAACATCGACATCATACTCAAGTCACGAGCGCTCACGAGAGATCCCGATTGACGGTGTGAAATAGCGCTTCGTCATCCAGCAGACCGATGACCTTGTCGCGCCAAGATAGGACTGATCGGGTATACGTTCCCACGGCCTTGGCCACCGTCACCGGCGCCGGACGCAGATCCGCCGATTGAAAGTGGGCTATACCTTCGACCTCATCCACCGGACAAACGGCGCAGTGGCCACCGCGTTGAATCACCAAAAATTGTCGGCTCGGGCGAGGCTGCTTCAGAGAATTCTCGTGGACTTGAGTCAGACCGAGAACTTGGTGCAGCGAAAAGCAAGCCAGTAGTTGTCCGCCAATATTGGCAACCCCTGTCACCACGCCGTGGCGCCTATGCGGGATAGAATGAATCGTGCGCACGCTGACGATCTCCCGCAGCACGCCGGTCGGCAGAGCCAACCATTCCGCGGCGACACGAAAGACGAATACCGATTGTGGGTCAGCGTCCGCCGACCGCTTATTTTGTGCGCCTTGGCGCACCCAATGCGCCATGTAGTCGGGCGGCAAATCGGCATCGAGCAACTGCGTGGCGGCTGCGGAATAGACCGGACAATTGCGGCAATGGATGTGTCGATGCAGCTCCGAACATGACGAATCGCCGTGCACGCCGATCTTGTTCCAGCAATCCGCTACGGGGGGGCGCATGGACTGACCTATGTCTTGAGAGGCGTTCACGCTGCGCCCTCCTTTTTGAGCAGCCTTCGCAGTCGCTCACGCAACACTCGGGCACCGGCAACCTGGCCTAATTTTTCCAGCAGCAACACCCGATGAGCCAAAGTATCCTGGTGATCGCGATCGAGATAAAGCGCCTTGCGATAATACTCATCTGCCTTTGCAAGGGCGCCGCCCGCCGCGCGAATCAAGCCCATGAGAAAATACGTCTGTGCAGAAGGACCATGCTCACACAAATCCTCTGCGCAACGTTTTGAGGCATCGGTGAATCGACCTTGATCAGCGAGCCGAAATGCTTCCTGTTGCGCGCTGCGGATAGAGGCCGGGAGTGTGGTCAGCGTCACAGCCCGCGGCGCCGTTCTCGGTGTGGCCGGAGCCGAGGAGGAGGACGTTGGCGCGACCGGTGGGCGGGGGATCGGCCGCACGGCGGAGGCGGGGGAGCCTTTGCGTACTGACCCGCAGCGGCGGCGGAAACCAAAAACCAGAGATGCCTGCGCAGAAACGAAATCGTGATCCAGCACCAAGCCGTATTCGGCGGGACCCACGAATAAAATCCCGTCAGGCTTGAGAAGGCGCTGCAACACCAGAACGGCGCGTTTTTGGGTTTCTCGATCGAAGTAAATGAGTAGATTGCGGCAAAAAATGCCATCGTAGACGGCGGTTCCCGGCAGAAAATCGTCGGCAAGCAAATTTCCATGTTGAAAATGCACACCCTCACGCACGGCCTCTGATGCTAGATAACCCTGCGCAGTCATTGCAAAATGGCGCTCGCGGAACGCCAGATCCTCCCCCCGAAAAGAGTTCCTCCCGTACACGGCATTCTCCGCCAGCCGCAACGCCTGATGACTGATATCAACGGCATCGATACGGCGAAGACTCGACGGAAATCCTGCGTCCAACAACGCCATCGACATCGTATAAGCTTCCTCGCCACTCGAGCACGGCAGACTGAGCAGCCGCAGAGTGCCGCCGGCATAGGCGGGCAGCCATCGCTCGACGACGAATTGAGCGAGCGCACCGAAGGCTTCGCGATCGCGAAAAAACCAGGTCTCGGGCACCACGATGGCTTCGATCAAGCGTTGCAATTCGGCCGGCGAGGAGGCAATAAACTCCCAGTAGGCACCGAGATCCGCGAGTTGGCAGGCCGACAACCGCGTTTTGATCGCACTTTCAACGGCCGCGGTGCCGATGGAGGCGGTATCAAGCCCCATCGTCCGCTGCAGCAAATTTTCAAAGTCTTGGAGAGCCATTAAGCGGCTATCGACTGCTTGAATAGTAGGTCTCGAAGCGATTCGGGCAGCAGCTGGTTCAAATCAATCCGCTGAACCAATCCGTACCGATCCGTCGCTATCGCACCGAGCTGCGGCAGTACAGTCCCCGAGTCTCTAAAGTCGGCAGCTTCGAGTCGTACGGTTTCGGTCATCTTTTCGACGATCAGGCCCAGTAAATGCGGTACGCCGCCGGTGTGCGCGCATTGCGCTATTACGATGCGCGTGTGCATGCGCCGGCGCGCCGGATGACTCAGCATGAGTTCGCTCAGGTCGAGCACCGGTATGAGGCTGCCGCGATAGCTGCAAAGACCGGCTACTCCTTTGGGCGCCTGGGAAATCGGCATGATTCCGGTCAGCGGCAGGACCTCGGAAACTTGCCGCACGTCGAGCATGTAGCGGTTCTGACCTACATGGAACATTAAGAACAACATGGCATGCCTTCGCGCGATTCCGAAAGTTCGGGGGGTCCATTGTCAACCGCGGAAAGTATGGGCGGATGCGCCGTGCGAATAGCTGCGTTATCGCACATTTTGTAAAGTAAGAAAGGGCGCCCGCCGCCGAAATAGCCTCAGGCGGCGGCGCAACGACGGGCAAACGCCTGAGTGTCGATTGCGTCACATTCGCGCGGCCCGCACGAGACTCAACGCATCAGCCAAGCGATGTAAAATTATTTTCCTGCAACGGCCAACGGCTTGGCAGCATCAATCGACTGACGCTATGCCTTCAGAAACTCTGCCGTGCTCACAATGGCCTCCGCAACCTCGAAAATTCGTTTGTTACGGTTCATGGCAGTTTCGCGTATCAATGCATAGGCATCTTTCTCAGATAGTCGTTGGCTCTTCATCAATAGGCCTTTCGCACGCTCGATTACCTTGCGCTCGAGCAGATCCATGCGGGCCGATGCCAGCTGGTTGCTAACGTCGTCGATTCGGCGGGATTGGGCCTGAACCACCTGGATGATCGAGCGCATGGGCATCGGCAGCGCACTGTCGAGCGTATAGAGGCCGACGCCGCCCCCCAACCCAAGATTATTGAGCGCCGGATCCACGTCAGTCACCAGCATGGCTACGGGAGCGGCAGGCGCGATGCCATCGGTGTGTTCGGTGTCGGTTCGCTCAGAGTTACTACGGGCCTCGGCCAGCTTCACGGCGCAGAGACGTCCGAGCTCGGCCGCCAGCTGGTCCGCGATTGTTTTCATCGCATCGATGCGCCGCGTCGTCTGTTCGAACCAAGCATCGGCGACTGCCGCCGGTTCGCCAAAACGCCGTCCGCTCAACGCCAGCGTGCGCATCCGCTTCACTTCCGTCGAAGGATGATCAGTGAAAACGCCTTGCAAGGCGGCGACATAAAGCGGGTCGGAGAATTCGGCGAAAATTCGGAAGGCTTGCTCTTGCGCGGCAACTAAATGCTGAAGCCGGCGTTGATCGGCTGCCAGGAAGTGGCCGCGGGAGAACGCAGCACCGACGGTTGCGCGTTCCTGGCCGGCATACTCCTTACCTTGAGCAAAATTGACCAGAGCGATCAGCGCTCGAGAGATGGTCGGACTCGCGGCAATGTCCGCGACCTCGAACCCAACGGCGAGCAAGCAGCCGATGATCTCGGTGAAGGTCTTCACTGCATCCTGCGGCGCGAGGGCGAGGGGTGCAATCTGCTGGCGCGTGCCGGGCAGGGTATCGAGGGCACGAAAGGCGAGCGCCACGCGGGTATAGAATCGTGCTCCGGAACTCATGCGATCGAGCTTCTCATCGACGTGCGCGAGTCCCTCGCGAACAGCCTGCTCCAGGGCTCGACATTCCGCAATGCGCGCGGCAAGGCGGTCGGAGAATTGCGCGCCGTTCGAGCCGAGATAAATGGATGAGGCGCCGCGCTCTTTTTGCAGTGCGTGAATCAGCTCACTGATGTCCTTGACCAGCTCGCCAAGAATGACAATCTGCTCGAGGTCGCGAGTTCGGCATAGCGTGGCGGAGCGCAGAAAGCGCGCATCAGGCGTTTCCAGGCGCAGGTCGTCATTACGATCTCTTTGTAGACCCATAGCGCAGCGACTGTGCCACCAAAGTCCGTCAGACTACAAGCGAGAAACTTGGGGTCGAAGGCCGATCCAAAAGCGTGCACCGACGGCGGCGGTTGCACCATTGCGCAGCATCATGACTCCTGCGTCCCCTGTGTGCACGGCAAGGGAATCTCGTAACACACTGAAACGGTTCATATCGGTTGACCGCTTGCCTGTTGGCACGGACATTGCTCTTAACTATGTAAGCCCCGTGGACAGCCTCGGAGACTCGTCGATCAAGCAACGAAGGCAACGCCGCCGAATGCTTATGTCCGCACCTTCGGTTGCGGTCATAAGCGTGTCGAGCGGCGTTTTTTTTTGGACATTTTGTTTATGCAAAGGACACTCATGGACAGTCGCGCCACGCGAATCGAGCTTTTCAAACTAAACACGATTCCCATGCGGGTCTTCCACTTAGCGTGGATGGCATTTTTTGTGTGCTT
>JALYIW010000169.1 GCA_030775625.1 Pseudomonadota bacterium | reverse complement strand
GTTTTCATCCTCGGACTTAATGTCCCTCTTTGGATTTGCGTGGGCTTCCTTTGGGGACTCCTTACTTGGACAGCAACCGAATGGAGTTATAAACGCCATATGGCGAAGATCGCGTCGCGCCCGGTCGGGCAAGCGGGTCGCTGATCCAAAATTTGGGAATTATTCACGGGGGGTTCGTGTTTCCCGACAGCGGACTTCGACCGCTGTCTCTTTAGGGTCCGATCTCGGTCAGCTAATTCGCTAATACGACCCCGATCCCCGATCCACCATGGCTCGAATCTGATAATAGCTGCGCGTAAAGCTGCACCATTCCCGGGATATACCTGAGACTCTCGGCGCAACGAAGAGCGTCCGGCCTCGTCTCCGGTCGCTCGGGAAGCTTCGTGACCAATATCTTGAGCCTGTCTTCATAATCGAACAGCGGTTTGTGTGTCTGAAGCGCGGTAGCGAGAACGTTACCGAATTCCAGCGGACTGATCTCCACAAGACGCCAAGGAAATTCTCGCGGCTGTAATGGTAAGAGCGACGACTAGTTTGTACACGGTGACGGCGCGTCAGAATTTAACCAGACACCGCGATTGCTGCGAGGACGCCAAAACCAACAACCCTTGGGCTGAATGAACGTTTCCAAACATTCGGCTGCTTCGACGGCCCTATAGCGTGATATCCGGTACTCGCCTTCGCTCAATGCTCTACGAGTTATACAGAAGAAATCCACAATCGACAGGCGCTATTGTCGCCCGGCGTGCCGGTAGCTGACGGTTGCGAGGGTCAACTCATCGATCTTCTGCGAGCTGCGAAGTGACGTGACATCGCGTAGTTTCGACGCCCTTCGAGCAACCTGTTCCACGGCCATTGACAACCGATCGGGTGACATGTGTGCATACCGCAGAACCATAGTGATATCGGCATGCCCGAGTAGTTCGCGCACAGTATTGAGGTCGATACCGGATTGGACCAAGCGACTTGCAAAATGATGTCGAAGGTCGTGAAAGCGGAAGTCGGGCAGGCCGGCGGCGGCTTGTAAACTTCGCCACGCGGTGTTGATGGTTGTCAGTCGCAGTCCGTTTACGCCCGGGAACACGTGCGATCCGCCTCGCTTGTCAGCCTGTGCGTGCCACGAAGTCAGTACCTCATATGCCTCTTGGTTAAGTGGCAAGCGGCGCGTCTGTCCACTCTTCGCTTTGGCGCCGGTTACCGTAACCAACCTGTCGACCAGGTCAATGTCCTTCCATTCCAGCTGAAAAATCTCGCCGCGCCGTAGACCGGTGTTCATCGCGACGAGCACGATAGGAGTCAAGTGGTCAACAAATCGATTGGTGCGCGGCGGGAAGGTTCGCCTACCTCGATCTTCTAGCCATTTGTTGAATCTATTGCGCTCCTCCCGGAGCTTGTTGTCGCGAGCCTGCAAGGCATCCCGCAATGCGGTCTCTTCTGTCTCGTTGAGATATCGCACATGACCGCTGCGGTCATGGCGCAAAGGCTTTAATCCCGAAAACGGATGTTTGTCGATCACCTTCCATTCCACCGCCTTTGCGAGTAGGGCGTGCAGACGCTGGACCCCTCGGTTGACCGTGACTGGCTGATTGCCTGCTGCGCGGCGTCGCTGGCGCCAGCCCTCGATGAGATTCCTGTCGATTTCATTGATGGGCTTGTCCATCCATGCCTTGAAATCGGCTTTGATGCGGCCGAGTTGGAATCGCCAACTTTTTAAGTGGGTGCTCGCCCAGCCCTCGTAATGCGATTCGATCAACGCGCGAAGGGTCCTCTGCCGTTCCCGAGCGTGTTCCGCACGGACCTGCCGGCGATGTGCGACCGGATCAATTCCCCGGGCGACATCTCCGGCCGCTGCCGTCGCCAGCTGGCGAGCGGTCACCGCACTTAGTCCAGGAAATCGACCCAAGGCGAGACGCTGCTGCCGGCCGCTGTTGCAGCGGAACCGGTAGTACCAGATCTTGACCCCGGTGGGGCGCACGCGGAGTTCAAAGCCTGACAACGCAACATCGCTGAAAACGTTATCTCGTTCGTCAGCATGTACGGCAGACACGAGGTTTTGAGTGAGCTTTACCCTCATAGGGGCGAGATTACTGGTGACTCACTGGTGACTCAATAGGGCGAAAACTGTGGCGAACCAGGGGGTGTCTGGGAGGGGACGAGCGTAAAGATCAAATGAGCAATTTCAGAAGGTTACAAAAAAACTTGTGATTTGTCGGTAAGTTGAAGAAGGTGTGCTAAGGTTTTTGGGACGTAGATGTCGCAGGTTCGAATCCTGTCACCCCGACCAATTACAGCGTGTCATGGACCGGCAAGCCCGACGAACGAGAATAGTACGTGCGAAAAAACGCTAAGTTCAGCCGTTAAGGCTACTTTTCGTGGCGAAAGTTGCCATCGGAATCACTCCCGGCATCAGCGCTGCCCAGACGTGAGATGTAGTCCGCCAGCGCGTCCTTTTGTTGAGCGCTCATCCCGCGCAGCGCGCTGGTCATTTCCGGGGGTGCGAGGTCCTTATGCAGCTGCGCCGCGTCTTCGATCTGACGTCTCAGGTAGGGATAATGTTGTCCCGCGATTCGCGGCACTCGGTTGCCCGCTGCGCCGCGACCATCGGTACCGTGGCAGGCGGCACAGATATGCGTGAAGGATTCCTGTCCGAGGCGAAGGTGCTGGCCGCTACCTTCCATAGGTTTCGGGTTTGGCTCGAGATCCGATAAATAGGCCGCCAGGACTGTCGTGTTATGGGAATTACCGAATGTGGGATGCGCCGCGACAGCCTGCATTGCCGGGTCTACCCGAGCGCCGTTTTTGAACGCCTCCATCTGTTTTTCCAGATAACGCTTTTGCTGTCCCGCAAGGTTGGGAATAGCGCCATCTGATGATCCCCAGGCGTTCGGCTGATGACAGACTCCGCAAGGGGCGTAGAGCCGGCTGCCCTCCGATATTGACGCGGCGTGGGATGCCCCAAAAAGAGTCCATGTGAACGCTGCCAACACTAGCCGCAAACGATGCGAGCGATAGTGGATTGCGCCTGTCGACGCCAGAGTCCTCAAAGGACGAATCAGAACTTTCATTGTGGTAACCGCTCCATGGCGTTGAAGATCTCTAGCCTGGCGCGGCAGGTGGTAATGAAGCGGCGGCAGCGGGCCCGATCGCGCTGTTCACCGCCACAGAGGTCGCGAGCAACGCCGCGGAGGGGTTCAGGCTGTCGACCATCGAACTTGGCATCAGGATCGTGGCGCCTCTTTCTTTGGTCGTCTCGTAAATAATGTTCATGGCCCGCAGTTGTAGCGCGACGGGATGTCCAGAGTATATTGCGGCAGCCTCAACAAACTTACCGGCGATCGCGGCTTCGGCGGAGCCAAGAATCACTCGAGCCTGTTTTTCGCGCTCCGCCTGCGCTTGCCGGGACATGGCATCCTGAAGAGCGACCGGGATGGCGACATCGCGAATCTCGACGGAGCTTACCGATATACCCCAAGGCGCAGTCTTCTGCGCGATCTCGGTTTTTAATTGCTCATCGGCTTCCTTGCGATCCGATAAGAGTGCCGCCAACATGGATGAGCCGATCATCTCTCGCAAAGAAGTTTGGGCAACACGATCGATGGCTTCGCGGAAGTTGGTTATGGCCAACGCGGCTTTCTCCGCATCATGGACGTGCCAAAATATGATTGCATCGACGTTTACCGGAACGGTATCTTTGGTCAGGGCCTGCTCAGCATTGAATGCCGTAGTTTGTATGCGGCCGTCGATTACCGCTATTACCCGGTCTAGAAGGGGAATTATCAAGAACATTCCCGCTCCTTTCACGCTTTGAAGCTTGCCCATGCGCAATATCACGAATTTTTGCCACACATTGGCCATCTTGAGAGAAAGACCGATGATCACGCCAATGGCAAATCCCAACACGCCGAGATAGAGATTCGACCAGAGCAACGTAGCTGCCGCTCCTGCACCGATGAATAGAGCAGCCAGGAACGCGGTAATCGGATTCATCGATAATTCCTTGGGTGCGACCCTGAGCCATATATTGCAGCCTGTCGAGTCACATTTGATGGATGCGCTGACAGAATCATAGCGCAAGGGCAAGTACTGTGTCGGTACGCCAACCCACGTACGGTGTCCCAATGACCTGCTCTAAGGGACGACCGCATTACCATGCGGGAAGTCGCGGTGTAGCGGGACCTAGTTTGCTGCACACTAGTAGCCGGAATCTAAGTATTGCACCCCTTCCTATCTGTCGCTCTGGCGAATGAGATCAAAATGGACGATGTTAATGCGGGTCTGGTGAATCCACTGGGGTTCCTGAGCCGTTTGCTCGAGATGGAATCCCGCGTCTGAACTCGCTGAGATGATTGGCGGGATAGCGCATGAACTGAATCAGCCGTTGGCGGCGATGGCGACCTTCTCCCAGGCGGGGGCCCGTATGCTCGATCGGCCTGACCCGCTGACAAACCGCAGTCTCGATGTGTTCCGTGACATCAGTCAGGAAGCGCTCCAAGCGGGTGCCCGCCTGCAAGCGGTAAGGCGTTTGTTTGACCAAGGCTCGCCGCAGCTCACCCGGTGCGCCATGGCTGATGTCCTCAACGAAGTGCGGCCGGTGCTCGAGAATCTTGCGTTGAGCATCAATGCGCGACTTGAAATCGACGTACCGACTGAATTGCCGCATGTGTCCATCGATCGCTTGAAAATTCAGCGCGTGCTTCTAGCCCTGATTAGAAACGCCGTCGAAGCGAGTGCGAATAGCCTCACGGCGCGGGACATTCGCATCGATGTGCTATCGGAGCGGTATAGCGT
>JALYIW010000168.1 GCA_030775625.1 Pseudomonadota bacterium | reverse complement strand
CCTTGTGACTGGCCGTGAACTGAAAGCGCGGCATGCCGTAGCACATCAGCTCGACGCAGCGTTGAATGGCAGAGCGCTGCGGCTCGGGCAGACCGGCCATGACTGCGATTACCCGCTGCATGTTGCTCACCAGCTCGCGCTCCGAGGGCAGCGTGAGGTCCGACAATCTCTGTTCGATATCCCGGGCGAGCGGCACGGGTTGCTCGTGGCCCGCCAACACCGCAGTGAATCGTTGCAGGAAGGCGAGAGTTTCGGGCGGCGACAGCGCCGGCTCGTCCTCGATGGTATCGGCGATTCTGCACAGCAAGTAGGCGGTGGTTACCGACGTGCGCAGCGCAGGCGGCAATTCCGGAATGGTCAGCGCAAAAGTGCGTGAGACATGCGGGAGAATCTGATCTTGATAGACTTCATCTGAACGGACGGAATCCATGCGGACAGTATCTCGGAAACCGCTAAGGATAGCATCATGGCAGCGGGCTGGCGGTGGTGCAAATTTGCAGCGTTGCTCCACAGCGTTGCCAGTACGGCGGCCCGGCAGTATAAACTGCCGCAGATGGCCGCTACGCCCGACAAGTACCCGCTACTCGAATCCATTGATTCGCCTGCCGATCTGCGGCTCCTGCCGGCGGCCAAATTACCTGAATTGGCGAAGGAACTACGGGAATTTCTGATTCACAGCGTGAGCACGCGCGGCGGCCACTTCGCCGCCGGCCTAGGGACCGTCGAGCTGACGATCGCTTTGCATTATGTGTTCAACACCCCCTCCGACCGTCTGGTATGGGATGTGGGACACCAAGCCTATCCCCACAAGGTGCTGACTGGGCGGCGCAATCGCCTGCATACTATTAAGCAAAATCAGGGACTTGCGCCCTTTCCGACGCGCTCCGAAAGCGAATATGACACTTTTGGCGTTGGTCACTCGAGCACCTCCATCAGCGCTGCGCTTGGCATGGCCGTGGCGGCGGCGCAACGGGGCGAGGAACGGCGCGCCGTGGCCATCATCGGTGACGGGGCATTAACCGCCGGCATGGCGTTCGAGGCGCTCAACCACGCCGGTTCGCTGCCCAACGATTTGTTGGTCGTCCTCAACGACAATGACATGTCGATTTCCGAAAATGTCGGCGCCCTTTCCAATTACCTCGCGCGGGCTCTGTCCGGGAAAATGTATTCGCACCTGCGAGAGGGCGGTAAAAAGGTGTTGCGCCAAATGCCGACCGTGTGGGAACTCGCGCGGCGCTCGGAAGAACACCTGAAAGGCATGGTCCTGCCGGGCACCCTGTTCGAAGAAATGGGGTTCAACTACGTCGGCCCCATCGATGGCCACGATGTCAAAGCGCTGGTCACCACGTTGCGCAATCTGAAAAAATTGCGCGGACCGCAGTTCCTGCACGTCGTCACCCGCAAGGGCAAAGGTTACGCGCCCGCGGAGGCGGATCCGATCAAATGGCATGGGCCCGGCCCTTTCGATCCGGCGAGCGGCGTCATCTTCAAGGAGGCGAGCACCGGCCAGTCCTATTCCCAGATCTTTGGAAAATGGCTTTGCGACATGGCGGAAAGCGACCCCACTGTGGTCGGCATCACGCCGGCCATGCGCGAAGGCTCGGGATTGGTCGAATACTCCAAACGATTTCCAGATCGCTACTTCGATGTCGCGATTGCCGAACAACATGCGGTAACCTTCGCGGCCGGATTGGCCGCCGAGGGCCTCAAGCCCGTCGTGGCGATTTATTCGACCTTCCTGCAGCGCGCATACGATCAGCTGATTCACGATGTGGCCGTGCAAAATCTGGCCGTGGTATTCGCAGTGGACCGTGCCGGTCTGGTCGGCAGCGATGGCGCCACCCATCAGGGTAGTTACGATCTGACATTTTTACGATGCATCCCCAACATGGTGATCATGGCGCCGGCCGATGAAAATGAATGCCGGCAAATGCTGTATACCGGAACGACGCTGTCATCCCCCTCGGTGGTTCGTTATCCGCGCGGCACGGGACCGGGTGTCTCGCTGGTGCCGGAAATGACCGCGATTCCCATCGGACGTGCTTTATTGAAGCGCGAGGGCCGCTCAGGACTGGCAATTTTCGCCTTCGGCGCATTGGTCGAACCGGCTCGCAAGATCGCCGAGCGCCTCGACGCCACGCTCGTGAATATGCGCTTCGTGAAACCATTGGACGAAGAAATGGCGATTGCGATTGCCTCACGGCATCGCGCGATAGTGACCATCGAAGAAAACGCCATCATGGGCGGCGCCGGTTCCGCCGTCAGCGAGGCGCTTGCCGCCGCGGGCGTGCAATTGCCGACTCTGCATCTGGGCATTCCGGACGAATTTATCGAGCATGGTTCCCGCGAGACATGTCTTGCCGAAGCGGGTCTCGATCAAGCCGGCCTGACGGCCAGCGTCGAGCAATGGTGGGGATCGCAGAGCCAGCCGCGGGTTCGCTCCTCGGCATAGCCGTTGCTGAAGGTGCCCGTCCACACTCAGCGCTCTCGGGCTCCATTTGCGGACCTCAAGGCCGATCTCGGCCGTCTTTCGGCACTCGGGCGGCATCGCACGCTTGCGCCCTTCAGCGGCCTAGATTTCACCTCCAACGACTATTTGGGACTTGCCCACTCGCGCGAGTTGCTCGATGCCGCAGGCGAGGCGGTGTCTCGCAAGGTGCCGGTCGGCTCGGGAGGATCGCGACTGCTGCGCGGCAATCACCCGGAGCACGAGGCTGTGGAACACGCCGCCGCCGGGTATTTCGGCGCTGAATCCGCCCTGTACTTCGGCAGCGGCTACGCAGCGAATCAGACTTTGTTCGCAACCGCGCCGCAGCGCGCAGATCTCGTGGTATACGACGAGTGGATCCATGCGAGCGTGCACGAGGGACTGCGCCGCAGCCGGGCCCACATCGTCAGCGCTCGCCATAACGACGCGCAGTCGATCGACAATGAGATTTGCCGGTGGCGCGAGGGTGGCGGCCTCGGCCGGGTCTGGATCGCGGTCGAAAGCCTCTACAGCATGGATGGGGATGGACCTAATCTCGCGGAACTCGACGCATTAGCGAATCATCGAGAGGGGATTCTGGTGATCGACGAAGCGCATGCGACCGGAGTTCTCGGGCCCCGGGGTAGAGGCTGCGCGGCGTTTCTGGAAGGTCGCGACAACGTAGTTACCGTTCATACCTGCGGAAAGGCTCTCGGTACCGCCGGCGCATTCGTCTGTGGGCCTCGCGTGCTCACGGAATTCCTGGTGAATCGCGGCCGCCCATTTATTTTCTCGACCGCGCCATCACCCCTCGTTGCGGCCATCACGCGGGCTGCGCTTGCGTTATGCGAGCAGGGTGATGCGCGGCGCGAGCGGCTCACTGAGTTCGTGGGGCTCGCGGCGCGCGAACTTCTGCGCCATAGCGGCCTGGTCGCGTCCGGTTCACACATTATTCCCATCGTCATCGGCGAGGACCGGGCAGCCGCACATCTTGCTGCACGGCTTCGCGCGCAGGGCTTCGACGTGCGGGCCATTCGTCCGCCGACCGTGCCCTTGGGTACCGCGCGACTGCGCATCGCATTGACCCTGAATGTAAACGAGGCGGCGATAGAACGGCTATTCCAGACGCTTGGGCAGGAAATGACGGCTTGTCCGAAATGAGCAGCGTGTGGTCGCCGTATTGCCAGATGAAGACCGCGGGCGCGCCACTGGCCGTGGCTCGCACTCACGGCTCGCGCATCGTGCTCGAAGACGGACGAGAACTCATCGACGGCATTGCGTCATGGTGGACTGCCTGCCATGGCTACAACCATCCGCATCTCCTTGCGGCGATCGAGCGTCAAGCTCGCATCATGCCGCACGTCATGCTGGGGGGATTTGTACATGAGCAAGCGGTGACTCTCGCCGACCGCTTGGCGAAACTGCTTCCCGGGGATCTGCAGCATGTCTTTTTCTCGGAGTCCGGCTCGGTCGCAGTCGAAGTAGCGTTGAAAATGGCGACTCAGTTCTGGCTCAATCAGGGAATTCGCGGTCGCTCGAAGTTTCTGTCGTTCGCCGGGGCATATCACGGCGACACACTGGGAACGATGGCCATTTGCGATCCGGACGAGGGAATGCATGCGCTTTTTCGCGGCATCCTGTCGCAACACCATATCATTGATATTCCAACGACCGAGCAAAGCATCGCCGCCTTCGATGATTTTTTGCGCGTTCATTCCGAGGAATTGGCCGGCATCGTCATAGAGCCGTTGGTACAGGGTGCCGGAGGCATGCGGTTTCATGACGCGCCTGTTCTAAGGCGGCTGCGCCACGCGGCGGACCGATATGAACTGCCGTTGATTTTCGACGAAATCTTCACGGGATTCGGCCGCACCGGAACTTTGTTCGCTTATGAAGCAGCCGGCGTCGTGCCGGATATAATCACATTGTCCAAAGCCTTGACGGGCGGGACGCTGCCTCTGGCGGTCAGTGTCGCCAGCGCGAAGATCTTTGATGCGTTCTGGAGCGATAATCCGCAGCATGCGCTGATGCACGGCCCCACTTATATGGGCAATGCGCTGGGCTGTGCCGCGGCGAATGCCTCTTTGGATCTATTCGAGACAGAGCCCAGGTTGAATCAGGTGGCGGCCATCTCAGCTGCCCTGAGTCGAGGTCTGGAGCCGTGCAAGGCCCTTCCTGGCGTACGAGATGTGCGAATCCAGGGCGCCATCGGCGTCGTGGAACTGGAGCGGCTCGAGAATCGCGACATGCTGATGCGAAAATTCGTCGATGCCGGCGTGTGGATCAGGCCCTTCGGCAATATCGTCTATCTGACTCCCGCGTTCACGATCGATGAGACGGATTTGTCCGCTCTCATGCGCGCGGTCGTCCTTGCCCTCACGCCTTGAGGGGTTGGGCAAACGTCGAAACCCCCGCCAGCTTTCGCCAACGGGGGTTTCATATCCATCAAATTAAGAGCCTGGCAGTGACCTACTTTCACATCGACAAAGTCGACACTAGCATCGGCGCAGAGCGTTTTCACTTCCGAGTTCGAAAAGGGATCGGGTGGTTCCCACTCGCTATG
>JALYIW010000167.1 GCA_030775625.1 Pseudomonadota bacterium | reverse complement strand
AACTCTTGAGATCTAATAGGTCTATTCCATCGCGTACGATGCCGTGATCGTCGACTACTAGTGCTAACGGGAATGGTGGTGCACGACCCAATGGATAGGATGTCCATCTGCGGTGTGTCAGCGAGAAAACGTCGAGTCGAACCTACTCTGTATCGTGGGAGAAAGCAGGCAGTTCATCACAGGGTCTCGCGCAACAACTCTGCGCCGAGCTGGAAATCCAAATTGTCAATTGCATCGCGAAGGCGGTCGAAGCGCACCGCACCCACTAGTTCACTCAATGATGGGGATAACAGACAGAATTTATCGATCGCTGCAAGATTCTGACATTCAAGCAGCGCACACAGCTCATTGATGTCAGCGTTGCCGATATTCGGGCAACTCGCCATCCTGGCGTTTGAATCCGCATGCTGTTCCAGCTCTGCCAGGAAGGGCTCTGCCTCTTCGCGCAGCGTGATGAGCGCCGACGCCAGTTGGGTTAGTATTCCCTCTACGATGTCGACCGGCCGACACTCCTGCAGGGCTACCTCGGCCGCGCCCGCGAGCCGCATGATTTTGGTTGCGCCGATCATTCCCGCGCTGCCCTTTAGTTTGTGTGCGCGCGCCTTGATTTCGCTTCGGTTTGTCTGATCATCGGATGAAACCGAGATTGGCAATGCAAGATCCGCAAACTCCCGCAGCATGCGAGCCAGCAGCGAGTTGAACAATGGCAGGTCATCTCCAAACATCTGCTGAACGACGCCGGCATCGATGGAAGCCATGAGCGGCCCGTGCGTGGCTTGGCGGGCCGGTTCCGTGCCGAGGATGACCACCTCGATGGGCTCGCCACGAGCCTGTTCCACGAGCCGCCGCACCTTGCGGATAAGTGCCTGGGGATCAAACGGTTTGCTGATGAAGTCATTCATTCCCGCCTCGAGCGCCCGCTGCCGTTCCCCAACCAGCGCGCCTGCCGTCAAGGCCACGATGGGCAGCATCTTCAGCTGCAGTTCGCACCGAATGCGCCGGGTGGCTTCGTTGCCATCGAGGTTGGGCATTTGCACATCCATGAGCACGATGTCGAGGAACTGGTGATGGACGCGCACGTGCTCCAGTGCTGCCAGGCCGTCGGAGCAAGTTGCGACGATTGCACCCTGCTTCTCGAGAATACGCTGCGCAACCTCCAGATTGATGTCGCTGTCATCGGCCACCAAAACGTGCACGCCAGCCAACCATTGGGCACGCAGCTCGTCAAACTTCGTGGATTGCAACACGCGTTCGAGACTATCAGGTTGTTTCGAAACGGCGGCATTGACCGCATTGAACAGCGCTGAGCTGGTTATCGGCCGCACTAGCATGATATCCGTGCTCCGCATGAGTTGATGGTGGTCCGTGTACGACTGCGCAAGATCGGCAACGATAATGACCGGCGGCAGTTCGTCGTGGGCACATTCCCTCCGGAGCCGCGCAATCAATTGGTGTGCATCCATATCGTGCAGGTGCAGCTCCAAGATCAGCACATCCGGCCATGCGATCGGCTGGGTGTTGCGCATGACTTCGAGCAGTTGTTCGCCAGTTTCAGCCACCTTTGGACTCCAACCTAGCGCACGCGACATGGCGAGCAGGCGCTCCGGTGCGTCGCCGCCTGAGTCGACGACGACGATGCTCAAGCCATGTGCGCTGAGCGTGCCATCGAAGTCGTGCGCGATTCGAAGCGGTATTTCGACACAGAAGGTGCTTCCCACTGTGACGGTGCTGGTGACGCCAATTTCACCTCCCATCAGTTCAACAAATCGACGCGCGATAGACAGCCCCAGCCCGGTACCGCCAAAGCGACGTGTCGTGGAGGCGTCCGCCTGGGTGAATGGCGTGAACAAATGCTCGAGCGCCGCGGGCTCGATGCCTATGCCGGTATCTTGCACCGTACATCGCAGACGGATGCGATCCGAACTTTGCTCTGTGCAGAATACCTTCAGTTCCACGTGGCCGGACTCGGTGAACTTGATCGAGTTGCCAAGCAGATTGGTGAGAACCTGGCGCAGGCGTGACGCATCGCCCTTGACTGTGCGCGGCATGGCCGGTGCACACTGAACTATCAACTCTATCCCCTTCGCCACCGCCTGCGGGGCCAGCATCTGGCCGAGGTCCCGCACGAGTTCCGGCAGATCGAAGGGCTCGTGCTCGAGTGCCATCTCGCCCGCTTCAATTTTCGACAGATCCAACACATTGTTGATGACGCCCAGCAGGGCCCGACCGCCAAACTGGATCTTGGACAGAAGTTGGCGCTGGTCTTCATTCAGCGTGGTGTGTTCGAGCAGATACCCAAGTCCGATGACGGCATTCAAGGGGGTACGGATTTCGTGGCTCATATTAGCCAGGAACTCGCTTTTGGCGCTGTTCGCATGCTCGGCCCTATGGGTCGCTTCGCGCAGCGATCGCTCATACTGCTTGCGCTCCGTGATTTCACGCACTGCAGCGAACACGCCCTGTAGTCTCCTGTCCCGGTCGTATAAGGTGGTCGCGTTATAGGATACGACCGTCTCTTTGCCGTCCCGGTCGCGTGCAGTCAGCTCGTAATCGGTAACTTTTCTTTTGCTCAGCGCCAAACTGATGCCCGCTTCGGCGCGCTCGGGGTCGGTGAAGAAGGTTTTGAACGGGGCGCCGATCAACTCGTCCCGCGTGCAACCGGTCAGGGCCTCCATTTGTTTATTGACGTCGGTAATGATGCCGGACGCATCCGTAGTCATCAGTGCGTCGATATTCGATTCGAACAAAGATCGCGTGTAAAATTGGTGATCCCGGAGGCGTTGACCCAGCTGCGCCTGCTCCGCTTCGATTTGCTTGCGCGCAGTGTTATCGGTGCCGATCAAAAGATACCCGATGATCGCGCCTTCCGCATCGCGCAGTGCAGTGACCGAGACGACCGCCGGGAAGCGACTGCCGTCTTTACGAATGTAGGTCAGCTCGTAAATGTCCTCGATACCTCGAGAGGCCTTGAAAACCAGCGCTTCGAACCCCGGCGCGATCGCGGTTTCGAGTTCGACACTCAGGGCCTCCGCCCGCGCTATGATTTCCTGGGGGTCGGAGATGTCGGCGGGCGTAATCTTGTTCATTACCTCATCCGCGGCGTAGCCGAGCATGCGTTCGGCGCCGACGTTGAAGATCTGGATGACCCCTTTCGAGTCGGTGGCGATGCTGGAGAAGTTGGCGCTGTTGAAAATCGCGCTTTGTAGCGCTCCAGCCTTGAGCAGCGCCTCTTCTGCGCGCTTGCGCGCAGTGTTATCGGTGCCGATCAAAAGATACCCGATGATTCCGCCTTCCGCGTCGCGCAGTGCCGTGACCGACACGACTGCGGGAAGGCGGCTACCGTCCTTTCGAATGTAGGTCAGCTCATAGATGTCCTCGATACCGCGAGAGGCCTTGAAAACCAGCGCCTCGAATCCCGGCGCGATCAGGGTTTCAAGCTCGACGCTGAGCGCTTTCGCTCGCGCGATGATTTCCTGGGGATCGGAAATGTCGGCGGGCGTGATCTTGTTGATTACCTCCTCAGCGGTGTAGCCGAGCATGCGCTCGGCGCCGACATTGAAGATCTGGATGACGCCGTTCGAGTCGGTGGCAATGCTGGAAAAGTTGGCGCTGTTGAAAATCGCGCTTTGTAGCGCTCCGGCCTTGAGTAGCGCCTCTTCCGCACGCTTGCGTGCGGTGTTATCGGTGCCGATCAGAAGATAGCCGATGATCGCGTCTTCCGCATCGCGCAGGGCCGTGACCGACACGACCGCCGGGAAACGGCTGCCGTCCTTACGAATATAAGTCAGCTCGTAGATGTCCTCGATTCCTCGAGAAGCCTTGAAGACCAGCGCTTCGAACCCAGGCGCGATCGGCGTTTCGAGCTCGACGCTCAGGGCCTCCGCCCGCGCGATGATTTCCTGCGGGTCGGAAATGTCGGCGGGCGTGATCTTGTTCATCACGTCTTCGGCTGTGTAGCCGAGCATGCGCTCGGCGCCGACGTTGAAGATCTGGATGACCCCATTCGCATCGGTGGCAATTTTTGAGAAGTTGGCGCTCTTGAAGATCGCTCGCTCCAGAGCTCCCGCGTTGAGCAAATCTTTTTCCGCGCGCTTGCGCGCCGTGTTGTCGGTGCCGATGAGAAGATAGCCGATGATCGCGCCTTCCGCATCGCGCAATGCCGTGACCGAGACGACCGCGGGAAAACGGCTGCCGTCCTTACGAATGTAGGTCAGCTCGTAGATATCCTCGACGCCTCGAGAAGCCTTGACAATCAATGCTTCAAACCCCGACGCGATTGGGGTTTGAAGTTCAACGCTGAGCGCTTTCGCTCGCGCTGTGACTTCCTGTGGATCGGAGAGATCCGCCGGCGTCATCTTGTGCATCACCGCATCGGCGCGGTAGCCGAGCATACGTTCCGCACCGACATTGAAGCTCTGGATGACTCCCTTAGGGTCGGTCGCAATGCTCAGGAAGTTGGCGCTATTGAACATCGACAACTCATCCTTCTGTCGCTTCAGGTCCAGCGCTTGCTCTTCGAGCTGCAAATTCGTCCGCTCGAGCTGAACGTTCGTTCGCTCGAGCTCGTCACCCTGCCGCTGAGCGGCCTCAAGTACCTCTTCCAGCCCGCTCCGGTCCCTCGACCAGCGCACCGCCGCGCCGATTGATTCAAATGCACGCGCCAGCAATGTGTGGTCGGCTGCTTCCAGGCGACGAGAGAAGATCAGCTCGATCACCGCGTACACGACTCCGTCGACGCTAGCCGGCGCCACGAACAGCTCAACCGGCTTGCTCGAACCGAGGCGGGAGCCGGCAGATGTGTAGCCCGCGGGCACCTCGTGCAGGTGCAACGCGCGATTCTCCTTCGCAGCTTGCCCAAGAAAACCGTCGCCCGAGCGCATCAGATCGAGCTCCGGCCCCCCGGCTGAGCCGTAGTCGGCGAAGCGCCGGAAACGTCCGTCCGGCTCGGCGAGATAGAGTGCGCCAGCCTGAACGTCCAGATACTCGGCGAGGAATCCAAGCACACGGTCGGCCAGCTTTTCGAGGCGCTGGTCACCCTGAATCCGTTCGCTCAAGGCAATTTGCCCGGTGCGAACCCAGATTCGAATCCGCCGCGCCCGGTAATCATGCGATGTACGGAACGCGACGGCCACGATGAGCACCAGCAAGAAAGCGGTTCCTCCCACGATAACAAACGAGGAGACGCGCCAGGCACCGAGCCACTCGGCTTGATGGGCCGCCAATATCTGCCGTTCCTCGCCCGCCATCTCCGCGGTGACGGTGCGGATGTGCTCCATCAGTTCGATGCCGCGATTCGTACGGACGATCGCGAGCGCGCCCGCAGCGTCGCCCTGACGGCGTAGCGCAATGGTCTGCGCGAGCTCCGCCATCTTGTCGGCGCATAGCCGCTCCAGCGCGTGAAGGCGTCGTTGTTGCAGCGGGTCATCAGCCATCAAAGCGTGCACGGTCGCGATCTCGCCCCCTAACGCTGCCTTGGCACTCGTATACGGCCGGATGTAGCTCTCATCGCCGGTGAGCACGAAACCCCGCTGACCCGTCTCGGCATCTTTCACGATCGAGAGAAGTGTCTGCAGGTGTTCGACCACCTCGCGAGTATTGGACACGCGCTGAGCGCCGCCCACGGCATTCTTTAGCGCGCTATACGAGAGACGCGTCACCATCACAATCGCGGCGATGGCGATCAAAAATCCGATCAGTGTCCCGGCCGGAAGCAGCGGGCCAAAGCGAGCGGCGCGGCGTGGAGACTTCATTGGTGGTTGCCGAGATCGGCAACATCAACGACTTTGGCTTGATGGCCGCCTGTGGATCTGGCGCCCTTGAGGGCCTGCTCGGCAGCCACAATCAAATCATTCGGGACAGCGCTCGAAGCGGAGTTCCAGGAGCTCGAGCGTGAAGAGTCGCGACAACCACCGCCCACCGACAATGTGAAGCGGCCGCAGCCTATTGATGCGGCATGCAGAATCTGTAAGTCGCTAACCGCATCGATTGCGCGTTGTGCAACGGTGCTCGCCCCCTGCGCGTCAGTTTCCGGCAACAGCAGCCCAAATTTCCCGCCTGCATAGCGGCCCAGTACGTCGGTGGGCCGGTGCGCCGCCGAACGCAGCCTGTCGGCAACGGATTTCAAGCAAGCGTCGCCTTTCTCCTCACCGAATGCGGCGTTGTATGCAGTAAAGCCTTCAATATCCGCCAGCAGCAACGCCAGCGGTGCCGCGGAGCGCTGGGCGCGCAGCCATTCCTGCGTCAAGGCCTTCTCCAACTCCCGGCGTGTCACCGCGCCGGTGAGAAAATCCATCTTGACGGCGCTGCGCATCGTATCGGACAGCATCTTCAATCGTTGATAGGTGCGCACTCGCGCCAGCACCAAAGGCGCATGCGGCGGCTTGATGATGAAGTCTGCTGCGCCGAGCTCGATCCCTTTAGCTTCCAGCTGGGCACTTTCGTGGCTGGTGATAAAGATGATCGGCACCTCCGCCAGCGCCGGATTGCTCTTGAATGCCTTGCATACTTCGAAGCCGCTAAGTTCGGGCATGTCCACGTCCAACAGCACCAGGTCGGGTGCGGATTCTTGCGCCAGCTTGAGCGCTGCGCGGCCGGAGGTCGCGAATCGAAGGGGTGTGAAGTCGCCGAGAATGCGGCTCATGATTCGAACCACCATGGAGTCATCGTCGACCAGAAGAATGCTGAATTTCTCTTGAGCTTTCATAGATTATCCAAGACTCAACTACCGAGGTTTCGGATGCTCACTCCTCTGAGACGCTAGGTCTGTTACACCGCGTTGGCTTGAGGTCGCCAGCGATCTCCCGGCGACAGGGCCGATTCGATGGCATCGGCCAATGTCGTGGCCTCGAAGGGTTTGTTCAAGAACTCTACTGCCCCCAGGTTCATCGCACGCTCGCGCATCCCTGGTCTTTCACTAGCCGTGACGAAAATGATCGGCGTCGATGCCGTTGAAATGAGCTTCTGTAGGCGATCGGCAACTACGAATCCGTCTCCGGCTGGTAGTGATACATCGAGGACGATGACGTCCGGATTGTTCTTGCGCACGGCGGATATGGCGTTCACCGCATCTTTGGCTGCGTGCACCGTGTACCCCATACCCTTCAGCCGGACGCCTATCGTGAGTAAAAAGACATTGTCGTCGTCAATCAGTAACACGGTCTTCATAGCTAAAGCGGCCTGTGTAAAATCGGTGGATCACGTCTCCGGAATTTCGCGAGCTACGCCGCGTGCGTAATCAAAGCCTGTCGGGGCGTCAAGCCCAATTAAATCCCCGGCGGCGCGACTGGATAGAACTTGAGTCGCGCCCTGATAGTGCGGTCGCGATAGTCGCTACTGGCGTAGCGTCTGCGTCCTAGGCGTGAGATCTATCGTGCCATGGTTAAGTAAATTGCGAGGGACCCCCGTCTCATTCTGGGATGACGGGCGCAGAAGCATGGCGGGTATTCGGATTGAATGAGGCCCTATGGCAATTAGCGCATCCACCGAAATGATCGGGCCTCGAAGCTTGGCGAAACTCGATAAAGACATCAGCATCCTGCTGGTCGATGACGACCCGGGCGCCATCCAATTGATGGGCCGTATCCTAGCGGGCGTGGGCAAATTGCGATTCGCTACCAACGGAAGTGTTGCGTTGCGGCTAGCGCGTGAGTCGGCACCGGATCTGATCCTGCTCGACGCAGAGATGCCCGGAATGAGCGGCTTCGAGCTCTTGAAGATGTTGAAGGCCGAGTCCGCGCTGGCCGAAGTACCGGTGATATTCATCACGAGTCACAACGAAGCAGGGTTCGAAGTGTCTGCCTTGGACATGGGTGCGGCTGACTTCATCGCCAAACCCCTACGATCTTCTCGGGTGCTAGCCCGTGTCAGATTACAGTTGCGTGTGAAGCACCTGGCCGACGAGTTACGCCTCACTGCTACCACCGACGCCCTAACGGGCGTTGCGAACAGGCGTCAATTCGATGAGTTGCTTGGACGTGAGTGGCTGCGCGCGCAACGCTGCGGCGATCCAGTGTCGCTGTTGATGATCGATGTGGACCACTTTAAATTGTACAACGATCTCTACGGGCACCCGAAAGGCGACACCTGTTTGAGGCATGTGGCGCAGATCCTCAGGAGGGCATGCAAACGCCCGGCCGACGTCGTGGCACGTTATGGCGGTGAGGAGTTCATGATTCTGCTCCCGCAGACGCCGCGGCGGGGCGCCCAACATGTGGCCCAACAAGTTCTCGACGCAGTTGCAGCATTCGGCATTCTTCACGACGATTCGCAGACCACACACTACGTGAGCGTGAGCGTCGGTATCGCCTGCTTCGACGACGCCAGTGCGTGCTGGGCGTACGACTCGCACGCATCGCTAGGCGCCAGTGACCTGGTGCGGGCCGCGGATAAGGCCCTGTACTCAGCCAAACATGCCGGCAGGGGGCAGGCCAAGCTGCGAGACATCGGCGACGCCGACACCGATACCTCTGAACCGGCGACCGGCACCGCGCCCTGATCAACGCGGGGCGCGGAACGTGTCAATACCCGGCGTCGAAAACAATCGCTGCGCCTTGCGCCGGTTGACAAGCACTGGCTCGCGAGCAGAAAGCGATTCTCCCGCAGCTACAGAAGCCAGAAACGTCGAAGCCGAAACGGATGAGGCTGAGGAGCAATCCGACGAGGCCGCTGATGACGGGCCCGAGGGTCACTCTGCGCAGCGAAAATCCTGGTGGGTGATCATTTTGGGGGCTGCACTGGTCGATTCACCAAGTTGCCGCTCCGGCCAGCGCCCGAACAGCGCGCCTCTTCACAGACTGTCCACGATGCGCTGGAATCCCTATCTTTTATCAGCCGGAATAATCGAACCTTATAGCGAGCGCAGAATCTCTTCCTTCGAAACGCCTTTATGCGCGGCGACGGCGCGCAAAATGGCGTTGAGTTCCTGTGCGTAGCGGATGATGATCTGGAACGCTCAGCCTTTGATGTTGAGGCATCTCGGTTTCGATAATGATATGGCTGCCGACCTGGTGAACTTGCTTATAGCCCCAACTGCCACAAAGTCCCTGTACGACTTGACGTCCGCTAAGATTTCGCGGCAGTTTCATCCGGCGGCGAGCACTTCGTCGCGTACCAGATGAAGTCGTATATGTTTCGGCGGCGTGCTGTCGAAGAAATAGGCCTCGAGGGCTTCTCTGATACCGGTCGCATTTCGGTGGGGCGGTACGCGATGACGGAGGCTTTTCAAGCGGTTCGGTCACTGGCCTAAATGTGGCACCACTAGTCTCTCGAGCGATGGCCTCCTGTCTTGGTAAACCAGGATTCGACTCAAACCATCAAGAAACTTGACCGCGAGATACCGAATTGCAAATCACGAAAGGTGGCAGCAAACTGAGGTCCTCGCCGCAGAACTGCTTAATACCAACAGCCATGTGGCCCCGCCAACGCACGCTTGTCGGGATACGACGGAAAATCGAAAACAGCTGGCGAACCCATGCGGACGATATTCACAAGGTTGGGGACGGAAGTTCGCCCGCGACGTTCAACAATTTATCGAGGCAATGCCACCGCCGGACTGAGAAAGTGTTGACCGTCGCGAGGTTGTTGGAACCCACCCTCGCGCTCGCGAACAATATTGCTCGCCGAAGAATTCCTCGAATAGAGGCGTGCTGGCCAAAAGATTTCCAAGACTTCTAAGAAGACACCAAGCCCGCTCAATACCCAGTTATCGCCGATAATTACAGTTATCATGACTAGCCCGTTTTTTATTTCCTTTGAAAATCGGTGTATAAGGTGAAAATGACCCTGTGGCGCTCTGAATTCAGGCCCATGCCGATTGCCCCGCAACCGGTGCTTCGCGGTCCGTTGGCGGACTTGCTCGAGTGGCAGGCGATGGCGCAGGGCGCATACTCCGCCAATACGCTGCGCGCGCAGAAGTCGGACGGGGCGATATTCCAGGCGTATTGCGAATCGGTTGGCGAGGCCCTCCTGCCGGCGAATCCCCACACCGTTCGCGAATTTATCGCTGCCCAAGTGAAGGCTGGCAAGAAGCCGGCGACGATACAGCGCTACATCGCGACGATCTCGCGTGTGCACACCGCCGCGCATCTACACAATCCCTGCTCGAGCGAAGCCGTGCGGTTGGGATTAAAGAAAATGGGGCGGGAAACCTCCGCTCGCCAGGACCAGGCGCATCCCCTGAACTGGAAGGACATCAAGGAATTCATCGATACCGCGGGCGAGGGGCTGCGAGCCGATCGTGAGCGCGCCATGCTCTGCGTCGCGTACGAAACCCTGGCTCGTCGCGGCGAGCTCGTGGCGCTCGAGGTCCGCGACATTGATTTCCACCCGAACGGCACCGGCCAGGCGCTGATTCGGCGCGGCAAAACGGATCCGATAGGGCAGGGGAGAGTCGCCTATTTGTCGCGCACGACGGTGCGATGGTTAAAAGTCTGGCTGGACCACGCGGGAGTGGAGGAGGGCGCCGTCTTCCGTCGCTTGATCGGGCGCGCTCAGATTGGCGGGCCCTTGTATTCGGGCAGCGTCTCGTTGATCTTCAAACGCGTTGCGCGGTGGATTGGGATGCCGGCGCGATACGTCGACGCGATTAGTGGCCACTCGACACGCGTCGGAGCGACTCAGGATCTCGCGGCCCTCGACATTGATCTTGCGGCAATCACGCAGGCGGGCGGATGGAAATCGCCGCGCATGCCGCTGCAGTATGCGGAGAAGATCAATGTGGGAAGATCCGGAATGGCGCGGGCGGCGGAGAAGACGGGGAGGGACACGATTACCGAAGAGGTATTGAAGCCGTGAGCGACGTATCACGAGATCGTCCTTGGCAGATCATGCTCACCGGTCCCGGTCTTGGGGCAATCGATGCGGTAACGCGCGAGGCGCTTGCGCAGATTCTCGAACTCTTTACGGAGGTCGGTGGATTGATGGTGCATACGACCGGCGGCGACGTCAGTGTGACCCGGGATTTTCCGAGCGACTATACGATCCAAGTTGAACAGCTTCTTAAGCAAATCTTCAAGTGCAACCCCGCGGTGACCGGCATCAAATTGGTAGGGGCCGAGAATGCGCACACAGCGACTCCCGATGATCCGTATTGGTCCGCGCACGGCAAAGCGTATGCGGGCATCGAAGAGGCCGCGGCGCGGGGGGAACTAACACCCGACGAAGCTATAG
>JALYIW010000166.1 GCA_030775625.1 Pseudomonadota bacterium | reverse complement strand
TTTTTTCGCTTACGTTCTTGGGTCGGCTTCTCGTAGAATTCACGTCGCCGGAGCTCGGTGAGGACGCCCGCTTTTTCACAGGCACGCTTGAAGCGACGCAGGGCGGCGTCAAAATACTCATTCTCGCGAACACGAACGCTGGGCATTCAAACCTCAAAAGTTTATGGCACGGACGCCGGGCATTCGGCGACAGGGGGGCGCATTCTAAAGTGAGCCCCCACAAAAGGCAAAGGCTGCGCAGGTGCACACTTGGACGGGAACCGACGATTATGCGTGTGATTGGCATCGAAAGTTCTTGCGATGAGACGGGAGTGGCGGTCTACGACACCGATTTGGGGCTACTGTCGCATCGGCTTCATAGCCAAATTGCAATGCATCAAGCCTATGGGGGCGTGGTGCCCGAATTGGCCTCCCGGGACCATGTTCGCCGCCTTTTACCCCTGGTTAAACAGGTCCTCGCCGAAGCCGAGTCTGGTCCTGCATCGATCGACGGCGTGGCCTATACCGCAGGTCCGGGGCTCATCGGCGCATTGCTGGTCGGCGCGGGTTTTGCGACCAGCCTCGCCTATGCCTGGGGTAAGCCGGCGCTGGGAATCCATCACTTGGAAGGGCATCTGCTGGCGCCGTTATTGGAGCCCGAACCACCGGCTTTCCCATTTCTTGCGCTGCTCGTATCGGGTGGCCACACGCAACTGGTCGATGTGGCGGGTCTCGGCCAGTACCGGATCTTGGGCGAGACATTGGACGACGCGGTGGGAGAGGCCTTCGACAAGACCGCCAAACTCATGGGATTGCCCTACCCCGGCGGAGCCGCGCTCGCTCGATTGGCGGAGGGTGGCCGCTCGGACCGCTTCGTGTTTCCGCGACCCATGCTGGATCGGCCAGGGCTCGATTTCAGTTTCAGTGGCTTGAAGACCGCCGCCCTAGTAGCCTTACGTGGCCGCGTTCTGGACGACGCAATTCGAGCCGATGTCGCCCGCGGTTTTCAGGAAGCGGTGATCGACACTTTGGCGGAGAAGTGCCGGCGGGCGCTGCAGAGCACCGGCCATCAGCGTTTGGTGGTCGCCGGCGGTGTCGGCGCCAACCAACGTCTGCGCGGCCGCCTCGCCGAGGTGATGCGCTGCGTCGGCGGAAAATCGTATTTTCCCCGCGCCGAGTTTTGCACCGACAACGGCGCGATGATTGCACTGGCGGGATGTATGCGCTTGGCGGCGGGCATGCGCGGCGGCTTGTCGCTCGACGCGCATGCGAATTGGCAACTCGGCGAGAACGCGGCGGCGGTCGCCGCCGCAGCAGAGGGTTAGTTTCCAATGGACAAAATTTTCATACATGCGCTCAAGACCGAGGCGATCATCGGCATTTTTGATTGGGAGCGGCAGGTCAAACAAACGGTGATCGTCGATATGGAAATCAGCGCCGACATTCGCAAAGCCGCATTGTCCGATTCCATCGGCGATACGCTGAATTACAAAAAGGTCGCGAAGAGCGTGTTGGCCTTCGTCGAAGACTCACAGTTCCACTTGGTGGAAACACTCGCCGAGCACATCGCCATGCTGGTCCTCGGGAACTTTGGCGTCTCATGGGTGCGCCTGTCATTGAGCAAACCCGGGGCGATCCGCAGTTCCCGCGACGTTGGGGTGGTGCTCGAACGCGATCGCGCCTCGCTCGAGTCGTGGCGAGCCCGCCTGGGTGCCAAGGTTTGAGCGCGCGTTCGCAGGCGTGCCGCCGCCGCCTGCCCTAGATGCTGCGCCCGCCGTCCACCGCGATGATTTGACCGGTGATGTATGGCGCGTCTTTCGCCAAGAACAAGGCGGTACGCGCCACGTCCGCGGCTGTGCCGTGGCGTTTGAGCGCGGTTTTTTCGATGATCTCGCGCCGCAAAGCCTCGTCCATTGCGCCTTCAGGCCACAACACCGGACCCGGTGCGATCCCGTTGACTCGAATGTCCGGTCCGAGTTCGCGCGCCAGAGCGCGGGTCAGCATGGCAAGCCCCGCCTTCGCGATGCTGTATACCGGATGACCTTTGAGCGGCCGCAAGGCGTGAATATCGATCAGATTGATGATGAGCCCGCGTTGGTCGCGCAAACTTGGGGTCGCCGCCTGCGACAAAAACAGCGGCACCTTCAGATTACTGCCGATGAGATCATCCCACTGCGACACGGTTATGTGTCCGACAGGGGTGGGATAAAAACTCGACGCATTGTTGATCAATATGTCGAGACGTCCGAATTTGCGCAGGGTGGCCGCGACGAGTTGTTCCGGTGCCGCGGAATCCGAGAAATGTGCCGAATGGATCGCTGCGGAATGCGGGCGCGCCCGGTTGAATTCGTCAGCCAAAACACCGGCCGCGGCGGCCGAGGATCGGTAATGGATGAGCACGTTTGCCCCGGCCGAATGCAGGGAGCGTGCGATTTCCGCGCCTACCCGGCGTGCGCCGCCGGTAATCAGCACGACCTGGTCCTTGAGTGGAGAATTCTCGATACTGGTCATCATGCGTTTGAAAGATACCGCAACGAGGCCCCCGCGTGAACTCATGCTGAACGCTACGCAAACACGACACAGCCATGCCATGCGCGCTCATTTGGCGCAGCATATTGCAAGCTCGGGAGGGTGGCTCAGTTTCGAGGAGTTCATGGAACTCGCGCTGTACGCGCCGGGCTTGGGCTATTACAGCGCGGGGGCGCGTAAGCTCGGCGTCGGCGGCGATTTTACGACTGCGCCGGAGACCTCCGCCCTTTTCGGCGCCTGCGTGGCGCGGCAATGTGCCGAAGTTTTCAGCCAAGTGACGGACGGCTGCATCCTGGAAATCGGCGCGGGCAGCGGTAAGCTCGCAGTGGACATCCTGTCGCGCCTCGAGTCGCTTGGACATTTGCCCGTGCGATACTCGATTCTCGACGTCAGCGCAGACTTGCGTGATCGTCAGTTCCGGCAACTCGAACAGCGATTGCCCCATTTGCTCGAGCGCGTGAGTTGGCTGGATCAAGCCCCCGATAGTCCCTTCGACGGGGTCATCCTCGCCAACGAAGTCCTGGACGCTCTGCCGGTCAGGCGTTTTCGCTGGTGCCGCGACCGCGTGGAGGAACTCGGCGTCGCCATGGAAAACGGACATTTCGTTTGGAGCGCCCGTCCGGCGAGCGAATCGGTGACCGATACTTGCCGGAAGCTCGCGCAGGCCGGCGGCGGTTGGGATGACGGATACGTCTCCGAATACTGTCCACGCCTCGCTGGGTGGTCGCAGAGCGTGACGCGCTCGCTACGCGCCGGCGCAGCGCTCTGGTTCGACTACGGACTGCCTAGAGCACAGTATTATTTTGCGCAGCGGCATGAAGGCACTCTGCTGTGCCATTTTCGCCAGCGCGCGCACGGCGATCCATTCTTGCATCCCGGGCTGCAGGATATTACCGCCTGGGTGGACTTCACGTCGCTGGCCGAAGCCTCCCGAACTGCGGAATTTCGAGTGGCCGGCTTCACCACGCAGGCGTATTTCCTGGCCGGGTTGAAAGTCGACCAAGAGATGCAGATCATGGCCGGGAATGACGTCAATCGATTTGCGCGCTTGGCCAATGAAGCGCGGCAGCTGATGTTGCCCGGGGAAATGGGAGAGCGCTTCAAAGCCATGGCCTGGTCGCGAGGGATCGATGCACCGCTCGGCGGCTTTCAACTACAAGACTTGCGGCATACCTTGGGATAGGTCGGACACGGCGCGCACACGCCGCTGATGCAATTGCTGCGCGATCCTGGCGCCGTCATGCGATGCGATGTCCTCAGGAGTCGGTTTTATTTCTGCGGCGGCATCATATGCCGCGCGAAGGTATTCGCGCTGCGGATAGGGCACGTTTTCCAATCCCTTTCGGCCTCGCGAATCGGCCTCGCATGCAAGCAGCGCCTGGGCGAAGCGCTCCGGGCGGCGGAACGCATCCGTCCGCTCCAAGAAATCCACGATGGTGTGGGCCTTGAGTTCGAAGGCGCGGTGCACGATTCCGTGGTATCGCGCGACGATGACGGCGAGTTCTCGATACCCGCTCGGCAGCCGCAGGCGCGCGCACAATGCCTCGATGATGGACACACTGCGCTCCTCGTGGCCCGGATGACTCGGCCATTCGGTGGGCGGCGTAGTGCCCTTGCCGAGATCGTGTACCAACGCGGCGAACCTCAGCTTGGTGTCTGTGCTGAGCAACGCGGCTTGATCGAGCACCATCAACGTGTGCATGCCGGTGTCGATCTCCGGGTGCCATCGAGCCGGTTGAGGCACGCCAAACAGCGCATCGATTTCCGGATATATCGGTTGCAGCGCGCCGCAGCTGCGCAGCGCCCTGAAGAACTCGCTGGCCCTGGGTTCACGCAGTGCTTTCTCAGTCTCCTGCCAAACGCGCTCGGCAACCAACGAGCCCAGTTCACCCCGTTCGACCATGGCACGCATCAGCGCCAGGGTGTCGGGCGCCACGGTGAAACCCAGGGGCGCGAAACGCGCGGCGAAGCGCGCCAAACGCAGCACGCGTACAGGATCCTCGCTGAAGGCCGGCGAGACATGCCGAAGTACGCGTGCTTCGAGGTCGGCTCGGCCAGCGTAGGGGTCGAGTAGTCGACCGTCCGCGGATTGTGCGATGGCATTGATAGTGAGGTCCCGCCGCGCGAGATCCTCCTCGAGCGTGACTTGTGGTCCAAATTCAACCGCGAAGCCGCGGTAGCCGGGCGCAACCTTGCGCTCCAACCTGGCGAGCGCGTATTCCTCGTGGGTGACAGGGTGCAGAAACACGGGAAAGTCGCGGCCGACTTCGCGGTATTTCAGATGCAACAGCTCATCGCGGCTGCCGCCGACGACCACCCAGTCTCGTTCCCTCACAGGCAGGCCGAGCAACGCGTCCCGAACCGCTCCTCCAACCAGATACACTTGCATTGGTGAATCTTAGCAGCATAGGCGCGTCCGTCCGCGCCGCCTTGGCCGCCACGTTGGTCGGGGTGTTAAGCGGCGGCTGCTATATATTGCAAAGCGCACAGGGTCAACTCGCGCTCATGTCGCGACGAGAACCCATCAGCGGGGTGATCGAAAGGCGCTCCACGCCGCCCGCCTTACGGACGCAGCTGCAGGCAGTCGCTGCGATACGCGATTTCGCAAGCCAGCAGCTGGGGCTGCCGGACAACGGCAGCTATCGAAGCTATGCGGACTTGGGCCGTGCGTATGTCGTGTGGAACGTGGTCGCGGCGCTGGAATTTTCCGTGGACCCCAAGGAGTGGTGCTATCCCATCGCCGGTTGCGTCGCTTATCGCGGCTACTTCGTCGAAAGGCGGGCGCGGCGCTTCGCCGCGCATTTACGACGCCAGGGGTTTGACGTAGCGGTCGGCGGGGTTGCCGCATATTCGACTCTCGGACACTTCAACGACCCGATTCTGAGCAGCATGATGGGTTGGAATGACGTCGAACTGGCTGCGATCATCTTTCATGAGCTGTCGCACCAACTGCTCTACGTGCCTGACGATTCCCCGTTCAATGAAGCGCTGGCCACCACGGTCGAAGAAGAAGGGGTGAGGCGCTGGCTGCAAGCGCAGGGCCGCGATCGGGATTTGGCGCAGCGCGTCGAAGCGCAGAAACGTTATCTGAAGGTCATCGATCTGCTCAGCTCGACGCGCGCCCAGTTACGGGCCATTTACGCGTCGCGGGTCGATTCGGCCTTGATGCTCGAGCGCAAGCAGGCTGCTTTCGCCGCGCTGCGGACTGCATTTGCCGAACTCCAGGCGGGGTGGGGCGGACACGTCCCGTTCGAGAGTTGGTTCAGCGCAGACCTCAATAACGCCCACCTGGCCTCGATCGCCACCTATTACAAGTGTGTTCCGGGGTTTGAGCGCGAATTGCGGGCAGTGAACGGTGACCTTCCGGCCTTTTATCACCGGGTCCGGGAACTCGCGAAACTCGACCGCGAAAAACGCGACGCCATGGTGTGCGATTGAAACCCGCGCCTAGTTGAACCGCCGCTGCACCGTCACGTGCGCTGCCTTGCTGCGGCCAACGGCGGCTCGATTCTGGCTCAGGCGGGCATTGTCCTCGAGCGCACCGAGATATTGACGCGCTGAGGCCACCATAGATTGCGGCTGGATACCGAGTCTGGCAAAACCATCCTCGGCGCACACGCTGTCAATGGCCAGTGAGCGGTAGTTGTCGCTCGAAAAAGGCCGGCCGGGTACCAAATCCATGACCAACCCCTGGACGCGCGCGGCAAAATCAGGAAGGCCGAAAATCCAGCGGCGCCGACCCGTGAGCTTGGCAACCAAGCCGACGATTTCACGCAGGCGGTAAACCTGCGGTCCGCCCAGTTCATAAGTTTGACGGCTCGACGCGCCGCCGTGCAAACACAGCAGCAGAGCAGCTACCACGTCATCGACCAACACGGGTTGAAAGCGCGCGTCGGGCTTGGCGAGAGGCAAGGCCGCAGGAATTGACGCGAGCAGCGCGGCAAAGCGATTCAAGAAAGAATCGCCGGGACCGAACATCACCGACGGTTTGAATACCGTCCAGTCGAGGGGGCCGCTCTTATCGCGAATAATTTGCTCGGCCTCGCCCTTGGAGCGCAAATAATAGCTGGGCGCGTCAGTGGCGGCTTTCAAGGCCGACACCTGCAAGAGACGAGCGACGCCCGCGGAGCGCGCTGCTTGCACTAGCCCTTCAGTCAGTTCGGTGTGAGCGCGGCGAAAGCCTGCGCCGCTGAAGCCGCGTTCATTGAGGATTCCGACGAGATTGATGACGACGTCCTTACCCCGAAGACGCTCACTGAGTTGCGCCTTCTGGTACACATCGCAGTTCTCCAGGGTGAGTCCCGGAAGCACCAACAGGTGTTTGTGTTGTTCTCGGTCTCTCGACAGTACCGTGACCGCGTGACCCTCCTTGATGAGCCGCGCGACCAACCGCGTCCCAAGGAATCCGGTGCCGCCTAAAACTGCGATGGACTTGCGGCGCATCGGGTCAGCGAATGGGAAGCAAAAGGCTGGCGGAACCGCGCCGAACATTCAGGACCAGCACGCTCGCGCCTTTCGCGGCGTCTTTGAGCGCTTTGGTGTTTGCGATCGGCGTGCGGCCCACCCCTGCAATCAAGTCATTGGTCTTGAGCCCATTTTGCGCCGCAGGGCTGCCTTCTTGCACCGCCTTTACCAACACGCCGCCGGCATCGGGGGCATCGGCGAGTTCCGCGCCTTCGAGGCCCTTGTTGATGTCCACCGCATTGGCGGTCTCGACGTCGCCTTTCTCGGCGATAACGGCGGTGAGCGTACGCGGCTTGCCGTCGCGCAGCAGACCGATTTCAATCTTGTCGCCGACCCGCAGCATGCCGATGGCATTGCGCAGTTCGCCGGCATCTTTTTTGGTGATGCCGTTGATCGAGGTGATGATGTCGCCGGTTTTGACGCCGGCGTGTTCGGCCGCGGACCCCTGGGCCACGCCGGCCACGAGTGCGCCGCTCGATTCAGGGACGCCAAACTCCTTGGCAATGTCCGGTGTGACGTTGTAGAGCTGGACGCCGAGGATGCCTCGCTTGACCTGCCCATACCTGATCAATTGATCCATGACGCCCTTGACCATGTTGACAGGAATGGCAAAGCCGATGCCGATATTGCCGCCGCTGCGCGAAAGAATGGCGGCGTTGATGCCGACCAATTCGCCGCGCAAATTCACCAACGCGCCGCCTGAATTGCCGGGGTTTATGGAGGCATCGGTTTGTATGAAATCTTCGTAACCGTCCGGATTGATGCCGGTTCGGCCGAGCGCGCTGACGATGCCCGCGGTCACGGTATGTTGCAGGCCGAACGGGTTGCCGACGGCAACGACATAGTCGCCGACCTCGAGCCGCGCCGAATCGCCCAATGCCATGGCGATCAGATTCGGCTGCTTTGCCTGCAATACCGCTATGTCGGCGCCCTCGTCGCTGCCGATGACTTTGGCCGAGAAAGAACGATTGTCCAGCAGCGTGATGGTGATTTCGCTGGCGTTCTCGACCACGTGATGATTGGTTATGATGTAGCCGTTCTTGGCATCGACGATGACGCCCGAGCCGGCGCTTTGGAACTGCCGCTCACGCGGTGTCGAATCCGGCGGCGCATCGAAGAAACGGCGGAAAAAGGGATCATCCATCAGAGGATTGCGCTGTCCCGGCTGCTCTTTGATGGTGCCCTTGGTGGCAATGTTGACGACGGCGGGGGAAACGCGTTTGACCATGGGCGCCAGTGACGGCATCGCAGCGGCGTCGGTGAGCGGAGCGGTCGACCCGGCGTACACCGGCGCGGCACTCGACATGACGGCGGCTGCGAGAGTGACTGCCGCAAACTTGAGGCGCAGATTCATGTGTGGTCCTTTCAATTGGCGTGTGGCCGGCGAACGAAGTGAGGCCGGGCTCGCTTGCCCCGCCTCATCGCCAGTGTTTTTCAGTCGCGATAGTACACGGAAGCTCTCGGCCGACGGCTTTCAGCACGCTGTTGCCCGGGAAGTGGTTCAAAGTCAATGGCACATAATGTGGATAAGGTGTGGAAACACTAGATGTTGCGGTTAGTCATTATCCCTCTTGACCTAGCCTCGCTGAAGTGCAATAAGCTAATTTCTCTAAATATTTTTCTAACTAATTGATATATTTATATTTTTTGTATGGAAAAATTCATTAAAAATATCTTGACGCTGATTGCCGTCGCGCCGTAACCTCTGGCTCCGCACACAATATGTTGTGGTCGGCGTTTCGCGTTAGTCCCCCGTTAGCCTTTGATCCAAATCTCAATTGCTTTTCTCCGGGACCGCCGCAATTTTATTCGAATTTAGCGCGATAATTATAACGGAGCGGCCTAAATACCATGAATACGGTGGTCAAAATTCAGCCCAAAGACGTCGGCAGCATTCCCTACCAGGACGCATCCATCGACATATGGGATAAAAAATATCGTCTGACTGCGAAGGATGGGTCATCCATCGACAAGTCCATGGATGATACGTACAAGCGCGTCGCGCGCGCCCTTGCCAATGTGGAAGCCGAGGAAATTCGCGAGCATTGGTACGAGTCCTTTCTATGGGCTCTGCGTCACGGCGCAATTCCGGCCGGACGCGTCACGTCAAATGCCGGCGCTCTCGAGCACAAACCCGCGACATCGACCATCAATTGCACGGTTTCGGGCACGATCCGCGACTCCATGGACGATATTCTAAACAAGGTGCACGAGGCCGGCCTCACGCTCAAAGCGGGTTGCGGCATCGGCTATGAATTCTCGACCTTGCGGCCGCGCGGCGCTTATGTCTCGGGCGCCGGGGCGTACACCTCGGGTCCCCTCTCGTTCATGGATATCTACGACAAAATGTGTTTCACGGTGTCATCTGCCGGCGGCCGCCGCGGCGCGCAGATGGGTACCTTCGATATCGGCCATCCCGATGTATTGGAATTCATTCGCGCCAAGCGCGAGAACGGACGTCTGCGGCAATTCAACCTGTCCTTGCTCATTACCGATGAGTTCATGAAGGCCGTGAAGAGCGACGCTGAATGGCGGCTGGCATTTCCGCTGGGCCAACAGGAGTTCGACACGGAACGGCCGGATCTCGACGATGCCTCGAAGTTCGTGTGGCGCGAATGGCCGTACACCAAAGGCTATGTTGTCAACGAGGAAGGGTTGGTCGCCTGTAAGATCTACAAGACCTTGCCGGCGCGCCGCGTATGGGACGTGATCATGTCATCGACCTACGATTTCGCCGAACCGGGCTTCATCCTTGTCGATAAGGTCAATGAGATGAACAACAATTGGTGGACGGAGAACATCCGCGCCACCAATCCTTGCGGCGAACAGCCGCTACCCGCCTATGGTTCTTGTTTATTGGGGTCGGTGAACCTCACCAAATTCGTCGTCGATCCGTTCACCGAAGATGCGCGGTTCGATTGGGAAACCTATCGCAAGGTCGTGAAGGTATTCACGCGCATGCTGGATAACGTGGTCGAGATCAACGGCCTGCCGCTGGCCCAGCAGCGCGACGAAATTTTGCGCAAGCGCCGTCACGGCATGGGTTTCCTGGGCCTGGGCTCGTCGATCACCATGCTCTGCATGAAGTACGGTTCTAAGAAATCCGTGGCGTTCTCGCAGAACGTGTCGCGTGAGATGGCAGTCGCCGGCTGGGAATCCGCGCTCGATCTGGCTCGAGAGAAGGGCCCGGCGCCGATCATGAATGAAGAATTCACCGTCACTCGCGAAATGCTGCGCAAACGACCCGAAATGGTCAAAGACGGTTGGCGCGTCGGTGCGCGGGTGTCGGGTCGTGTGCTGCACGCACGCTACAGCCGCTACATGCAGCGAATCGCCGAAGCGTCGCCC
>JALYIW010000165.1 GCA_030775625.1 Pseudomonadota bacterium | reverse complement strand
ATTTTCAGTCCGCTGCTCTACCAACTGAGCTACCTGGCCGTATTGGATCGCGTATTAGACAGGGCCGTCTGACGGAGGTCAACTACCGCTTAAAAATCAACGGACTAGCCGGGCCTGTGCTCCGCTTAACGGCGTTCGCCTCGCTGTCGGTTACCCCTGTGCCAACCGCTGCTCGGAAGAATGAGAGCGATTTTGCCTGTTCCATTGTGCCACGTCGGTCTCGCGGTGAAGGCTGTGCGTTGCTCGCCAAAATGGAGACCTAGATTAGCAACACAACCCTATACACCGCTGACCAAAGTACTGGGACAGGCTACCGAGAGGCTAACTTGGAGGAAATCATGCCGCCGCCCGACACGCGCTGAATCGTAAGGTTCGCCGCGGCGCCGGACGCACTTCACCCCGGGTCACTGGCGATTACCTGATCGCTCGACTCGCCGCTCGTTACCTCACGGGGGCCGGCCAATCGCTCGCGATCTTTTACTGCGAGATCGAGAAATTCGACCTTACCCTCTCTCTGGCTATCGACCCGGCTTAAGCTCGCTCCCCGGAGAGATACAACACCTGACGATGAGAACCCCCGCAGATTGTTATCACGCAATCCCCAGGTCCTCGCCACACAGAAACCGCCTGAGCACCACCATCGACCACGTGTTATGCCCGCATACTCGAGCAACGCACTTCGCAGAGATGCCGCCCTCCCCCGCTCACATCAGGGTTACACAATTCAAGAAACGCCAGCTGTGCGCCGCCGCCGCCCTGCACTTCCCCGAGCTCGTCATAACTCATAGCCTTAGCAATCGCCGGAACGACATTTTTTGATTGAAAACGACCCCTGCATATCCCGGTGGTAATACGCGGCGGCGTAATTGGTAAGAGATCTATCAGCCGCCTCGCTAGACCCTGGAGCGCACCGGCAAGCGAACGCACCCGATCGGATATAAATGCGAGTAATCAGCTTCGAAAATTGCGTTATACGCAAAGATCGGCCCGGATTCCGGCAGCGCATTGATCAATGCCAGCGCCATTCCTTCACCTTCGCTGCGCGTTCCGGCGACTTTTCCAACGGTCTTGCCTCTTCGCTTAACATGATAAGTGCAGATGCAAGTTGCCTGAAAATAGCTTTGAGGTACGGCGATCGGGCCACCCTCATCGCGAGCTCAGGCCATTGCGAATTTCGAAGCCAGCAACGGTTATAATCTCGGGGTGAATGCGGAAGTTGCGGTCGTCGCAAGGGTTTTTTGGTATTTGGATAAAGCATATTAAAGTCCGTACGGCCCGAAAAACACGACGCTATAGCCGTCGCGTTGCGGCTTATCTTCAATTTTCCATCGTTGCAATTCAGAGAACCACACAACCGAATCGAGCAAGAAAGCGCCTTTTGAGCGGCGGTTCGATTCGGAGTCAATATTAACCTCTTACTCGCGCACCGCGCTCCATCAAGGATGCAAATCTATCGATAACCCTAAAGGTTCAGCTGGCGTCAGTAGTGGCCCGCTCGACATTGAAGAGTATGCGATCATTGGGGATTGCAGCGCGGCTGCGCTCGTCGGCCTCAACGGCTCAATCGACTGGCTGTGCTGGCCGCGCTTCGATAGCCCAGCATGTTTTGCCGCCTTACTAGGAGCGGCAGATCACGGCCGCTGGGCAATCGGTCCCGCGAGCATCAACACCCACTCTCGCCGTGCGTATTTAGAGAATACCTTGGTCTTGGAGACAGTGTTTTCGACCCCTGAAGGCAGCTTTGCGCTCATCGATTTTATGGCTGTGAATGCGAAGAGTTCGACGCTTATTCGCATCGTAGAAGGCCGGCAAGGCCGGGTCCCTGTTGAAATGAATCTAACGCTGCGATTCGATTACGGCTGCTCGGTCCCATGGGTCTCGAAGTTAGCTGATTCGACCGGCAATGTGGCGATTGCCGGGCCCAACTTGACCGTACTCAGAACGACGGCTCCGCTGCAGGGAGAGGACTTATCTACCACGTCGAGCTTTGCCGTCGATGAAGGGGAGCGCGTTGCGTTCACAATGAGCTATGGCTTGTCGCACAAAGCGCCGCCGGATGCTGTGGACAGCAACGCCGAATTGGAAGCGACCGTCGCTTTCTGGCAGACCTGGGCCGCACGTTGCACTTATCGAGGGGATCACCACGAAACCGTTTTGCGGTCCTTGCTGACGCTCAAGGCGATGACGTTTGTAGAGACCGGCGCGATCGTGGCCGCTCCAACCACTTCGTTGCCGGAGCAGCTGGGAGGCTCTCGCAACTGGGACTACCGGTATTGCTGGATTCGAGACGCTACCCTGACGCTAACCGCCCTCATGGGCTGCGGCTATTATGACGAAGCCGCAGCCTGGCGTGATTGGTTGCATCGAGCCCTTGCTGGAACCCCACAAGACTTGCAAATCATGTATGGCATCTTTGGCGAGCGGCGCCTCGCCGAGTGGGAAGTGCCCTGGCTGCCGGGCTATCAGGGTGCCGCGCCGGTGCGAGTGGGCAATGCCGCATCCGATCAACTGCAGCTCGACGTGTACGGTGAAATGATGGACGCGCTCCACCTTGCGCGCGAGGGGGGCCTCAATTCATCAATGCCCGATTGGCAGGTGCAATGTCAGGCGCTTCTTCATTTGGAGAACATCTGGATGCAGCCGGACGATGGCATCTGGGAGGTCCGCGGCGGTAGACAGCAGTTCACGCACTCGAAGGTCATGGCTTGGGTCGCCTTTGATCGATCCATTAAAGACGCAGAAAAGTATGGACTCGACGCGCCGCTCGAGCGTTGGCGAAAACTGCGCGATCTCATCCACAAAACGATCCTCGAACAAGGATTTCACCCCAAAAAACAATCTTTCACTCAAAGTTTTGGCGGCGCGGAACTGGATGCCAGCTTGCTCCTGCTGCCTCAAGTGGGTTTCCTACCGATCGAAGATCATCGGATTGCCGGAACGGTTAGCGCGATCGAGCGTGAGCTTCTAGTGAATGGCTTCGTGATGCGATACCGCTCTGAGAGCGGCGCAGACGGCTTACCGCCTGGCGAAGGCGTGTTTATTCCATGCAGTTTCTGGCTGGTCGATGTTTATCAGAGGCAAGGGCGTCACAGCGATGCGCGTCGATTACTCGATCGCCTACTCGCACTGCGTAATGATGTAGGACTCTTGAGCGAAGAATATGACTGCGATGCGCGGCGTCTGGTCGGGAACTTTCCACAAGCCTTTTCGCATCTATCGCTGGTACAAACCGTGCTTGGGGCACACACGCAAATTCCGCTGCGCGATCAGATC
>JALYIW010000164.1 GCA_030775625.1 Pseudomonadota bacterium | reverse complement strand
GGAGTTTCTATCATGGCAGCGAAAGCAAAGAAGGCGAAGAAGAAGGTAGCAAAGAAAAAGGCCGCTAAGAAAAAGTAAGCCTTCGAAAGTAATCAACTGTGCCCGCGTAAGCGGGCACAGTTGTTTTCAGGGGTAGGAAATCAGTCTCTCATCGACGGAAAAGAAACGTCGCGCGGCCGAAGCCGCCCTTCCTTACATAGAGGAAGGCATGGTGTTGGGAATCGGCACCGGTTCCACCGTCAATCAACTCATCGAAGCGCTACAAGCCCGTAAAATCCAACTCGCAGGCGCTGTCTCGAGCTCTCGGCAAACTTCCGAATTGTTGAAGGCGGCGCGCATTCCGCAACTCGATCTCAATTCGGCGGGCGATCTTGCGCTGTATGTCGATGGCGCCGATGAGGCGACCACCCGCGGTGTGTTGATCAAGGGTGGGGGCGCCGCCCTCACTCGCGAAAAAGTGATAGCGGCCGCCGCCGCCAAATTCATCTGTATCGTCGACGACTCCAAGGTGGTCGAGGTGCTGGGGCGCTTCCCGCTTCCGGTCGAGGTCATACCGATGGCCCGCTCATACGTCGCGCGCCAACTAGTGAAGGCGGGAGGCCAGCCGGTTTGGCGCGACGGCGTCACGACCGACAACGGCAATGTGATCTTGGATGTCCACCACCTGCGGCTGACCGACCCCATGAGCTTCGAGTCTGCCGTCAATCAAATCGCCGGGGTGGTCACCGTCGGCCTATTCGCTCATCGCCGCGCCGACGTGCTGATCGTCGGGGGCAACGATGGCGTGGAGACGGTGATCTGCGCAACGGCCCATCCCCCGAGACGCTAGATTTCGAGGCGAGTCCCGATCTCGACCACTCGACTGGGGGGCAGACCATAGTAGTCGGCAATGACCTGTGCACTTCGGGCCATCTGCATGAATGCCTTGCGGCGCAGCGGCGATAGGTCCGAGCGCTGGCCCGGCAATAATTCTTCGCGGCTCAAAAAAAACGTGGTGTTCTCCGGCTCGTAGGGCACGCCGTGAGTTTCGGCTTCGCGCAGAATTTCCGTAATGATGGGTTTTTCCATGAATCCCACCTGAGCGACCACCCGAATGATGCCTTCGCATACCGGCGTCACCGTCAACCGCTTGGCTGGCGCGATGCGCGGCTGCTCACGGGTGACCACGGTCAACAGCACCACCCTTTCGTGCATCACGCGGTTGAATTTGATGTTGTTGAGCAGCGCCCGCGGTATACCCGACGCTTTGGCGTCCAAAAAAATGGAGGTGCCGGTGACCCGCACCGGCGGGTCGCGCTTCAACTCGTCGACGAAATCGCGCACCGGCTTTTGTTCACGCAACAAACGTGCCATGACCGAGGCACGCCCGCTTTGCCAGGTCTGCATCAACCAAAATATGCCGAGTCCGGCAGCCAGCGGCAGCCAACCGCCGTCCTCGAGCTTGGTCAGGTTCGCGCATAAGAACGCGATATCGACGACGAACAGCAAGGACAGCCCGGCCCGCAGCCACCGGCTCTTGACCCCGGTTCGAGACTTGATGAGGCTCAAGGTTAACGGCGTCACGATGGTCATGGCGCCCGAGACCGCCAGCCCGTAGGCGCCCCCCAATGCCGTCGAACTGCCGAAACTCATCACCAACGCCAGCGCCGCCACCATCAGAATCCAATTCATGGTCGGCACGTAAATCTGCCCGGCGTTGTCCGCCGACGAATGCTCGACTCGAAGGCGCGGCAACAATCCCAAACTTACCGCTTGCGTCGTCACTGAGAACACGCCCGAGATGACCGCCTGCGATGCAATGACCGTCGCGGCCGTCGCCAATATGACCAAGGGCCAAAGCGACCACGCCGGGGCCATCAAATAAAACGGATTGCTGATCGCTGCCGGATTTTCCATCAGCATCGCTCCCTGGCCGAAGTAGTTGAGGACTAGGGCCGGCATCACGATGCAAATCCATCCCAATCGAATCGGCGCCTTGCCGAAATGACCCATGTCGGCATACAGCGCCTCGCCACCGGTAACGGTCAGGAACACCCCGGCCAGGACCCCCAGTGCGCCCACTTGATGCTGAGTCAACAGCCGCATTGCGCGCGAGGGGTCCAGCGCTAGGAATACGGCCGGCTCTCTGCCGATCCAACTCACACCCATTGCGGCGAGAATTGCGAACCACCCCAGCATGACCGGACCGAAAACTCTGCCGACCGAACCGGTGCCGTGGCGTTGGATGAGGAACAACCCCACCAACACCACCATAGTGATCGGCAGAATCGGAATCTGCGCATCGGGCGCGGCGACGTGCAGACCTTCGACCGCGCTCAAAACCGATATGGCGGGAGTAATGGCGCCGTCCGCAAAGAATAGCGACGCGCCGAGAATGCCCAGCATCCCATAGACCTTGCGTCGCGGACTCGCACGCGCCGTGTTGATCACCAATGCCGTCAGGGCCAACACGCCACCCTCGCCCTTGTTGTCGGCGTTCAATACCACGCCCACGTATTTGAGGAGTATGACGAGAACCAGCGACCAGAAGATCAGCGACAACACGCCGAGAATGTGTTCCGGGGTGACGGCCATGCCCGCCGTGGTGAAGCAGGCCGTCATGGCATACAGCGGACTGGTTCCGATGTCTCCGAACACGACCCCGAGCGCCGCTAGCGCCATGGGCGCGAGCCGACCATTCGAATTGCGTTCGCCCGACATTTTCATGCGTGCTTCGAGCAGAAAAGGGCCCACCGGAGTGGGCCCTGTTTGGCTGGGGGACTAGGATTCGAACCTAGGTAAACGGTGTCAGAGACCGTTGTCCTACCGCTAGACGATCCCCCAAAACCGGTCGATCGCCTCATGTCCAACACCGGGGGGCGGGAGGCGTCCTCGCGACTATCGTTTGGAGAACTGCGTGCCGCGGCGAGCCTTGCGTCGGCCGACTTTCTTACGTTCGACTTCACGCGCATCGCGGGTGACGAATCCCGCCTTGCGCAGTGCCGCGCGCAGCGTTTCATCATAAGCCATCAGCGCGCGCGTGATGCCGTGGCGAATGGCGCCAGCCTGGCCGGTAATTCCGCCGCCTTCAACGTGCGCGTCGACGTCGAATTTACCGTCGAGTTGTACGGCGCCGAAGGGCTGCTGCACTATCATGCGGCCGGTCTCTCGGCCGAAGAACTCATCGAGAGTGCGGCCGTTGATCGATACCTTGCCCGTGCCTTGGCGCAGATACACGCGCGCGCTCGAAGTCTTGCGGCGGCCCGTGCCATAAAAGGAATTAGCGGCTGTGAGTGATGCCATGGGTGCGGATCCTTGAGGTCTCTTTACATTTCCAGCGCTTTAGGCTGCTGTGCTTGATGGGGATGGTCTTTGCCGCCAAAAACGTGCAATTTCTTGTACATGCGGCGTCCCAGAGGACCCTTGGGAAGCATGCCCTTCACCGCGAACTCGATCGCGCGCTCCGGATGTTCCACCAATAGCTTGCCGAGCGAAATGCTCTTCAAGTTGCCGACATAACCCGTGTGCTGGTGGTAGAACTTGTCGGTGAGCTTGGCGCCCGTGACTTTGACGGTACCCGCAT
>JALYIW010000163.1 GCA_030775625.1 Pseudomonadota bacterium | reverse complement strand
AAGATTCGCGTTGGCATCGCACCTCACGAGCGCACCACTCCAGCTTAGGTTGCTGATGCCGCCGCGAATTCCTACTCGCCCCAGCGGTGTTCCATTCCGTTCTGTAACTGTTGCATGACCGAGCTATCCTGGGAGGGCGTGGAGAATTAGATTTAATTGTCGGGTAAAGTCGTCTTCAGTGGCCCAAACGAAGTACGCTTCCTGTATTGAAATCGAAGTATTTTGTTCTAATGTCGCGGGCGCCAGCAGGGCCTACAAACGTGACGGGCATCGCATTTTCGGGATGGTGCATGCAAGTCTGCTGTTGCATTCGTGCCGGCGTCAATCGTACACGCCAGTCTCGCTGACACCCAGGCATTCTTCGAGAAGTCGCTGGTACAGGAAAAAATAGCCGAAGGAGCGTTGTACGAATCCAAGGAAGGCGGCCGTAACCGCGGCGTCCTCAGCGCTGCGGAGGCGACCGCGGCCGTGGTAGCATAAGGCAATGTTTTTCGCGAGTCCGAGGCTGGAAGATTTCCCCAACTCCCCTTACGCGTACGAGTTGACCCGGGGCGTAGCGAACCTGCGCTTCGCGGCGCCACTCGAACGCGAATATGAAATCTCGCATATGCGCTGGGCGCGGCTGCGCGTGCGCATATGGTTCTCAGTGTCGTTCGCGCTCAGTGTCTCACTTCCCGGATTCAGAGTATTGCACGGCGGACTCGTCACCCCGCTCGGCATCGCGCAAGCGCTCCACGTTGCTTTGGGTCTCGCGCTCGTGTGCCTGGTCTGGAGCCGCTATTACGAGCGCTATTTCATGTCTGTTGCGCCGCTGCTGGTGCCTGTCGTCAGCATGCTCGTGTCGATGTTCCTTGCGATTTCATTCCTCCGGCGGCACCAGGCGGAACTCGCCGGCCAGGCGATCAACGTGGTGGCGATCTTCTTCTTCACGGGCCTCCTGTATCGGAAGATCCTGCTGGCGGCGGTGCTCGCCATCGCGAGCTTCGAGGTCACGGCGATTATCATTGGCCTGCCAATGAACGTCCTGTCGTTGGCCTTCGTGAACATGATCGTGATGGGCATCGTTGGCGCAATCGTCTGTCGCGAATCCGAGCAATCCCATCGGCGTAGCTTTCTCGAATCCGCGTTGATCGCCGAGATGATCGACCGCGACGGCCTCTCGGGTCTCAGGAACCGGCGCGCCTTCGATCAGCACTTGGTGCGAGTCTGGCAGCTCGGGCTGCGCGATCAACGGTCGATCGCCGTACTGATGATCGATATCGATCATTTCAAGCGATACAACGACGAATTCGGCCACCAGGCCGGCGATGAGGCGCTGCGCTGCGTCGCCCAGGCCGTGCAGGAATTCACGCGCCGGCCGTTGGATATGGCGGCGCGTTACGGCGGTGAGGAATTTGCCGAGATTTTTTATGATCTCGCGCTGCCGCACGTGCAGGACATCGCCGAACGGCTGCGGGAGCGCGTGCAGAACCTCCAAATCGGGGTGCGCGATGCCTCAAGGCCGCCGGACCCCGACGTGACGGTGAGCATGGGCGTGGCCTTGGTCATTCCCACTCTTGGCCGTACCCGGGAGGGGTTGGTGCAACTGGCCGACGAGGCGTTGTACGACGCCAAGGGAGGCGGCCGCAACCGCGTCGTCGTCAGCGCTGCGGAGGACTACGAGGGCCTCGAGACCGGCATCTTCAAATTATCGAAAGATCGCCTCCGGAAGAATTAGGCGCCGACGGCGTCGCGGTCGATCGAGACTGTGAGCCGGCTCACGTTGAACAGCTCGCCGATCGATCGGCCACAATTCGCGGCCATGATAAGCTTCAGTCATGTCTTCGACGCTGGAAGAGTTGCCCGTCTCACCGTACACGCGTGAACTGGAACGCGGCGGCGGACAGCTGCGCTTTGCGGGGCCGCTGGAAACGGAGTTCAGACGCGCTCATTTGCGTTGGGCTCGGCTGCGCGTGCGAACATGGCTCACGTGGGCTTCTCTTATGGCCGTCGCCATCGCGAGCCTGCAGTTGCGGGACGCCGGCATTGCCCATTCGCTGTCCGTTGCGACACTGATCCAGGTTCCGTGCGCCTTCGTGCTGTTGTGGCTAGCATGGAGCCGGCGCTACGAACGTAATTACCTCGCGGTTGCCCACGTGCTGGTACCGATTCTGAGTGCGCTAGTCGGTTCATTCATCGCCGTCGGCTACGCCGCCGGTCACCAGGACGAATTTGCCTTCGAGGCACTGAACTTGGTGGCGATTTTCGTTTTCACCGGCCTGCTGTTTCGTCAAGCCGTGTTCGCGGCGGCAATTGCAATTGTGAGTTTCCAGATTACGTCGATCGTGGCCGGCCTGTCGACGCCCGGATTGGTGGAAAGTTTCATGAGTATGACCTTGACGTTCATAATCGGTGCGATTGTGTGCCGTGACTCGGAGGAATCACATCGCCGCAATTTTCTCGAATCCGAGCTGATCGGCGAGCTGATCGCGCGCGACGGTCTGTCCGGGCTCATGAATCGACGTGCATTCGATGAGCACCTGGCGCGCGTGTGGCAGCACGCCTTGCGCGATCAACGCTCGATCGCCCTGCTGATGATCGATATCGATCATTTCAAGCGATACAACGACGAATTCGGCCACCAAGCCGGCGATGAGGCGCTACGCCGCGCGGCGCAAACCGTCCTGGAGTTTACGCAGCGGCCGTTGGACCTCGCGGCACGTTACGGGGGCGAGGAATTTGTCGCGATTCTATATGACCTTGCATTGCCCGAAGTGCAGGACACCGCCGAGCGCCTGCGTGAATGCGTGCAGAACCTAGTCATCAGACCCCCCGATGCCGAACGGCGGCCGAAACCCGACCTGACGATCAGTGTGGGTGTCGCGTTCGTGACGCCGATGCTGGGGCGTACCGCAGCGGGCATCGTGCAATTGGCCGACGAGGCGTTATACGAGGCGAAGGCAGCAGGTCGCAACCGCATCGTTGTCAAGGCTACCGCTGCCTATCGGGGCCTCGACACGGGTGCCTTTAAATCCGCGCATCGACAGCGAAAGGCTTAGGCCGGCATCTTGGCGGATATCGTCATCTACATTTGCTCGAGAGGATACTTTGCGTACTCGAGCCGGGCGATACTGCGGTCATGAACCTCCTCGGGGCCATCTGCGAACCGCAAGGCACGCACGCTGGCGGTCGCACCATGCGCTTGGATGGCATCGTCGATAACTTTGAGCGCCATCCGAGGTCCCGCGACTTTGATCATGGCGATCTCGATGCGCGCCTCAACCACACGTTGTTGCCACACCAACTGGCTGGCCAGAGTTTTATTGAACGCGACCCGAGAAAGAAGACGGCCGGTCATTTTCCGCCGCGCCGACTCGGCTTCGCCCAAGAGTAGGTTCGTTGCCGGCACGCGCACATTCTCGTCACATAACGGCTGGGCGGCGGTAGCATCGGCGTCGGCAGCGGCGCACCGGTAGAGGATATCGACGGCATCTGGGCCGATGAGCCCAGGATTTGAAGGATCTGTTATGGGTGTTTAGACATTAAAGATAGGGCGGCGAAATGCTCAGGGTACTCATCGTGATGGCCGCCGACGGTGGCGTCGATCGGAAAATTCATCAGGGATTGGTCGCGCAATTTCCCGACGTCCATTTCGACTTGGTGCAGCGGGCGGACCAGGCACAGGCATTCATAGGAAGCGCCGATGTGCTGATGACTCTAGGGGCTTTCGTAGACGATGAGGTCGTGAAAGCGGGTTCGCGCTTGCGCTGGATTCAAGCACTGGGCTCCGGAGTCGACGGCATCATCGATCTGCCATCGTTGCGAAAGGATATTCTCGTCACCAGCGGCCGCGGCGCCCAGGCTCTACCGGTTTCAGAAACCGCACTTGCCTTGATGTTTGCCCTCAGCCGCGATCTGCCGCGGCTGTTCCGCAACCAGCAGCGGCACCACTGGGAGCGTTGGTCGCCGGGACTGCTCAGCGGCAAGATGCTCGCGGTCGTGGGCGTCGGAGCCATCGCAGAAGCGCTGGCGGCAAAATGCGGGGCTCTAGGCATGCGCGTCATTGGCGTGAGCGGCAGCCGCGAGGCAGCACCAGGGTTCGAGCGATTGTATCCCGTCAGCCAGCTGCAACAGGTGGCGCAGAAGGCGGATTTTTTGGTGGTATTGTCGCCCTACTCCGCCGCGACCCGCCATCTTATCAGCGAGCAAGTCATTTCCGTGTTGCGGCCATCGGCGTATCTGGTCAACGTAGCGCGCGGCGCGGTCGTGGAACAGGCAGCCTTGATCAACGCGTTGGAAGGCGGCAGGCTCGCGGGGGCCGCACTGGACGTGTTCGAAACCGAGCCGCTACCGCGGGATAGTAGGCTCTGGTCATTGCCTAACGTCATCATTTCGCCGCATCTCGGCGGAGTTCATGAGGGCTACGCGCACGATTTATTGCCCATACTTACAGCCAACCTGCGCGCATTTCTGCGCGATGACATGGCCGCCATGTGCAATATTCAAAAGTTGCCATGAGTGTTCCGTGTTCGACGCGAGCTTGTCGCCGTCGTGAGCGGCATTCAACAGTGCTTGCGCGCTGCTTCAGCCCTTCTCGGCCATAGGAATCTCTCCCGCTAGTGTGTCGGCGATAACATCGTTCGTGCGAGTACCGATGCCCTCGATCTCGATTTCGCAACGATCGCCCACAAACCGATGCCTGGTACTGCATGCGCGAGGGCATTTTCTGCGGAGTGTGCGAGGTGGGCTAGGCGATGCCGACGAGACGTTTGATGAACGAACCTGCCGTGGCAAGGACAGCGTCCGGCCTATCTCGATGTGGCGAATGACCGCATGAGTCGAGCTTGAGTAGATCGACCGAGCGCGAGAGCCCGCGGATGCGCTCGACCTGTTCCATGGTCCCGTATTCATCCTCGAAACCCTGGATGGCCAGCACCGGACAGGCAAGTTCCCGCACGAAGGGTTGAATGTCCCAGGTGCGAAAGCCCGGGTCCAACCATATGTTGCACCAGCCCGAAAAGGCACCCTCCGGATCTAGGTGATAACGAGCCAATTTTTTCCGCAGATCGGTCGTCTCGTACGTATGCTTCAGGGCGGCGATACTCGCGAGACAGACATCTTCGATCACGACGTGCGGTGCCATCAGCACGGCTCCGCGAACGGGGCGGCCTCCCCAGCCGGCATGAATCAACGCAATCGAGGCACCGTCGCTGTGGCCGAACAGAATGGGATGCTCGATCCCCAATGCGTCAAGCAGTCGAGGCAACGCAATCAAAGCCTCATCGTGCATGAAGGTCGGCTCCCGAGGGCTGCGCAACGGCGTCGATGATCCGTAACCGTACCGCGAATAGACTAGCGCGTTACACCCCGTGGCTTTGGCGACTTGCGAGGGAAAATCCTTCCACAGCGCCACGCACCCCAGCCCCTCGTGCAAGAACACCAGCGTCGCCTCGTCCGCAGTTTGGGCGCCGCTGATCAATTGGTATTCAAGGCGATCTGCGCCGAGTTCGATATGCGGCAAACTCAGCAACTCTCGTTGGTTGTACGAAGCTTAAAGCGCTGGATCTTGCCGGTCGCCGTTTTTGGCAATTCGTCGATGAACTCTACCCAGCGAGGATATTTGTACGGCGCAAGCAGGGATTTGACATGGATTTTCAACGCATGGGCCAGGGCATCGGAACAAGCGATGCCGTCCCTCACGACCACGTAGGCGACAGGTTTGACGAGTTGGTCGCGATCGCGCCGGCCCACCACAGCGACCTCCAGAACGGCCTGATGTGATATGAGCGCGGCTTCGACCTCTACTGGGGATACGTAAATTCCGCCGACTTTCAACATGTCATCGATACGTCCGGCATACACGAAATACCCGTCCGGCGTTTGATAGAACTTATCGCCGCTGCGGGTCCATTCCCCCAAAAAAGTACATCGGGTCCTTTCACGATTATTCCAGTACATGAGGGCACCGCTCGGGCCGCAGATCTGTAGTTCGCCGTGCTCTCCCGGTGCAACCTCATGACCTTGCTCATCTATCAGTCGAAGCGTGTAGCCGGGCACCGGCTTGCCGGTGGTCCCGTAACGGACATCGTTCGGCGAGTTGGACAGAAAGATATGCAGCATTTCTGTTGAGCCAATTCCATCCAGAATGTCCACGCCCACCGCACTTGCCCAGCGCTTGCCGATATCCTCGGGCAACGCCTCGCCGGCGGAAACACACCGCCGCAGCGATAGATTGGCGCGGTCAGGCGCATCGGGACTGGCCAACATCGCGGCGTAAAGCGTCGGTACGCCGGAAAATATTGTGACACGTTGTGATTCTAGGCAACGAAATACGGCATTGGGCGTGGCTCTTTCGGCCATCAGAACGGAGGTGGCGCCGACCGTCAGGGGAAAGGTCAGTGAGTTCCCTAACCCATAAGCGAAGAAAAGCTTCGCAGCGGAAAAAACCACGTCCGACTCTTGAATTCCAAGAATCGGACATGCGTAATAGTTCGCCGTATACATGAGACTCGAGTGCACGTGGACAGTCCCCTTCGGGCGCCCGGTCGAACCAGAGGAGTAAAGCCAAAAGCACATGTCATCGCGGGTGGTCGGTGCGACCTCGGCATGGGCGTGCGTCAACGCCATGAAGTGCTGCATGCTCAACGAGGTTTCATTGTCGCCGCCGCTGACCACCAGGGTGGCCAACGATGCCACTTTGTGCAGAAGAGGCAGGAAACGTGGCAGGAGAGACGCAGAAACAATTGCCAGGCGCGCGCGGCTGTCCTGCAACATGTATTCGTACTCGTCCGCTGTCAACAGTGTGTTGACAGGGACCGGAACCACGCCCGCGTGAATGGCTCCCAGGAACGCTACGGGCCAATCAATGGAATCGTGCAGGCAGAGGAG
>JALYIW010000162.1 GCA_030775625.1 Pseudomonadota bacterium | reverse complement strand
CTGATGTCCGTCATCAGCACGTCGGGCGCGTCGCCGCGCAATGCCGTGATGACACTGTCCGCTTGGTCGAAGCACTTCGCGACCATGCCGCTGCCTTTCAATGCTTTTTCGAGCACCCAACGAATGGAGGCATCGTCGTCGACCAACCAAACTTGCAGCGGCTTCACGTTCATTAGGTGTCCATGGGCAGAGAAATAACGAATATTGTTCTACCGGGGGCGCTGTCGAATTCGATCAAACCGCCGTGGCGGCTGACCAAGTCCTGTGCGATGCCGAGACCTAGGCCGGTGCCGTCGGATCGCCCGGACACGAGGGGATAAAAAATGGTGTCGCGAATTTCGGGCAGCACGCCCGGGCCGTTGTCTTCGAATTGAATGGAAGCGACCAAACGATGACGCTGCGTGCCGCCTATGCTCACATTGGTGGCGGCGCGTGTTCGCAGCGTCAATCTGGGCGACTGCACGTTGCCGCTCGACAAGGCCTGGACGGCGTTGCGTCCAAGATTCAGCATTGCCTGGATGATGTGATTCGGATCGACGGTGAAGGGCGGCAAGCTTGGATCGTAATCGCGTTCCACGGTCACTCCCTCGGGCGCTTCGCTGCGCAGCAGGTGATACACGCGCTCCAGCAATTCATGCACATTGAGTAGCTGCTTCGCGGGTGGGCGGCCGGGCCCGAGCATGGAGTCCAGCAAGTGGGTGAGCCGGTCCGCTTCACTGATGATGACTCGCGTGTATTCGCGAAGCGCAGGATCCAAGAGTTCGCGTTCGAGCAGCTGCGCGGCACCGCGCAAGCCGCCGAGAGGGTTTTTGATTTCATGCGCAAGCTGGCGAACCATCAAGCGGCTCCCGCCCAATTGGGCCAGCAGCGCGTTTTCGCGGGTCAGCCGGCGATGCTGCGTGATGTCCTCGATTTCGAGCAAAAGTCGGAAACCTTCTTGCCCCATCGCTATTTGGGTCACGGCGCAGTCGAGAATACGGTCGACGCCGCCCGGGGCCGGCCATGCGAGTTCGCGCTGTACTACGCCCTCACCGCCCTTGAGCGCGCGATCGAACAGCGGCAGCAGAGTGTCGGCGCCCCGGGTGAGGTCCGTGATGCGCCTGCCCACCGCTTGATTCGGACCGAGGCCGAGCAGGGTTTGCGCGGCGGCATTCAGGTAACCGACATTGAGGTCTTGATCGAGGAGAAAGACGCTGGTCACCAAAGCATCGAGCAACTCGGTGCTGTCGAAGCGCAGGATTGGCGCGAGCAGTTCAGCAGCCAAGCGGAATATCCGAGTGGCGGAATCGAAGGCTTAGGGTTTCTTTCGCTGCGGTGAAAGCACAGATGGCTGGCGAACGTAGAAGTTGACGGTCTCGCTGCTCAGTGACTCGCCGGTGTTTTGATCCAAAATCGTGGCGGCGATGACGTACGCCCCGCGTTCTAAACTCTGCAGCGTAAATTGCGTCGTGCCCGGGCCCTGATCGTCGAGCTGTTTGCCGTTCAGATGCCAGGTTATGCTCTGGCCCTCCTTGAGGGCCGGCTGCAATGCCAGGCTGACGCTGACGATCTCGTCGCCGAAATAGGTTTGCTCCGGACTCGGTGACGTGATCGCGAACTGAGTGTAGTTGATGGCGGACGCCGTAGGCTTCTTGGCAGAGGGTGCGGCGGGGCTCGCGGCGCCGGCTGAGGCCCCGGATCCGTTGCTCCTGGAACTCGACGCCGTGACTATCTTCTGCGCACCCGGGACCGGCTGGTCGGAGTAGTGAACCAGCCCGTGGTCGTCGGTCCACTTGTAAACCACCGCCGCCTGCCCCGCGAATGCGGCGAGTGCGGCTGCCATTATCCATGGTCTCCAAGGGTGCATAAGTCCAAAGCATAGCCCTATCGCCTCCCGGCCACAAAACTAAGGTGACGGCGGCGTGACCGCCGTCACCTCGAGGCCGCGGCTCCCTTTATGGGAGCCTCACAAGCTGTAGTACATCTCGATTTCGATCGGATGCGTGGTCATCCTCAAGCGCGTCACTTCCTTCATCTTCAATTCGATGTAGGCGTCGATCAGGTCGTCGGTGAAAACACCGCCTGCCTTGAGAAACCCCCGGTCCTTGTCCAGATAGTCGAGCGCCATGTCGAGCGAGTGGCATACCGTAGGTATCTTCTTGTCCTCTTCGGGCTCCAGATCGTAGAGATCCTTGTCTGCGGGATCTCCGGGATGAATCTTGTTCTGGATGCCGTCGATGCCCGCCAGCAGCATGGACGCGAAAGCGAAATACGGATTGGCGGTGGCATCCGGAAAGCGCACTTCGATGCGGCGGCCCTTGGGATTGGAAATCCAGGGGATGCGAATCGAGGCCGAGCGATTGCGCGCGGAGTAGGCGAGTTTGACCGGCGCTTCGAAGCCCGGCACCAGTCGCTTGTAGCTGTTGGTGCTGGCGTTGGTGAACGCATTGATGGCTCTGGCATGCTTGATGATGCCGCCGATATAGTAGAGCGCGGTGTCGGACAGCCCACCGTACTTATCGCCCGCGAACAGCGCCTTGCCGTCTTTTTGCAGAGATTGATGCACATGCATGCCGCTGCCGTTGTCGCCGACGATGGGTTTGGGCATGAAGGTCAGGGTTTTTCCGTAGCCGTGCGCCACGTTCTGCAGGGCATATTTGAGGATCTGTACTTCGTCCGCTTTTTTGGTCAGCGTGTTGGCCGCGACATTGATCTCGCCCTGCCCCGCAGTGGCGACTTCATGGTGATGCACTTCGAACTTCAAGCCCATTTCTTCGCAGGCCATCGACATGGCGGTACGGATGTCTTGCTGCGCATCGACCGGCGGCACCGGAAAATAGCCGCCCTTGATGCCGGGCCGATGACCTTTGTTGCCATCTTCGTAACTCTTGCCTGAATTCCAAGCACCTTCGTACGCATCCACTTCATAGGCGCAGCCGTTCATGCTGGAGCTGTGAGTGACGTTGTCGAAAATAAAGAATTCGTTTTCGGGTCCGAACAACGCGGAGTCGGCGATACCGGTCGATTTCAGGTAGGCCTCGGCGCGCTTCGCCAGGGAGCGAGGATCGCGCTCGTATCCCTGCATGGTCATCGGTTCAATGACATCGCAACGCAGGTTGACGGTAGTCTCCTCGTAGAACGGGTCGATGACGGCCGTCGCAGGGTCCGGCATCAAAATCATGTCGGACTCGTTGATGCCCTTCCAACCGGCAATGGACGAGCCGTCGAACATCTTGCCGTCCTTGAAAAAGCCTTCGTCCACCAAGCGGGTCGGGATGGTGACGTGTTGCTCCTTACCAATGGTGTCGGTAAAGCGAAGATCGGCGAATTTCGCTTCTTTTTCGGCGATTAATTTTAGAACATCGGCGGGAGTCATCGGCGTCCTCGCGTAGGTGGTTAAAGTTATCGGCCGGGCCGCCCCGGGAATTCTGGGACAATGCAGCAAATGTGCCATTTTGATGCAATATACGGATCAAGCACTTGCGAGCCAGAAAGCCTAGCTATGCCGCATTTTGGATCAAAACGAGGAAAATCGCGCGCTATTTTAGTGCACAACGTGATCTAGTTCCCGGCCCAGGCGAATAACAGAGGCAACGGCTGCGTCCGTGACCCCTTTGAGTGCAAGGTGAAGCATGGGACACCTGTGGGGCACGTAGCTATACTCGCGACCTTTGCATTCGCGAGCTGACGATGGCCCACGCTCCTCCCGCGCCGCCCCGCACATTTCAGGACCTCATTTTTGCGCTGCAGAAATATTGGTCCGAGCAGGGATGCATCGTGCTGCAGCCCTATGACATGGAGATGGGCGCAGGAACCTTCCATTCGGCCACCTTTTTGCGAGCCGTAGGCCCCGAACCTTGGAGGGCGGCTTACGTGCAGCCGTCGCGGCGTCCCACTGACGGGCGCTACGGCGACAACCCGTTTAGGCTGCAGCATTACTACCAGTTCCAGGTGTGCATCAAACCTTCCCCTGACGACTTCCAGGAACTGTACTTGGGTTCGCTGCGGTTCTTGGGCTTCGATCTGTTGACGCATGACGTTCGTTTCGTCGAGGACAACTGGGAGTCACCCACCTTGGGTGCCTGGGGGTTGGGTTGGGAGGTCTGGCTCAACGGCATGGAAGTCTCGCAGTTCACCTACTTCCAACAGGTCGGCGGTTTGGATTGCCGCCCGGTGATGGGCGAAGTCACCTACGGTTTGGAGCGCTTGGGGATGTACATCCAAGCCAAGGAAAGCATCTTTGATATCGTGTGGAGCGACAGCCCGTTCGGCACGATCACCTATGGCGACGTGTTTCATCAGAACGAAGTGGAGCAATCCGCTTACAACTTTGAAAAGGCCGATACCGCGGCCCTTTTGCTGCAATTCGATGCGCACGAAGTGGCTTGCCGACGGGTGCTGGAGGACAAACTCGTGCTGCCGGCTTACGAGCAAATGGTCAAGGCTTCGCACACGTTCAACTTGTTGGACGCGCGTCACGCAGTGTCCGTCACCGAGCGCCAGAGATTCATTTTGCGCGTGCGCACGCTGGCGCGCGGTGTGGCTGAGGCGTATCGCGCGAGCCGGGAAGCGCTGGGCTTTCCGCTCATCAAAGAACAGCGGAGTTCGCTCGGCTGATGAGGGTTCACGATTTACTGTTCGAACTCCGCTGCGAAGAACTGCCGCCGCGTACTCTGCTGAGTTTGTCGAACGCGCTCATGGACGGCGTGCAACAGGGAATCGACGCGGCGGGCCTCCCGCACGGCAAGGTCCACGCCTATGCCACCCCCCGGCGCCTGGCGGTGCGAGTGGAAAAATTAGCCGAGCAGCAACCCGATCGCCTGGCGGAGCGACGCGGGCCGCCGCTGGCGAATTCTTTCGATGCGCAAGGCACGCCGACGCAGGCAGCGCTAGCGTTCGCCAAGAGTTGCGGAGTGCAGGTGGGGGAACTGCTGGAGCTCAAGACCGATAAGGGCGCGTGGCTCCAGTATCGCGGTACCGAGCGCGGCGCTGCGACGGCCAGCCTGCTTGGCGCCATCATCACTCAGTCGATTGCCGCGCTGCCCATTGCCAAGCGCATGCGCTGGGGAACGCGCACCGCGGAATTCGTGAGGCCGGTGCACGGTGTGGTTCTTTTATATGGTGACGCCGTAGTTCCCGTCGAAGTACTCGGGCTCGCATCCGGCCGAGTGACCTTCGGGCACCGCTTCCACGCGCCGCGCCCCATCACGCTGAAGTCGGCCGGGGAGTACCAAAGTAAGCTGCGGCGCGCCATGGTGGTGGCAGATTTCGCTGCACGCCGAGAATTGATCCGCGCAGGCGTGACGGCGGCGGCGAGAGAGACCGGCGGGCGAGCATTGATCGACGATGCTTTGCTCGATGAAGTCACGGCATTGGTAGAGTGGCCGGTTCCGATCGCGGGGCAATTCGAGCAGCGATTTTTGAAGTTGCCGCGCGAGGTGGTGATCGCGACCATTCAAGATCATCAACGGTATTTCGCCGTCGCCGGCGCCGACGGTGAGTTGTCCGGCTGGTTCGTCACGGTCAGTAATATAGAGAGCCGTGATCCGTCAAAGGTACGTGAAGGAAATGAGCGGGTCGTGCGCCCGCGCCTCCGCGACGCTGCATACTTTTGGGAGCAGGATCGAAGGATCTCGCTCGAAGCGCATGCCGCAGGCCTGAGCGGTGTAACGTTTCAGACCAAGCTCGGCAGTTATGCGGACAAGACCCAGCGGGTCAAGACTCTGGCGCAGTTGATCGGCAGCCGCATCGGCGCGGGCGGCGACGTGGCGCGAGCCGCAGAACTCGCCAAGGCCGACTTGATGACTGCCATGGTGGTGGAATTTCCCGAACTGCAGGGCACGATGGGCCGCTACTACGCCGAGGCACAAGGCGAGCCGGCGGAACTCGCCCTATCGCTCGAGGAGCATTATCGACCACGTTTTGCCGGCGATTCGCTACCCACCACCAGGACTGGACAGGCGGTGGCGCTTGCCGACAAACTCGACACATTGGTGGGCATCTTTGCTCTGGAGCTGCGCCCTTCCGGCACTAAGGACCCTTTCGGCTTGCGGCGCGCCGCATTGGGCGTGCTGCGCATTCTGCTCGAGGGCCGCCTGGAGTTGGACCTGATCGAATTGCTCGACACGGCTGCTGCATCTCAGCCGGCGCAGCGGCCCGGCGTCGTCGATGAAGTTTACGATTTCATCGCGGACCGGCTGCGCGGCATGCTGTTGGAAGATGCCGGCACCACTGCGGAAATGCTCGACGCAGTCCTCGCCACGCGCCCGCGCTCACCGCTCGATGTGGTGGCGCGCTTGCAGGCGCTGAAGGAATTTCTGCTGCTGCCGGAGGCCGCGGTGCTGTCGGCCATCAACAAGCGCATCGCAAACATCTTGAAAAAGACGCAGCTGGGCAGCGGCGTCGCGGTCAATGCCGACACGATGACGGAAGAGGCTGAGAGGCAATTGCACAAGGTTCTTGGCGAAATCCGCGATCCGGTGCAAAGCGCGGCCGCGGAACGCCGCTATGAGGACAGCTTGCGGGCCTTGGTCGAGCTCAGAGCGCCGGTGGATGATTTTTTCGAGCACGTCATGGTCATGGACCAAAACCTTGAGCGACGCGGCAACCGCCTCGCCTTACTGCGCGAGGTGCTGCTGCTGCTCGGCGGTGTGGCGGACCTGTCGCGGCTGCCGGGCTGAGCGAGCGCATGCAGCTGCTTCGTTCGTTGATCTTCACGACATACATGATGGCGTCGGCCTGTGTATTTGGAGCGGTGATGGCGCTGGGATTCTGGTTGCCCTACCGCGCGCAATTCGCGATCGCACGCACCTGGGCAAAAATTTTGTTTTGGGTGCTCGGACGCCTTTGCGGCCTGACGTACGTCGTGGAGGGCCGGGAGCGCATTCCACAGGGCAACCACATCGTCATGAGCAATCACACGTCCGCCTGGGAGACCGTGGCGCAATTCCTGATTTTTCCGCCGCAGGTGTGGGTGCTCAAACGCGAGCTATTGTGGATACCGTTCGTGGGCTGGGGGCTTAAGCTGCTGCGTCCCATCGCCATCAATCGCGGCGAGGGGCATCGCGCCGTCAACCAAGTGATCGAGCAAGGCAAGGCGCGGCTGGCCGATGGACTATGGGTCATCATATTCCCGGAGGGCACTCGGGTGGTCTTTGGCGAAACGCGCAAATTCGGCGCGAGCGGGGCCTTACTGGCGATCGCTTCCGGCAAGAGCGTGGTGCCGCTCTCGCACAACGCGGGACAGTTCTGGGCGCGACGCGGCTTTCTGAAAAGGCCGGGCACGATCCGAGTCGTCATCGGCGATCCAATCGAATCGGTCGGCAAAGAGCCGCGGGTACTCAACGAGCAAGTGCGGCAAGCGATCGAAGCCGGGCTTGCCCGTATCGCCGCGTACCCTTGGTAGACGGCTCCATCGATGCTCACCGTCGTGCTGTTCCTCGGCTCCGCCGTCACGATCTACTTTGCGTGCGAATTTTTCGTCAATGGAGTGGAATGGCTGGGGCGCAAGCTCGGCGTGGGCGAGACGGCGACCGGCACCGTACTCGCGGCGTTCGGTACTGCGCTGCCAGAGAGCGCCGTCACTTTCGTTGCCGTCGTGTTGGGCCGCGATGCCGCGCAAAAAGATATTGGTGTCGGTGCGGCGCTGGGGGGTCCCTTGGTTCTCGCCACGATCTCCTATGCGGTTGTCGGTGCCGCGATGTTTTGGAACCATCGACGCCTCGGCCGGCTGAATCGCGAAGTTGAGTGCGATTCGAGGAAACTGCGCAAGGATCAAGCCTGGTTTCTCGCCATCTTCATTTTCAAGATCACTCTTGGGCTGGTGGTTTTCAGCTATAAGCCCTGGCTCGGGACAATGTTCCTGATCGCCTATGGGGTGTATTTACTGCAAGAGTTGCGCGGCGAGCAGGTGCATGGCGACGAGATTCTCGAGCCCCTCCGCTTTCATCCCAAGGGCGATCCCGGCGTCGCGTGGCCGCTGCTGCAGACCGGTCTTGCGCTGATCGCCATCGCGATCGCCTCCAAGGTGTTCGTCGGACAACTCGAAGCGATCGGCGTGTGGGCAGGTTTATCGCCGCAGCTTGTCGCGCTGCTCCTCAGTCCGGTCGCTACCGAACTGCCGGAAACCATGAATGCGCTGATCTGGGTTCGTCAGGGCAAGGAGCGGTTGGCGCTGGCCAATATCTCCGGCGCCATGATGATACAGGCCACCATCCCAACGGCTCTGGGACTTTTTTATACGTCGTGGGTATTTTCGCGTGAGCTTGTGGTCTCCGGAGCGGTCACCATGATGGCGGTGGCAATTCTGCTGTGTCTGTTTTCGAGAAAGACGGTGGACGCTCGTTGGCTAATACCCTTGTCGGCGTTGTACGCAGTTTTTGTTCTCATCATTGTCGTCTGGTAGGGAGCGAGAACATCGTATGATAAAGCTACTGCAAGGTGTCCATCCCCTAATCCTGTTGGTGATCGCCACCGTTCTTGAAGTCAGCGGCGATGCCGTCGTCAGAACCGCGATATACCACCACGTGGGCATGGTTAGGCTCGCGCTATTCCTCGCCGGCGCTTTACTGTTGTTCGGGTACGGATCTTTTCTGAACCTGGCGCCCCTGGAATTCGGAAAGGTGGTCGGACTGTACGTCGCGACCCTGTTCGTCGTCTGGCAGGTGATCAACTTCCTGGCGTTTCGATCATTGCCGACGCTGCCGATTCTGGTGGGTGGCGTGTTGATCATCGTCGGCGGCGCCGTCATTACATTTTGGAAGCCGGCTTCTTAGGTGCTGGGCGGTTGACGGGGTTTGACCCAAGCGGCCTCTGCAACCGGGAATGTGGCACACGCGTCACCGCTGCACCGCGCCAACGCCGGTTCCTCCAAGACTGTGCGCGGATCGACTGAAGTAATCGCGCGACAAGCGTACAAGAGAGTGGCACCCGCTAAGGCTATTGCCTCTGTCATTCAATATCTTGGAGCCTACGTGCCCGATTTAATGCATTGTATCTATGCCAGCGAGGCAACGCGTCATTTCGAAACGGTTGAGCTGACGGCATTGCTGCAGGCGGCACGCAAGCACAATGATGGGGCCGGGCTGACCGGGATTCTGCTTTACACCGAGGGCAGCTTTTTTCAGGTGCTTGAAGGAGTTCCCGACGCGGTGAACGCGCTTTACGCCAGGATCGAACTGGAGAAGCGCCACCAGAAAGTGACCAAAATCGTAGCCGAAGCGATTCCAAGCAGATTCTTTGCGCACTGGACGATGGGATTCTCAGAGGTTTCCCGCAAGGACCTTGCGCTGATCTCCGGCATCAACGATTTTTTTAGTGGCTCGAGCTGCTTCCTCGGCCTGGATTCCGGGCGCGCCAAGAAATTGCTCTCCGCTTTTCGCGAAGGACGATGGCGCAAGACTCTGACTGGGGCGCAGACAGCGGCTGTATGAGCTATGCCGTATCAGTGTCGGCGCCGGTCGCCGGCCAAACGCAGCCGACTACGTCGCCCAGCTCGGCCCCTGCCTTTTCGTACGCGTTCCAACCCATTGTCGATACCGTGGCGCTGAAAGTGATTTCGTACGAAGCGCTGATCCGCGGTCCCGGCAACGTACCAGCGTTCCGGGTGTTGGAACAGGTGCCGAATGATCTCAAACACCAGTTCGACCAAGACAGCCGGATCCAGGCAATCGCTCTTGCCGCACGAATTGGATTGCAGTGCAACCTTAACCTCAATTTCATGCCTAGGAGCCTGGAACTCTGCGCGGACGCCATCGGCAGCACCTGCAAGGCGGCCGCCGACAATTTTCTGCCGCTCGAGCGCATCGTCCTGGAAGTGATCGAAGGCGAGGTCATCCACGACCATATGCATTTTGCGGCGTTGCTCAACGAATATCGGGGAATGGGCGTCAAGCTTGCGATCGATGACTTCGGCGCGGGCTACTCCGGCTTAAATCTCCTTGCCGAGTTCCAGCCCGATCATGTGAAGATTGATATGAATCTCGTGCGGGGCATCGAAAAACACGGACCGCGCCAAGCCATCGTTCGCGGCATAGCGCAGGTATGCGCGGATTTGGGCATCGACGTCATTGCCGAAGGTGTTGAGACGCTGCAGGAGTTCCGCTGGTTGGAGGACAATGGTATTCGTTTCTTCCAGGGATATCTTTTCGCAAAACCTGCGTTTGAAAAATTTCCGCCCGTCTTCTACCCCGAGAGAACGATCACGCAAAAATAACGGAACACCTGACCGTTGTTCAACACCTCAGCGTTCCCTGTTGCAACAGCGCGCCGTTGGCGCGTTTCGATCTACGCAGCGGTAGACCTCCTGAGATCCCAACCCAAAACTGCAGACGATTTTTCCCGGATCCAACGCTTTGGCCAATCCGGTGATGACCCCGCCGTTGTAGAGTTCGATGAGACCCTCGGTCAGCATTTCAGTGTGCACACCGAGATTGCGTACGCCGCTATCGAGCAACAGAGAACAAACGGCATTCGGCATTCCGCCGATACCGACCTGCAGGCAGACACCATCGCCCACTTTCCGAGGCGATCAGACGTGCGACGGCACGGTCCGTCTCACAAGGCGGCGGGTCAGGCAGGGCCGGGGGCAATCCGGCATCACCATCAATCACATAGTCAACCTCGCTGATATGCAGACCGTTCTCGATGCCGTACACGTACGGCAGACCTTCGCTGACTTCCACGACGACGATCTTCGCGCGGGCGGTGATGGCCCGGTGCCAGAGGTTCGAGACGCTTCAGATTGAAAAATCCGTCGGCGTCGACATCGCGAGTCTTGAGGACCACGATATCTGGGGGCTCAATGAACCGCCGGTAATGATCCGGAATCTCTCCTAAATTGCACGGGATGTAGTGGCAGAGCCGTGCGTCATGCTTGGTCCGGTCGTAACCGCTGAAGCGCCAGTTGTACCAATGAAAATGCTCGCGCTCCGGGTCCGCCTCGAGTACGGCTCGAGTACGGCTCGCGACCGTGTACTGAGGCATGCACGGATCTTCACGGGATCCGAGACCTATTTTTGGTAGAGTCGGGACGGTGTCGACAACAGCTTACACGTCCAGATTCGAAACCTGCAGTGCATTCTTTTCGATGAACTCGCGGCGCGGTTCGACGGCGTCACCCATGAGCGTGGTGAATATATCGTCCGCGGCGACCACGTCTTCAATTCGCACTTGCATCAGGCGCCGAGTTTCCGGATTGATGGTCGTATCCCACAATTGACTGGCATTCATTTCGCCGAGACCCTTGTAGCGTTGAATGCTCTGGCCTTTTTTGGCCTGCTCGAACAACCAAGCCATGGCGACTTTGAAACTGGCCACGTCTTGGCGGTCGTCGCCGCGTTGAATGTACGCGCCCGGACCCATCAAATCGTTCAAGGTCTGGGCGAGTTCGGCGATCCGTAGATACTCCGCGGAATCGAAAAATTCCCGCGGAATATGCTTCTCTGAACTCAAGCCGTGCTCGAAGCGCTGCAGGTCGATGCGGTGCCCGCCGGCGGCCATGATTTGCACCGTGACCCGGTAACGCCGAGACACATCGTCGAGGGCATTGAGCTTTTGCGCCAAACCGCGGCACCAATCCCGCAAGGTGTCCATGCGATCGAAGGCTTCGGTGGTCAGTGCGGGCACGTACAGCAGCTGCTCGAGGAAACGCTCATCGTAGCGTCGCGCCCAACGGCGGACGATGGCCTGGACTTCCACATACTTTCTCGCCAGGGACTCGAGACCTAAGCCCGAGAGCGGGGGTGCGTCGGCGTTGACGTGCAAGGCGGCACCATCGATGGCGGTGCTCAGCAACAGCGCATTCAGTTCCAGATCATCCTTGACGTAGGTTTCCTGTTTGCCTTTTTTCACCTTATACAAAGGCGGCTGTGCAATGTAAACGTGGCCGCGCTCGATGAGAATCGGCATCTGTCGATAGAAGAAGGTCAACAACAGGGTTCTAATGTGCGAGCCATCCACGTCGGCGTCCGTCATGATGATGATGCGGTGATAGCGCAGCTTGTCGACATTGAAATCGTCGCGGCCGATTCCGCACCCCAAGGCGGTGATCAGAGTGCCGACTTCCTGGGAAGCCAGCATTTTGTCGAAGCGCGCCTTCTCGACATTGAGGATTTTGCCTTTGAGCGGCAAGATGGCCTGAGTGCGCCGGTCGCGGCCCTGTTTCGCGGAGCCGCCTGCCGAGTCGCCCTCCACCAAGAACATCTCGGACAATGCGGGATCTTTTTCCTGACAGTCGGCGAGTTTGCCGGGCAGGCCGGCGATGTCGAGTGCGCCTTTGCGACGCGTCATCTCGCGCGCCTTGCGCGCCGCCTCGCGCGCATACGCCGCTTCGAGAATCTTATTGACGATGGCGCGCGCTTCCTGCGGGTGCTCCAACAGAAATTCTTCGAGCCGGCCCGCGACCGCGGATTCGACCACGCCTTTGACTTCCGAGGAGACCAGCTTGTCTTTGGTCTGGGAAGAGAACTTAGGATCGGGCAGCTTCACCGACAAAATGGCGGTGAGGCCTTCGCGCGAGTCGTCGCCCGTAGTTTGAATTTTCTCTTTTTTCGCGGCGAGTTCTTTTTCGATGTAGTTATTGAGCGTGCGGGTCAACGCGGCGCGATAACCGGCTAGATGTGTGCCGCCGTCTTTTTGCGGGATGTTGTTCGTATAGCAATACATGCTCTCCTGATACGAGTCATTCCACTGCATGGCGACTTCGACCTGGGTATTGCCTTCGCGGGTTTGAAACCACAGCACGGTAGGGTGAACGGCGGTCTTGCTGCGATTCAGATGCGTCACGAAAGCCTTTAAACCGCCTTCGTGTTGAAATACCTCGGTCTTTTCATCACGTTCATCGTTCAACTCGATGCGCACACCGGAGTTGAGGAAGGACAGTTCCCGCAAGCGCTTGGCCAGCGTGTCGTAGTTGAATGAAATATTGGTGAATATCTGCGCGCTCGGTTTGAAGCGCAGAGTGGTGCCCTTCTCATCGGTGTCACTGACGGCGACCAGCGGAGCTTGGGGTTCTCCGAGGCGGTACTCCTGTCGATGCAGCTTGCCGTCCCGCCGTATGTTCAGTTCCAGAAAATCAGACAGCGCATTGACGACGGAAATGCCGACGCCGTGCAGACCGCCGGAGACCTTGTACGAGGTGTCATCGAATTTGCCGCCGGAATGCAGCACCGTCATGATCACTTCGGCCGCAGAGCGTCCCTCTTCGGCATGGATATC
>JALYIW010000161.1 GCA_030775625.1 Pseudomonadota bacterium | reverse complement strand
CCGGGGGATAACATCAAGATCGTGGTGGAGCTGATTGCGCCGATCGCGATGGAGCAGGGCCTGCGTTTCGCCATCCGCGAGGGCGGCAAAACCGTCGGCGCAGGTGTGGTTGCCAAAGTGATTGCGTGATCCCGTGCGACAAAAACCGTCGGCGCAGGTGTGGTTGCCAAAGTTTTAGCGTAATATCCCGCACCCTTTGAGGACGGGGCCGTTTCGGCCCCGTCGATAGTTGGCGCGAAGCGCCTTAATGTGGCGCGAAGCGCCCTAGGTAAGTCATGGCTAATCAGAATATTAGAATCCGCTTGAAAGCTTTCGATCATCGATTGATCGACAAGTCGGCTCGCGAAATCGTCGATACCGCCAAGCGCACCGGCGCGACCGTCAAAGGCCCCGTGCCGCTACCCATCAAAATGGAGCGTTTTACGGTATTGACCGCGCCGCATGGCGATAAAGACGCCCGCGACCAGTTCGAAATCCGCACGCACAAGCGTTTGATGGACATTTTGAACCCCACCGACAAGACCGTGGACGCCCTGATGAAGCTCGAGCTTCCGGCCGGCGTCGACGTGCAAATTAAGTTGAACTGAGCGCTCAAAAGCGTATACTTCGCCGTCCATTTTTTAAGGTCGGAGCGAGTGGGCGCCGACGCTGTTTATCCAAGGGTAACCAGGGTCCGAGTGCCTAAACCGCCGATCTGTTGCAACGAATGCGGGCGCCAATCGTAGCTCCCCCGCGTGAGAGGATTGACAATGACCATTGGTCTGGTTGGCCGCAAGTGCGGCATGACCCGAGTATTCACCGACGCCGGTGTGACTGTTCCCGTGACGGTCGTCGAGGCGTTGCCGAATCGCATATCGCAAGTCAAAAGTGACAAAACCGACGGTTATCGCGCGGTCCAAGTTACCATTGGCGTGCGTCGTCCATCACGCGTCACCAAAGCCCAGGCGGGCCACTTTGCCAAGGCAAATGTGAGCGCCGGACACACCTCCGAAGAATTTCGCCTCGGCAAGAACGAAGGCGAGACGCTCGCTACGGGCGGCGAATTGAAAGTCGATATGTTCACCGTAGGCCAAATCGTCGATGTGACGGGCACCACGGTGGGCAAGGGCTTTCAGGGCACCATGAAGCGCCACAACTTTGCCGGCGGCATGAAGACGCACGGCAACTCGGTGTCGCATCGCGCCCCTGGTTCAATCGGCCAACGTCAGACGCCGGGCCGCGTGTTCAAAGGCAAGCGCATGTCGGGCCACATGGGCGTGCGCAATCGCACCATCGAGAATTTGCGCATCGTCGAAATCGACGTTCCCCGCAATTTGTTGTTGATCAGCGGGGCGGTTCCCGGCGCCGAAGGCGGCCGCGTCATCATCAAGCCCTCGGTCAAGGCGGCCGGCCAGGCGCGACGCAATAAATTGATGCCGAACAAGGCTCCGGTCGCCGCCAAGGGCGGATCTGCGGCGAAGGGCGCCCCACCTAAGGCTGCCAAGAAGTAAACCCTCATGAAGCTCCAGCTAAAGAATGCGTCTCCTGCCAGCGATATCCAATTGTCGGATGTGGCTTTCGGTCGAGCCTACAACGAAGCGCTGATTCACCAGGTCGTTACCGCCTATCAGGCCGCCGGCCGAGCCGGGACCAAGGCGCAAAAGAGCCGCGCCGAAGTTCGTGGCGGTGGCAAGAAGCCCTGGAGTCAGAAGGGCACGGGCCAGGCGCGTGCCGGCTCCATTCGCAGCCCCATCTGGGTCGGCGGCGGCCGAGCCTTCGCTGCCCGACCGAGAGATTTTTCGCAGAAGGTCAACCGCAAGATGTACCGGGCGGCCATGCAGTCCATGATGTCGCAGCTGGTACGTGAAGATCGTCTTTTCGCCGTCGAGTCGTTGGATCTTGCGGCGCCGAAGACCAAGCTGCTGATCAGCAAGCTCGCGGAGTTTGGACTCACGCGCGCGCTGATTTTGGTCGAGGCCTACGAAGAGAAGTTGTTCTTGGCCGCCCGCAACGTCCCCTATGTGGACGTGATGCCGGTGTCCTCGCTCGATCCCTTGAGCTTGATCAAGCACGACAAGGTGATTGCCACGGTGGGCGCCTTGAAGTTGCTCGAACAGCGTCTCGGAGGCGCGAATGAATAAAGAACGTTTGATGACCGTGCTGATTCAGCCGCACGTGTCCGAAAAGGCCGCGAATGTCACCGAAAAGGCGAATCAGTACGTGTTCCGCGTGCGCGATGATGCATCGAAGGCGGAGGTCAAGCAGGCCGTCGAAATGATGTTCGAAGTCAAAGTCGAAGGTGTCAATCTGCTGAACAAGCCGGGCAAGACCCGCCGCTTCAAGAACGTGGCCGGCAAGCGCAATGGTTACAAGAAAGCCTATGTGCGTTTGGAAACCGGTCAGTCCATAGACTTCACCGGCACAGCTTCGGCGCGGACCTAAAGCCATGGCACTCATAAAAATGAAGCCGACTTCTCCGGGCACGCGCTTCGTGGTCAAAATCGATCGCTCGCACCTGCACAAGGGCGGACCGATCGAAGCGCTGACCACGAAAAAGAATCGCACCGGAGCCCGCAACCATTTCGGCCGGCAGACCACTCGCCATATCGGCGGCGGCCACAAGCAGCGTTATCGCATCGTCGATTTCAGGCGCGACAAGGACGGCATTCCGGGCGTCGTGGAGCGTCTGGAGTACGATCCGAACCGAACATCGCATCTGGCGCTGGTCCTCTACAAGGACGGCGAACGCCGTTACATTCTCGCGCCTAAGGGTGTGAAGGCCGGAGACGAGATTCGTTCCGGTGCGGATGCTCCGATCAAGCCGGGCAATGCGCTGCCGCTGCGCCACATTCCCGTGGGCAGCACCGTGCACAACATCGAGTTGAAAGTCGGCAAGGGCGGCCAGATGGCGCGCAGCGCCGGCGCCTCTGCGCAATTCGCGGCGCGCGAAGGCATGTATGCCAGCGTGCGTTTGAAATCCGGCGAAATGCGCAAGATTCATGTGGATTGCCGCGCGACCATCGGCGAGGTCGGAAATGACGAACACAATCTGCGGGTGTTCGGCAAAGCCGGTGCGGTACGTTGGCTCGGTGTACGGCCGACGGTTCGCGGCGTCGTGATGAACCCGGTCGATCACCCGCACGGCGGCGGCGAAGGCAAGTCAGGTCAAGGTAACCCGCATCCCGTGAGCCCGTGGGGCTTGCAGACCAAGGGCAAGAAGACTCGTGCGAATAAGCGCACCGACGGCATGATCGTTCAGCGTCGCAAGAACAAACGAATTTAATGACTGGAGATACCTAAGTGCCTCGTTCGCTAAAGAAAGGCCCGTTCGTGGATTTGCATCTGGCAAAGAAGGTGCAAACGGCCAGTCAGAAGAATGATCGCCGTCCGATCAAAACCTGGTCGCGCCGTTCCATGGTGATCCCCGATATGGTCGGGTTGACCATTGCCGTGCACAACGGCCGATTGCACGTGCCGGTGTTGGTATCCGAGAACATGGTCGGCCACAAGCTGGGCGAGTTCGCACCGACGCGCACCTTCAAGGCGCATTCCGGCGACAAGAAAGTATCGGCGGCGGAGTAAGGCATGGAAACCAAAGCAATACTGCGATACGCGCGAATTTCGCCGCAGAAGTGCCGCTTGGTGGTGGACACCATCCGCGGCAAGTCCGCGACTCTCGCGGTGACCACCCTGAAGTTCATGCCGCAGAAGGGCGCGAAGATGGTGCTCAAGGTGTTGGATTCGGCCATTGCCAATGCGTACAACAATTTCAATGCGGATGTCGATGATTTGAAGGTGACGCGGATCGAAGTCGATGCCGCTCCCGTGCTCAAGCGATTCCATGCCCGCGCCAAAGGCCGCGGTGTGCAGATCCACAAGCGCAACAGTCACATCCTGGTTCAAGTGTCCGACGGAAAGCGAGACGCCTAATGGGTCAAAAAGTAAATCCGATTGGCATTCGTCTTGGCATCACTCGCGACTGGACGTCGAAGTGGTATGCGGGATCCAAGACGTTCGCCTCGAATATCCACACCGATTTTCTGGTGCGGAAGTATCTGAACAAGAAGCTTGCCGATGCATCCGTCAGCCGCATCCACATCGAGCGCGCCGCGCGGCGCGCCAACATCACCATTCATACGGCGCGGCCGGGAATCGTGATCGGCAAGAAGGGCGAGGACATCGAAAAACTGCGCACCGCGGCCGCCAAGATTCTGGGCATGACCATGAATGACGTGAGGCTCAATATCGCCGAAATCCGCAAACCCGAACTCGACGCCAAGCTGGTCGCCGAAGGCATTTCTCAGCAGCTCGAGAAGCGCGTGATGTTCCGCCGCGCCATGAAGCGCGCGGTGACCAACACCATGCGTTCCGGCGCGCTCGGAATCAAAGTGCGCATCTCGGGGCGTCTGAATGGCTCAGAAATCGCCCGCACGGAAACGAATCGCGAGGGACGGGTTCCCCTGCACACTTTCCGCGCTGACATCGACTACGGTCTTGCCGAAGCGCAGACCACGTACGGGGTGATCGGAATCAAGGTTTGGATCTTCAAGGGTGAAGTATTCGATCAGCCGGAACTCGAGGCTGCCGAGGCTGCTGCAGAAGCTGGCGCGGCCCCGGGCGGCAAGCCGGCGGAGACCGCTGTGCCCGCCGCTGCGGCACCGGCCGCGGGTTGAACAGGTAACGACACATGATGCAGCCGAAGCGGACTAAATTCCGCAAACAATTCAAGGGCAAGATCTCGGGCAGCGCGCAGCGGGGCAACTCGGTGGCGTTCGGCGAATTCGGCCTGAAGGCCACCGACCGATGTCGCATGACGGCGCGTGAAATCGAAGCGGCCAGGCGTGCCATTTCGCGCTATGTGAAACGCGGCGGCCGCATTTGGATCAGGGTGTTCCCGGACGTGCCGATCACTCAGAAACCTCTCGAAGTCCGCATGGGCTCGGGCAAGGGCAACGTCGAATATTGGGTAGCCAAAGTGCTGCCCGGCAAGGTGCTCTTCGAAATCGAAGGCATGAGTGAAGAAATCGCGCGCGAGGCGTTCCGTCTGGCATCGGCGAAACTGTCCGTGTCGACGGCGTTCGTCAAGCGCCAGGTCCGGACATAAGGTGCGTACATGAAGGCGAAAGATTTGCGCGGTAGGGCGCCCAAGGATCTCGGCGAGGAGCTGCTCAAGCTGCGCCGCGAACAGTTCAATCTGCGCATGGCTCGCGCCACGGGTCAGGCGGCGAAGCCGGATCAATTTGCGAAAGTGCGCAAGAACATTGCGCGCGTGAAGACGGTGCTTGCCCAGGCCCGTCGGGGATCTATCTGATGCTCGCGCAGCGAGCACTATCGGACGCGGTCGCTTCGACCCCGTTGAAAGTTGCGCGAAGCGCATGGACAAGAGGTAAGGTTTGATGTCGACCACACCAGAAAGTCTTCCCGTAGCCGACGCGCCGCCAGCCGCGGGACCGACTCCCGTCGCCGGACAACGCTTGCTCACGGGCAAGGTAGTCAGCAACAAGATGGACAAGACCGTCGCCGTTTCGGTCGAGCGTCTGGTGAAGCACCCGATGTACGGCAAGTACGTCCGCCGCACGACGAAATTGCTGGCGCATGATGAAAACAATGAGTGTAAGGAAGGCGACACGGTGTCGATCAAACCGTGCCGACCGATGTCGCGTCGTAAATCGTGGGTGCTCGTGCGCGTTGTCGAACGCGCCCGCGCTTAAAGTTTTGGAGCCGACATGATTCAGATGCGAACCATATTGAATGTGGCCGATAACAGCGGCGCGAAGCGCTGCATGTGCATCAAGGTGCTGGGCGGGTCCAAACGGCGCTATGCGGCTGTCGGCGACGTCATCAAGGTGAGCGTCAAGGACGCGATTCCGCGCGGCAAGGTCAAGAAAGGCGAAGTCTATGATGCCGTGGTCGTGCGCACCAAGAGCGGCGTGCGCCGGGCCGACGGGTCGCTGATCCGCTTCGATACCAACGCAGCGGTGCTGCTGACCAATAAGCTGGAACCCATCGGTACCCGCATCTTTGGGCCAGTGACACGCGAGCTGCGCAACGTTCAGTTCATGAAGATCATCTCGCTCGCGCCTGAAGTTCTTTAGCTGGCTTGTTTAGGAATAGGGTAGATGAAAAAGATTCGTAAAGGCGACATGGTGGTTTTAATCACCGGTCGCGACAAGGGACGCAAGGGTGCCGTCATCGAAGTGCTGGCGGACGATCGCGTGCGCGTCGAGGGCCTCAACATGTCCAAGAAGCATCAGCGGCCGAATCCGCAGATGGGTGTTCAAGGCGGCATCATCGAGCGTGAAGCGCCTTTGCACGTGTCGAACGTGTTGATCTTCAATCCGGCGACGCAAAAAGGCGATCGCGTGGGTTTCAAGGCGCTCGAGAACGGCCGTAAGGTGCGCGTGTTCAAATCGAACAAAGAAATGGTCGACGCCAAGTAAGTGCGACCGGTTAACGAGTAAATGACATGCCAGCAAGACTGAGACAGATTTACAAAGACAAGATCGTGCCGGAGCTCAAGGCAAAGCTCGAACTCAAGAACACGATGCAGGTTCCGCGCATCCTCAAGATCACGATCAATATGGGCGTGGGCGAGGCAGTGGCCGACAAGAAGGTGATGGATGCCGCCACCGCCGACATGGCGAAGATCACGGGCCAAAAGCCGGCGGTGACCAAGGCCAAGAAATCCGTCGCCACATTCAAGGTGCGCGAGGACCAGGCCATCGGCTGCAAGGTGACGCTGCGCGGCGACCGCATGTACGAGTTCTTGGATCGTCTGGTGAGCATCGCGATTCCCCGAATCCGGGATTTTCGCGGCATCAACGGGCGTTCCTTCGACGGTCGCGGCAATTATAGCCTGGGCGTCAAAGAGCAGATCATTTTTCCCGAGATCCAGTACGACCAGATTGATCAAATTCGTGGCATGGATATCACCATCTCCACGTCTGCGCGCGACGACAAGCACGGTCGCGCGCTGTTGGAAGCCTTCAACTTTCCGTTCCGCAAGTAGGGTAATAGCCCATGGCCAAGACGAACATGCTCATGCGCGAGAAGCGCCGCCTCAAAGTAGCGGGTAAATACGCTAAGCGACGCGCCGAGCTCAAAGAGCTGAT
>JALYIW010000160.1 GCA_030775625.1 Pseudomonadota bacterium | reverse complement strand
GCGCGCAAGCGTTGAGAGTGGTCATGGCCGATCCTCTTAGAGTTGGCTGAAGAAGGCGCGCGCCGCCGCTGCGCAGAAAGGCGCCACCGCCGTGTGATACCCCTCGACGATGAGCAATTGCGCCGCCTGGGGCGAGAGGCCGCCGCCCGCTGCCGATTCGTCGAATTCCAGCTGTGCCAATTGACTGGCCTGGAAGCCGGCCTGCAGCGTTGCGAAGGCCCCGGCCGGGGTGCCACCCACGTCGAGCACCGTGATGAGGCCCGCTTGCACCAGGGAACTCCAGAAAGCCGCCATGGTGCCGGTGTTCACGGCGAAGAATACGGTGGGGTCTGCGTCTCCGCCGCACAACAGCGTGGGCGAGCGCGGCGCCCATGACCCATTGCGCAAATCATTCTTGTACAGTGCTTGCCGCAGGGGTTGAGCAGGAATAGCCGCCGCGAGCGCAACGCCGGCCACGGGCGTCGGCACCGCACCGTCCGGGTTGGTCGCGGCGTCGAGCGCATAAGAGGCTCGATACGAATTGTTCACGAGATAGGGCGAACCGAAACCGGCGGCGAACAGCGGCGTATTGGGATCCGCGGGATTGGTGGGCACTGCGAGCGCCGCCGTCAGCACCGCGGACAACGCGGGATTGCCGGGCACCGTCGCCACCGGCGTGGTGCTGTCGAACAACGCCGTCCGCGGCAGCAAGCCGGTGGAGAAAATCGTGCCGAGCGGCGTGGCGCTGGGCAACAGTGTTTCGATGCCGTTCACATACGTAGCCGAGTACAGATCGCCGGGGGTTGAATAGATGTTGCCATAGGCGTGTTGGTAGCTCGTGCCGAGCAAGGGTGCGAACACCGTGGAGCCAAGATTGACGCTACCGAAGAAAATGGCGTCGCCGAACGCTTCCATCGCATAAGGACCCGACATCGGTGCAGCCGCGGTGACTGTCGCCCCGCTGGCTTCGATAGCGCGCTGTGTTGCCATCGCGACGTGACCGCCCTCGGAGTAGCCGGTGATGAACAGTTTGCCGTTGTCAGTTGTGGCGGAAGCAAACGTCTTCGGCAGCGCAGTGCGGGCGGCTGCCAGAATGTCCATCATCTCTCCGGACTGCTGTTCGGCATTCAGGAAGGGGTGATATCCCAGAGTCGAGATGTCGTAGCCGGCGTAGTTGGGCGCAACGACGATGTAGCCCTGCGCGGCAAACATGGCCGCAATCAACACACCCTCGGTGTTGGCGGCGTTGGTGATATCCGCCAAGTTGAGCGCCTTGTCCGCGTTGGTGCCGTGCGCGTACAAGACCACGGGGCGCGGTCCGGAGCAGGCAGGCGCAGCGCCAGTCGGCACCATCAATGCCCCCGATGACTGAGTGGTTTCGTTCGCGCCGCCGACGGTCCAGAATTTGATGTAGTAGAAATCCACGCCGCAGCTGGGATTGCCGGTAATCTGCACCAGCTGCGCTCCGGTGGAGCTGCCCGCGAGTTCCGCCTGGAAAGTCGCGGCGTTCAGCGAGGCAATACGAAACGGTGGATTCACGGACAATGTGCCGTGCGCCGTGGACGGGGCTACCTTGGAGGTTGTACTGCTGGATCCGCACGCGGCCAGAAGCACCACGGCCAGGGCCACACTGAACGGCTTAGTTGATTTGAACATGCCTCCCTCCCGACTACGCTGACGCGAATTGAGACGTTTCCCGGCGCCTGACTCATCGTTATATTTTTCTTGGGCACCTAGACGCGATGCCGGTCAAGTCTACGCCTACTAATGTTTCGCAGGCACCCCCGGTGGCCGGCGCCGATCTCTAGCCGCCGGCGCGTCCGGCGAGCCAGCCGTGGATCTGGCTGACGATGGCCAGGGCAATCCCTTCCGGACTCACCGCACCGATATCGATGCCAACCGGTCCTCGAATTCTGAGTTGCAGCTGTTCGGCAACGGATCCCAATTCCTGGGCCAGCCGCGAGCGGCGCGCCTGGGGACCCAGCAATCCCACATAGGCAGGTGCGCCGGCTGCAGCCAGCTCGCGTAGATAGGCGGCATCGGAAGCCAAGTGATGGCTCATGACGACCGCCGCGTGGCAGCGCCTCATATCGATGACGAAACGCAAGGTTTTGGGATCACAGAGCTTGACCTCGGCACCGGGGAAATTCGCCGCTACCGCATAGGCCGGACGGTGATCGACGACCGACACGCGCCATCCTAGCGCGCGCGCCGCACTCACCACAGATTGAGCATCGGGGCCCGCACCGCAGATCAGCAGGTGGGGCGGTGGGGCGAGAAATTGCACGAACGCCCGCGTGCGCCGGCCGTCGAATTGCGAGTCCATGTCGCGCGAGCATCGCAGCGTGAGCGATTCACCTGCTGCGGCAAGGAGGGTGGGAGGAAGCGCAGCAGCCGCGTCATAGGTGCCGAGGTCAAGCGCCGCCGACTCGTGCACCGAGATCAACGAAGTCGCCACACCCGCATGCGTCTGGCGACCGGCCGTCGCGAGGGCGGCTGCGGCGAGCGTCCCGGGACCGGCCGGCTCTAACAGAACGCGCATCGCTCCTTCGCATCCGGCGCCGATACCAAACAAGATATCGTCGGGGCCGCGCATATCGTACTCGACGGCACGGGGCACGCCGCTCGCCAGCACACCCTGTGCATGAATGTTCAAATCCGCTTCCAGGCAGCCGCCGCTGAGCAGCCCCAGGTAGCTGCCGTCTTCCATGATAAGCATGCGGGCGCCCGGTTTTCGGTACGTCGAGCCGGCCGTCGCCACCACCGTCGCGAGAACCCGGGAACCTGCTGTGCGTGGGGCTCGTTCCAGCAGCAATTCCAGGCTCGTGTCGAGCCGCACGTCGAGGCGTCCGGTAAGCATGGAATCATTGTTTCAAAAGTGACGGCGGCCGTGTGGAGAATGTTCGTGTGGCGCCGAGTTGCCCGCTTGCGTCGACTATAAGCCGCTGTCCTACAAAGGATTGTGCGCCGCATATCGGTTGTCCCGCGGGGTATCAAACATACTGCGGCGACGTTACTCACACTTGACCGAATTATGTCGAATCGATCCGAGCAGCTTCAACGGATACGCGCTTTGATTCTGCGACGACCGGTACGGCTGGCGCTTTGTATGCTGCCGTTGCTGATCGCTCTTGCGCTGGCGATGGTCAGCCAGCGTAGCTGGCAACACCGTGCCTCTGCCCTCGAACACGAGAACATGGGCTTGCAATTGCAGCAGTTGGCGCGCGATGTCGCGGGCGAATCACAGCAGTTCATAGATCGTTCGAGTGAGCTTGCCGATTCGGAATATATTTTAGAACTGCTGCAGGATAATCCGGGTCCCGTAGATCGCGTCGCAATGCTGCATCTCACCCGCCAAATGGTAGACGGGTTGCTGCTGGTTTCCGCCTCTCGGTCGGTCAGGCTGAGCGCAAAGATCGTTGATGATCGACTGATCGAGGTAACTCCCGATCCGGCGTTGATCCGCTTCATTGGTTCAGCTACCGCGACCGCGACGCTGCGATTCGCCGCTGACCAATGGGTGGTTGCAAGACCGATACGGTCCCGCGGTTCAGGGGCCGCCATTTTGGGTTGGCTGGTCGTGAAGCGTTCGGTGTCAGCTCCTCTCATCGAGCGGCTGGCGCATTCCGTACGCGGCACTTTGGAGGCGCGTCCGGCGAGCAAGTTCGATGCGTCGACGTTGCCCGCGGACTTGAGAAAAATCCTGGCGCCGCGAGGCGCCGCAGGCTTTGACGTCACCATCCATCCGGCCGAGGACGATTCCCTTGGGTATGTCGCGCTGCGCGATGCCGGCGGAGCGCCGGCCTGGGTGTTTCGCCTCGCACGCACGACCCCCTTGGGCCTTAGCAAGTTTACGCAGCCGGCTCGACACTCCGACGCTGTCGCCGGACTGAAATATCTTGTGAGCGCTTTCTCGGCCGCGATTGCCGTCATCGTAGGCGCGCTGCTCGCCTGCAAACGCTACATTCGCCGGCAGCAAGCCGTCGATGCACGCTACAAGGCGATCATCGATCAAGCAAACGACGGCATCGTCATTGTCGACGCGCAATCCCACCAGGTTTTATACAGCAATGCGGCATTTCTGAACCGGCTCGGGTATACCGCCGCCGAGGCCTCCGCGCTCACATTGCTGGATATTTTCTCCGACGGAACTGCCGCTGCCGAAAGCGTGTCGGCACGCCTGCGTGACGCCAATTCGCAAATGGCGATCAACATACAGCAACGTTGCAAGAACGGTTCTTTCATCGACATCGAAGTGCGATGCAACGCGCTCGACGTGGATGGCCGCGGCGTATTGGCGTATGTCACTCAAGACGTGTCATTGCGCAGAAAGGCCGAGCAGCAACTCATTGAAAATCAACATCGTCTCGATCGCATGGCGCACCACGATCAGTTGACCGGATTGCCCAACCGGCACTACTTGAGCAGTTTTCTGCCGGAAGCGATCGCCGAGGCGCAGGCGACGAGTACCATGCTGGGAGTTGTATTCCTGGATCTGGACCGATTCAAGCACATCAATGACACCCGCGGTCACGAGACCGGCGACAAGCTGCTTCAGGAAGTAGCGACCCGGCTGCGCGCTTGTGTCCGCGATTCCGACGTCTTGATCCGCATGGGCGGCGACGAATTCGTCGTGATATTCCGCAACGTCACCTCCTACGACGAAGTGGCTTTGGGCGCCGGTCGCATCATCGAATCATTGAACAGCCCCATCATCATCGATCAACATCCGCTGCAAACGACGGGTAGCGTCGGGGTCAGCCTGTTTCCGCGGGACGGCTCGAGCATGGTGGAGCTGCTGAAGCATTCCGATACCGCGATGTATCAGGCAAAGGATCGCGGACGCAACAATGTGCAGATGTTCAGCCAAATAATGAACCGCAAGCTCAAGCAGCGCGTTGCGGTGGAGGCTTCGTTGCGCGAAGCACTTAGGCTCAAGCAATTGGATGTGCACTATCAACCCTTCGTCAATCTCAACACGCGCAAGGTAGTCGGCTTCGAGGCTCTGATGCGTTGGCGCCATCCGGTCCACGGAATGATTCCCGCGGATCAGTTCATAGCGGTCGCAGAGGAAACCGGATTGATCGTGCCGATGGGAAATTTCCTACTTCACCGCACTCTGCAAACCATGAGCGCATGGCGCAAGGCCGGCGTGCCATTGGTGCCTATTTCCCTGAATATCGCGCCCGCTCAATTGCTGCGCGGCGAATTGCAGTCCACCGTCGAAACTCTGCTCAAGACCCATGGTATCCGTCCGGAGATGTTGCAACTCGAGATGACGGAACGCGCGATGTTTGATTCGCACGCGCCGGCGATAGGAAATCGTCAGGACACCATGTCGCGCGTGCGCGATCTCGGCGTAAAAATCGCCATCGACGACTTCGGGACGGGTTATTCGAGCTTGAGTTATCTGAAGATTTGGCAGGTTGACGCACTCAAGATCGATCGCAGCTTCGTGCGCGATCTGGTGACCGATTCGAGCGATCTTGCCATCGTGAGCGCCATCATCGCCATTGCCCGGCACTTGAATATTCAAGTGATTGCCGAGGGCATCGAGGGCTACCAGCAGGCGGAGATTTTGCGCCGGCTCGGATGTGCGGTGGGTCAAGGTTTCCTGTTCGCGCGTCCCATGTCCGCGGCTCAATGTTTGGAATATCTGCAAGGTAACGCGCAGAGCGAAAAACCCGATGAAGACGATATGCTCGCGGTATTCAGCGCGGGGCACGGCTAAAAGGGCGCGAACGGAATACCTGGTAGCATTGCACCCCGTCGAACTTTTGGGGTGTACATTCGTGAGTTGGCGTGGATGGGCTGCTTTTGCGGCATTGGGCATCATCTGGGGAGTGCCTTATTTCTTCGTGAAGCTGGCGGTGCGGGAGCTCTCCCCGGCGGTAATCGCTTTTACCCGAGTGGCGCTCGCCACCGCCATTCTGCTGCCGATTGCTTGGCGGCGCGGGGGGCTTCGGTCGATAAGCGAGCACAAGATCGCTATCTGCACCTTCGCATTGGCCGAGTTCGCGATTCCGTTTTGCGCCATTGCTTTGGGCGAACGGTGGCTCAGTTCCTCCGTTACGGGAATACTGATTGCGATGGTGCCGCTGTTCATTGCGCTGATTCAGCGCTTTTTTGGCGTGCACGAGCGCTTGGGGCCGTGGCACATACTGGGGCTCGGATTGGGGTTCATCGGGGTCGCCGCACTACTGGGCTTGGGCACCATATCGGGGGCGCTCGGCTGGGCCGGCGTGGCTTGCATGCTGGTGGCGACCATTGGGTATGCCATCGGACCTCTCATCATCCAGCGCCATCTCGGCGGGCTCGATCCGGTCGGTTCGCTCGCAGCCAGTTTATCGGTGGCCAGCCTCATGCTTTTGCCGCCGGCTCTGCTGTCCCTTCCCCGGCATCCGCCGTCGGCCGTCGCCCTGGCCTCGGTCGCGATGCTGGGGGTGGTCTGCACGGCACTCGCGATGTCGTTGATGTTCTATCTCATCAACCACGCCGGTGCTGCCCGCGCCTCGGTGATTACATACATCAATCCCGCCGTCGCTGCGCTGCTGGGCGTGGGCTTGCTCGATGAACATTTGGCGCAGGGCGCAATAGTCGCCTTCGCGCTCATCATGTTCGGCTCTTGGCTGGCCACTCGGGGTGCGCGCGCAATCGACGCGCTCGCCCTGTGAAATTCAATCCCAGCAGCTATGGCGAATTGCCCGAGCGCTTCTTTGCACGCGTCAATCCGACGCCCGTTGCAAAACCGCGTTTGATCGCTTTCAATCACGCGCTGGCGGATGAGTTGGGGCTCGATGTCGAGGGCCTCGGCGCGCAGGAGTTGGCCGCACTTTTTTCGGGCAATCTCCTGGCGCCGGGCTCGCAGCCCATTGCGATGGCCTACGCCGGGCATCAGTTCGGGCATTTCGTGCCGCAATTGGGCGATGGCAGGGCAATCTTGCTGGGAGAAGGCGGTTTTTCTTCGAGTGCGCAGCGCGACATTCAATTGAAAGGTGCCGGGCGCACCCCTTACTCGCGCGGGGGAGACGGACGCGCCGCTCTCGGTCCCGTGTTGCGCGAATACCTGGTGAGTGAAGCCATGCGTGCGCTCGGCATTCCTGCCACGCGCGCGCTCGCCGCCGTCGCGACCGGCGAGTCCGTCTATCGGGAAGAAGCGCTGCCGGGGGCGATACTGACGCGAGTCGCGGCCAGCCATGTGCGTGTGGGTACATTTCAATACTTTGCCGCGCGCGGCGATGATGACGCTTGTCGCGAACTGGCGGACTATGTGATCGATCGCCATTACCCCGAAGCCAAGCGCGAGGGACTTCCTTATCTGGCGATGCTGCGCGCCGTCACCGAAGCTCAGGCATCGCTGGTCGCTCGTTGGATGAACGTGGGATTCATCCACGGCGTCATGAATACCGACAATATGGCAGTGTCGGGCGAAACCATCGATTTCGGTCCCTGCGCTTTCATGGACGACTACGACTCTGCAAAGGTCTTCAGTTCGATCGATAGCCAGGGCCGCTACGCTTACGCCAATCAGCCGCACGCTGCCGCATGGAATCTCGCCCGGTTGGCGGAAACCCTGCTGCCCCTCATCGATCCGCGGCCCGAGCGGGCGGCTGAGCTCGCCACCGAAGTCATCTCGACTTTTGCGCCGCGGTTCTCCGGGCATTGGCTGTCCGGATTGCGTCGCAAGCTCGGCCTCGCGACATGCGAGGAATCCGACAACGCGCTTGCCGAAGACTTGCTCGATATCATGCAGCGCAGCCACGCGGACTTCACCGTAACATTTCGCGCACTTTGCCATGCTGCCGCGAGTCCGGAGCAGGATTCGACAATGCATGCCCTGTTCACGGATCCGCAGGCCTATGAGGAGTGGGCGGCGCGGTGGCGAAAGCGTCTGGAACGAGAGCCGCTGGAGCCGCATTTGCGCGCCCAGAGCATGCAAGCGGTGAATCCCGCATTCATTCCGCGCAATCATAGGATCGAAGAAGTGATCGTGGCTGCGGTCCAAGCCGAAGATTTCGGACCCTTCGAGAAATTGTCCGATGTGCTCTCTCAGCCATACAGCACTCGGGTTGCGGTAGCCGAGTATGCCGATCCGCCGCGGCCGGCAGAACGAGTTCGGCAAACTTTTTGCGGGACGTGAAGGCGGTGAATTCAGGCGCAGGACTATATGTGCCGCTGCACCCGCTTGGTGTGCGGGGTCTATCGGCCGCACAGCCTTTCACGAGGGATCGATTTTCGGAATGCCTCGGCGGATATCCGCGGAAAACGCCTCGCTTCGATCGGACTGGCGGGCCCGGTCGGTAATGCGCCCCCATCTACGCAGTTCTTCGAGCGAGTAGCGAGGGTCGAGGCCGCCGACGCTGCGCACGTACTCCGGCAGGTAACCCGGCAGCAGAAGGCGGTAGTTCAAGGGCAAATAGCCGACTGTTCGTTTCATGATGTGATAAGCGAGCGTGGTGCAGTTGACCGTGATCGTGTTGTAAAAACGCGGCGTGCGCACCAGGTTGTTCGCCTCTCCGATATATCCGATGAACAAGGACCGCATGGCGGCTTTCGGCATACGAATGCGATACAGATAATCGTCCTCGCCGCGGATATTCGTCCTGACGCGGATCACGTCGCGCTCATCGGCCGCAATGATGCTGAGACCGAACTCTTTGAAGAACCCGCCGATTTCGGAAAAACTCTGGGTCGTCTCGCGGCGAATTTCCACCGAAAATGCCACGTGCTGACCGTCGTCAAAGCCGAATGACACCAACATATGCGCGATCGTCCGGCCGCTCCAATATGACACGATCATGTCGACCGAATCCAGACGATCGAGGTCGTAGTGGCGGGTCTCCCAGCGCTGGGTGTACTCGGTATTCGTGCGCCACGCGAAATTGCGCACATTGTGCAGCGTGACCCGCTTGCCGTCGACACTGCCCGTGGTGGTTCGTGCGACATCGTCTGCCCAGACTCGATCGTTCGAGGGCAATATGCGGCGCCACCACACCAGCAGGCCACCGAGGGTCGCGGCGAAAGCAAGGGTCCCAGTAGCTATCCACCCCTGCCACAGAGCGAACACGATGGCGAGATTGAGGCTCGCCCACGAGAATACGGTCAGCGCTTTCACCGCTTGGCTGCCGGGCGCCCGGTACCAAAGCGCGAAGGCGCCCCAGATAGCCGACAATCCGACGACGAGCGTCGCGAGCAAGGTTTCCGCGAGCCGCAAGACGTCGGCTGTATTCATGTCCTCGGCATGGTGGCAGCTGCTTGGGAAGCGGCAGCGGATTCGAGATCGCGGAGATCGCGGCCGCGAGTCTCGCGTCCGAAGAAGCCAATGAGCGCCATGGACACCGCCGCCGGAACGGCGATGAGCGCGGCAGCAATTGCCAACGCCGGCACCAGGGCGAGCGCGCTCAGGGCCTGGGCGCAGAGACCGCCGATTTTGCTCCATCCTGCAACCCAACCCGTCGCGCGACCGCGTACTTTGATGGGATAGCTCTCCGCCGCGTAGGGCAGAAGAATGGATATCATGGCACTCGATCCAACGATCAGCAGGGACACCGGCATCACAGGACTTGCGAGGGACGGCAAGAGGCCGCTACCGCGCAATAAAACCGCCACCAGCCCCATGGTGGTGATTGCAATTGCCAGGACCAGCGAGGATCTGGTGCTCCACACACTGTACAAGTAGGCCGACGCCGCCACGGAGCCCCAAACGAAGGAGCCCGCGGCTGTGCCCAGCAAAGCCGACAAGGGCAGCAAGGCTACGGTCGCGCGATCCACGCCATACTCGGTCCGCATGCCTGGCGTCACGAAGCCAAGGCCGGCTGGTTTCATGATGTCGATGATCAGCGCCACCGCGAGCACGCCCATCAATTTCCAATGCGCGCTGCTGAGGATAGCCTCTTCCGGCGGGGCGAAGTGGGGCAGGGTGTTCACCTCATGCCTTCGAATGGGCAGGAAACCATACCCTGCGGCCAGAATGCCGAAGACAATCATCAGCATTCCGATCAACATGCTCTGATTCATGGACATGCCGGACATGTTGAAGCCTGTGCTGCGCGCCATCCAAAACATGGGGAGGTGCAGTGCCGCACCGGCGCTTACCACGGCGCATCCGATCCAGAAAGCGAATGCATTGCGCCGCACGGAAATGCAAAGAATTATTCATTGCGGGTGGCGCATAGCGCGTGCTGCCGGGGCACCCGTAACCCGCCAGATCACATTCCCCACGTCATCGGCGACCAGCAGCGCGCCGCGCTTGTCGATTGCGACGCCGACGGGACGGCCTCTGGCCCTGCCCTTGGCATCCAGAAATCCGCTCAGCACGTCTACGGGTAACCCGATCGGTTTGCCGTTGGCAAAGTTTACGAATACTACTTTATAGCCGCTGGGTGTCTTGCGATTCCAAGACCCGTGCTGTCCGATGAACATGCCGTGTTGCAAAGAGGGTGATAACTTCGCGGCGCCGGACCAGCACAGGCCCAGGGAGGCCGTATGGGCTCCCAGCGCATAGTCCGGTTGCACGGCTTTGGCGACCATCTGCGGATTCTGAGGTTTCACGCGCTCATCCACATGCTGCCCGTAGTAACTGAAGGGCCAGCCATAGAAGGCGCCGTCCCTCACCGAGGTCATGTAATCGGGAGGCTGGGAATCTCCCAATTCGTCGCGCTCGTTGACCGCCACCCATAGGGCGCCGCTTTGCGGTTCCCAGGCCAAGCCGACGGGATTGCGTAAGCCGGAAGCAAAAATTCGGTGGTGGCCCGTGCGCGGATCGATCTCCCAGATGGATGCGCGTTCCGTCTCCACATCGAGACCGTTTTCTCCGACATTGCTGTTCGAACCTACCCCCACATACAAGGCGTGGCCGTCGCGGCCGGCGAGCAGACTTTTGGTCCAGTGGTGATTGATGGGGCCGCCAGGCAACGCCGTAACCATCGTTGGCGTTGCATGAATTTCGGTGTCACCGCGATGATAGGGAAAACTCAGCAGGGCATCGGTGTCTGCGACATAGAATGTATCGCCTATCAATGCCATGCCGATCGGAGAATTTAGCCCTTGAACGAAGATGTGCCGCTCAGGCGCGCCGCCTTCGACGAGAGCATCGCGCAGCAAGGTGATGCGGTTCGCACTGGGCCGGGCGCCGGAGCCGGCTTGCTTCATGATCAGTTTCTGGATTTTTCCGCGAATGCCCTTCGCGTCGTCGGGTTTCACCGGGCTATCGGCTTCGGCAACCAATACATCGCCATTGGGGAGGACATAGAGCCACCGCGGATGATCGAGGTCGCGCGCGAAGGCCTCGACTGTGGTGCCCGCCGCGGCGGTGGGCTTGGCTCCCGCGGACCAGCCTATGGCCTTGGCAAAGTGCATCGTAGGGAACAAGGATTTTTGCGGTGCACTGAATGTGGGAGAGGGCCCAAATTCAATCGGCGATGTTCCTTGCGCAGATGTACCGTGAGCTGCGCTCGAAATCATGATCGACGCCATGCACAGTCGAAGGATGCGTGCTCGAGGAAAAAACGTCATTGGCGCCTCCATGGGATGTTTAGGCTGGATCGACGGGTGGCGCTGGTGGGTCGGGCGGCGAACGGACCTTTTTGTGTTTGAAGGTGCCCATTGATTTTGCGATGAGCCGCCCCGCGATGTCACGCACTTCGGCCTCGGAAAAGGACAGGGTGTTGGAACGGTGGAACGCATGAGCTGAGGCGATGAGGCGCGTGCCGGCATGGCCGGGCTGCATAAAACTAGTTTTCATTTCAAGGGTCATGCCGGCGCCGTCGCCAGGATCGAGAGATCGTCCCGCTACGGCCATGGCGACGTCCATCATGGTCATCAATACGCCGCCGTGAGCCATCGCCCAACTATTCAAGTGACGGGGTGCCAGATTGAGCGCGACCACCGCGCGTCCATTTTGCGCACTGACTAATTCGATACCGAGATCCTGTATGAAGGGGATGTTGTTGCGAAACGAGCTTGTTTGTGACATTCCTGGATTATAGGTGGCGCCAAGCAGCGTAGGTGGTACTCATTCAGCCGGCAACAAGGTCACCATGGTTAGAGTCCGCGCACTCAACGCCGCCCCCGCCTCCGTCTTGTCGATGACGACATAAAAGCTCTTGGATTGCTGACGCGGCAGAGCGGAAACCGCAATGGTCAATGTGACGGCGCCGCTGCCCGGGGGGACGTGTTCGACCCGGGGCGTCACCGGTGAAAAATCCACTCCTGGTTTGGCGGTTCCGGATTCGGTCCACCAAGTAAACTCGGCCTCGCCGCGGACGCTGCCTCGGCGTCGCACGATCACGCGGGCGGTGGTGTCGGTCTGGGGGACATCGACGGTGTCTGCCGCCAGCTCCAGGCGGACTGTTCCCACGTTAGTGCCCGCGCGCGCAAGTGCCGGTGCATCCGCGGCCGGGACCGCAGCCGGGACCGCGGCCGGGACCGCGGCCGGTGTCAGACTCGGAGCTGCGACCGGGGCGATGGTTGGTTCAGAACTCACAACGGGCGGTGGAGCAGTTTCTGCCGCCGGCTGCGGAGCAGTAGCATGCGAATTGTCGAACCGGCTCAAGATGAACGCGCCGACGCGGTTGATCTCCTGCATCATCGAATCGTAGTCCGTGATGGCCCAGTAGGCGAGGGCGATCAGCAACCCGGCCACGATGGCAGCGGCGCTTGCCGCCCCAAGCCGTGACTTGCGCGGCACGGGCATTTTCACTAGTCCAGGCAGCGTGGGTAAGCGGGGCGCCGCGTCGTGTAAATCGAAGCGATTCAGCCAATCCTGGACGTCGCGCGGACGTGTTTCGCGATCCCATTGCAGCCCTTCTCGCAACACGGTCCATTGGCGGCCGGTCAGCTGCGATGGACGCGCCGGCTTAAATCTCTGCGCGGCGGCTTCAATGGCCGTTCGGTTCGGAAATGGATGCGCTCCCGACAATAATTCGTAAGTAAGGCAGGCGAACGCGAACAGATCGTCGCGCGTATCGAGCTGCCGGCCTTCCAGTAATTCGCAGCTGGCATAACCCGGGGTGACGAATGCCGCACGCACGGCCCGATCGCCACCCTCGTACAGCACATTCTGCGGCAGTGTGTGCGACGTGCCGAAGTCCAACACTCGCAGCTCGCCGTCATTCGTCATGAAGATGTTCTGCGGATTGATGTCCCCATGGATGACACCGCGTGAATGCGCGTGCGCCAGAGCGGCGCCTACTTCGCGAACGATGGCCAGAGCGAAGGGCCGCCGCAGTGCCATCCCGCGCCGCGCTTCCAGTACGCGACTCAGAAGCATGCCGCTCAGAGCTTCCATCGTGAAAAAAGCGGTGTCGCCATCGCGATCGAATTCGTGCACCCGCACGATGTTCGGATGCGAAAGCAATTGCAGGTGCTGGAATTCGCGTTGCAACTCCGCGAGCAGCTCTGCGCGCAGCGACACGGCAGTGTGCAGGACTTTCACCGCCACGCGTTGGCCCGTTTCGGGCAGATCGAGGCGATAGCCGTCCAACGCACCAAAAACCGTACCCATGCCGCCTCTGCCAAGGATTTCCTGGATGCGGTAGCGGCCCCGCAGCACATCGCCGACAGCCACCTCCCGGATGGCATCCCGCGGCACTGACTTGAGGTTTTCCGGCGCGCTTTGCTGAGGTGTGACGACGGGCGCGGTGACACGTGCGGCAAAGGGCCGCGGAGTCGCTGTGGCTTTGGCCTCGTCGGGCACTCCCAAGGCCGACTCTTCCAGCCGCGATTTGACCTTTTGGAAAACCTCCAACTTAATTTTTCCGCGTCGATAATACTGATCGAGCAGCGACAATACTTCCCACTTGCCATTGCGCTCGTCGCGGAATCGCTCGAGTAATTCGCGCAAGAATTCCTCGGGTGTGCAGCGATTACTCGCCAGAGCGTCGAGCGATTCGCGGGTGGCGCGTTCACCGCCGTTGCGTGGCGGCGGCCATTTCGCGCCGATCACTGCATTCATATTGCTATCCTGGGGTGGTAGGCGGTGACCGCGCGCAACCGGCGTACGCCTCGTGCCTTGCCTTTAAACCAAAGCATTATCTTCTAAAGGATCTCATTCTTGCTACCGGTTTTCTATCCGGAAGGCACTCGTTGTCCGGTAGGACCCCGCCTAGGGTGGTCGGGGTGACAGGATTCGAACCTGCGACCTCGTGGACCCGAACCACGCGCTCTACCAGTCTGAGCTACACCCCGAAATTTGGCACTTACCTCAGTTCTTGCGCGCTACGGCGAACTTTGCGAGTTCGCTGAGACCTTCTTTGAAAGCGGTTTCGGGAAGGGGTGCGAGCGCGGCAAGCGCCTGATCTGCCTCGCTTTGAGCGAGGCGCGCAGTGTACGCAAGCCCTCCAAGGCTTGCAACGGCGCGCGTAATTTCCGTCAATTGGTCCAGGCCGCCATTCTCGATAGCGTGGCGGATCATGGTTCGCTGGGTGTCGCTGCCGTGCTGCATCGCGTATATCAAAGGAAGAGTGGGCTTGCCCTCCGCCAGGTCGTCGCCAAGGTTCTTTCCCAAACTGGCTTCATCGGCCTGGTAGTCCAGTGCGTCATCGACCAATTGAAACGCAGTGCCAATATGCCTGCCGTAACGCGCCAAGGATTCCTCTACTTCCGGGGATGCCTCGCTCAAGATCGCGGCGATTTGTGCGCCGGCCTCGAACAAGCGCGCCGTTTTGCGTCGGATCACATCGATATAGCGTGCTTGGGTCGTATTGGGATCATGCGCGTTCATGAGCTGCAGCACTTCCCCCTCGGCAATGGCATTGGTGGCGTCGGCAATAATCTCCATGATCTTCATGCGGTCCAGCGTCACCATCATCTGAAACGCGCGCGAATACAGGAAATCTCCCACTAGGACACTGGTGGCGTTGCCGAACACTTGATTGGCGGTCTCCCGCCCACGGCGCAGCGAGGAACCGTCCACCACATCGTCGTGAAGCAAGGTGGCCGTGTGAATGAATTCGATAATGGCAGCGGCGTCAATGTGCCGGTCGCCCGAATGACCGCAGGCGCGGGCCGCCAGGAGCACCAAAAGGGGGCGTAGGCGCTTGCCGCCGGCATAGATAATGTAAGTGGCGACTTGGTCAACCAGCGCAACTTGGCTGTGTAAACGGTGTTTGACGACCTTATCGACGGCCGCAAAATCCGCTGTTACCAACCCACGAATCTGTTCTAGTGTCATGAAGCGCTCAAGGGAATATGGCATGGTACCTAAGATTGCGCTCCCTAGCGCGACGCAACGGCCGCCGGCCATTCGTTGCAGGCCGGTGGTAGGGCCGGTGCTAGGGGCGGTGGGAAGAGCTTGGTTTGACCTGCGGGTCCCGAGCCCGTATGATCCGCGGCTCTTTTGCTGCCCCGTCGGGGCGCTCTCGGAGTCTTAAACATGTATGCCGTGATCGCCACCGGCGGTAAACAGTACCGCGTTCAAGAAGGTGCCGTTGTGCGTATCGAGAAGCTCGACGCAGACCAAGGTGCCAGTGTGGAATTCAATCAAGTGCTGCTGGTCGGCGCCGGTTCTGCAGTGACCATTGGTGCTCCGTATGTGGGTTCGGCGAAGGTGGTCGCCACAGTGGAGAGTCACGGCAAGGGCGATAAGGTTCGCATCGTCAAATTTCGCCGCCGTAAGCATTACAAGCGCGAAAAGACGCATCGGCAGCCTTATACGGAAGTGAAGATCACATCGATCGTCGCTTAGAATTTTCGCAGGAGATATCTCATGGCACACAAAAAGGCTGGCGGTAGTACTCGTAACGGCCGCGACTCGCATTCCAAGCGATTGGGCGTCAAGAAGTTCGGCGGCGAGAATGTGCTGGCGGGAAATATTTTAATTCGTCAGCGCGGCACTGTGTATCGACCCGGCGTGAACGTGGGGATCGGCACCGACCATACCCTGTTTGCGAAGGCGCACGGCGTGGTCGAATTCCGCGTCAAAGGCGCTGAGCAGCATACCTACGTCAACGTCGTTACGAAGTAAGATGGTCGCGAGCCGTCAAGGCTCGCTGAGTTAAATCCTTTAAAGGCAAATCCTTTAAAAAGGGGTAGGGCGACCTGCCCCTTTTTTGTTTGGCGCGTTAGGCGCTGATTCAGTCGAGTCAATCCATGAAATTCGTCGACGAAGCCAAGCTCAAAGTGCAGGCCGGCAACGGCGGCCGCGGCTGCGTCAGTTTCCGCCGCGAGAAGTTCGTTGCCTTCGGCGGTCCGAATGGTGGCGATGGCGGCGATGGCGGCAGCGTGTACTTGAGGGCCGTCGAGGGCATGAATACCTTGGCCGATTTTCGCATTTCGCGAACGTATAAAGGTCAAAATGGTGAAAGCGGCAGCGGCAATGATTGCACCGGCCATGGCGGAGCGGACGTCCATGTCTCGATTCCCGTCGGTACGGTGATTTCCGACAAGGACACCGGCGAGCAATTGGCCGATCTTACCGTTGAAGGCCAGACCATTCTGGTGGCGAAGGGCGGGAAGGGCGGATGGGGCAACACGCGTTTCAAATCGAGCACCAACCGTACACCACGAAAATCGGGCTTGGGTTTGCCGGGCGAGAAGCGCGATTTGCTGCTCGAGCTGAAACTCATCGCCGACGTCGGGCTGCTGGGTTTGCCCAACGCCGGTAAATCGACATTGATTCGCGCGGTCTCCTCGGCGCGGCCGAAAGTGGCGGATTATCCCTTCACCACCTTGTACCCGAATCTCGGCGTGGTCACCGCGGGTCTCGGGCGCAGCTTCGTGATGGCGGACATCCCTGGTTTGATCGAGGGTGCGGCCGACGGCGCCGGTCTGGGTATCCGCTTCTTGAAGCATCTGCAGCGCACGCGGTTGTTGCTGCATTTGATCGACATCGAACCCGCTGACCCGAGCGCCGATCCGGTCAGGGATGCCCGCACCATCGTCGCGGAGCTGAAAAAATTTGCGGCGGATCTCGCCACCAAAGATCGTTGGCTGCTGATCAACAAAATCGATCTCCTCGATCCTGCGCAAGCACAGCGACGCGCCAAGGACATCGTTCGCCGATTGCGCTGGAAGGGCCCGGTGTTTTTGATTTCCGGGGCGAGCGGTGCGGGCACCGCAGAATTGAAGCAAGCGGTGATGAGGTACTTAGAAGAGCATCCGCGAGTTGCGGTAGTTGCCCGTGGGACTTAGGCGGCGCGTAAGCAATAAAAAACCGCGCGTAGCCGGTTTTTTCGATTCCCTCGATTTTATCGATCGGATCGCCGGGTTGGTCGGCCTGTGGCTATTTCGCCAGGGCGCGAACCTGCTTGGTGAGACGGCTCTTATGACGAGCGGCCTTATTGCGGTGAATGATTCCCTTATTGACCATGCTATCAATGACCGGAGTCGCCGCGGCGAGTGCAGAGGCAGCCTCCTCGTGCTTGCCTTCCTTCAATGCAAGCGTGGCCTTGCGGATGGCACTGCGCAGCTGCGAGGTCAACCCGTCGTTGCGGGCGCGATGCGCGGTCGACTGTCGGGCAGCTTTTTCAGCAGATTTGGTATTCGCCAAGCGCAGACTCCTTGAGAAAACTAAGGCCCAAATCGGGCCTCAAAAGAGCCGCGTAGCTTGCCGATTGGACCCGCGCTTGTCAATTGATAAGCCGAAAAGCAAGCACCGCCTTGCTAT
>JALYIW010000159.1 GCA_030775625.1 Pseudomonadota bacterium | reverse complement strand
ACACTCAGGGCAAGAACGTCGTCGGGGGTTGCGTAGAACTCCATGTCGAGGTCTATGCCTTTGATTTCCACCTTGTCGATATTTGCGACTTTCAGCGTGAGTCCGCCAATATTTCGCGCGCTCAATTCGTTTTCCTGGTGATTCTTATCGTTCCAGTAATACACTTCGGCATTTACTCTTAGTCGGCCATCAAAGAACACATTCTTCGAGCCCACGGTGTAGGCGGTCAACTTCTCAGGCGCATAGGTATTGGGTGCTGAATCTGCATTGATTCCCCCTGGGCGCTCCGCGTTGGCCACCGTCGCGTACACCAGCGACCGAGGGGCGACATCCCATTCCACACCTAGCTTGCCCGTGACATTCCTGTCAGAGGTCGAACCCGAAAACGCCGCGACCGACGGCAATAGCTCGACTCCTTCTCCATCACGCTTGATGTCGGTGTAGCGAACGCCGCCGATCAATCGAAAGTTGTGCGTCAAGCTGAGGGTGTCCGTTGCAAATGCAGCGTACGTCTTTGTATAGAGGTCGAAACCGAACTGTTGTGGCAGCGTGCTGGGATTTCCCCGCACGAAATTGACGGTAGTCACCGTATTATTCAGTAGGTCCTGGGCGCCCCGGAAATAATAGGCACCGGCCAACCAGTTATTGGGGCCTTCCCCTTTCGATGCCAAGCGAGCCTCAAAGCTGCTTTGTTCAGCCTTGCTGGTATCTGCCAGGAGAAATCCCGGCTCGTAGACTTCGTTGGTTTCGACTTTCCGATACGCCGGAAGAAGAGTCAGAGTGCCGAAGCCCACGTCCCAATTGATTTCCGCGTGCACTCCCCACGAGTTTACATCGTTGACATCCTTCGGAGTGAGCTGCGGCACCGCGTAAGGAGCGAGCCGCGCATTGCACTGAGGGGACGCGGGGCCTAGCCACGGATTGGAGGGCTGAACCAGAGGGAAACAAACGTAAGTACCCACACGCGACTTAATATGCGTGCCGTCGGCCACCAACAGCACCGACAAGGCATCGCTTGGAGTGTATAAGCCAGACAACCGCAGGGATTGGTGGTGATCATCGTCGCCACCATCACTGAGATAACCAGTGCGATTTACAATTTGCGTCGCGGCACGAAAGGCCAAGACATCGCTGGCGGGGAGGTTCACGGCACCGTCGAATTTAAAATAATTGTAATTGCCCGCGTCAATATCCACCTCACCGCCGGCAATGTGAGTCGGGGTATTGGAAATAACGTTGATCGCTCCCGCGGCGGAGCTCAGACCGTAAAGCGTTCCCTGCGGGCCCTTGAGCACTTCGACGCGCTGCAAGTCGTAAAAAGCCCCTTGCAGTGCCGCACCGGTCGCCAAGGGAACCCCATCTATCGACGGCAGCACGGATGAATCATTGACCACATTGCCGAACGTCCCTAGGCCGCGCAAATACAATTGCGGGTAGGCACCATTGAGGCTGATACCCAAACCAGGCACCAACTTGTTGAGATCGTTGGCTGCGACGATGCCATGTGATTCCATAGCGTTGCCGCTCACGACGGAAATCGGCACTGCGACTCGTTGAAGATCTTGGGAGCGCCGCTCGGCGGTTACCACTATCTCCTCGAGATTTCCGGAGCCAGCCGACACGCCTGCTTGATCGGCGATGGCTGTTTGGTTGAAGCTGATTAGAGACGTAACGGCACAAGCAATCGCCAAAAATAGCTGTTTCATTAACACACCCCCGGATTTACCGATCTTTTCTCGCGCCGCTCTTCTGAACGCGGCTGCCTATTTCTTGAGGCATGCTAACATGGAAAATCTGCTTATATAAACCAATTTTTCAACGACTCATTATCTGTGTGTGCGAATAATGAGCAATTATTGTGATGTTCGCTGAACAATCCCAGTCCCTTGGCAAAGCATGGTGCGGTGCGGCACGGCTGCGCTCCGCATTGCGCAATAGCTCCATCGCAGAATTGCTTTGGAATTATTCTCAATGTGTATGTCATTACGGGCGGTTAATCTAAATCTCTTGCCGCTATTACAGGCTCTGCTGCGGGAACGAAGTGTCTCGCGAGCGGCCCAGCGTTTGGGTCTGTCTCAGCCTGCCGCGAGCAAGGGGCTCGCCCAGCTACGTGAAACTCTTCACGATCCTCTATTGGTACGAGTAGGGCGCTCGATGGCATTGACACCTCATGCGTGCGTCTTGGTCGAACCTGTGAATGATCTGTGCCGCGGAATCGAATCAATATGGCGGGCCGCAGTATTTGACCCGCGCGCCGCTGAACGCAACTTTGTGATCTCCTCCGCGGACTATGGCCCGCTGTTGCTCGTGCCCGCGGTGGCGCCCCTGTTGAGGGAAAAGGCGCCTGGGATCTCGCTAACCTTCACGGACGGTGCGTCTGAATCGGCAATGGATGATTCGCAAAACGTGGATTTCCGCATGGCTCCGCGCGCCGTCCTACAGGCCTACGCCGACGCAGGAGACAGCTTACTGTCGCTGTTCCACGATGAATTTGTCGCTGTGGTGTCGTCCTCGCACCGACTGGCTCAAATGATTGCGCCCACTCGCGAGGATATCGATGCTGAGCCACATGTGGTGTTTTCGATGCGCGAATCGCGAACATCGCTGCGTGCAGTGGCCGGCCTGTTATCGGGAGGACCGGCTGCTAAGACGATTGCCGTCGTTCAACATTTCAGCGCTCTTCCATTGCTCGCCATGTCGGCGGACGCGGTGACGATCGTCCCGCGGCGGCTGCTTGCGATATTCCAGCAATTCCTGCCCTTGCATGTATTGGAGGAGGGTGTGCCGCGCGCTCGTGTGGAGATGTGCCTCGGCTGGAATCGCCGCTTCGACGCCGATCCGGCCCATCGCTGGTTTCGCGAGCTCGTGATCGAAGCCATTGGTGATGAAATCTCATATCGCTGAAGGCCGGCGTTAGCGCTCGCTGTCCAGCATGGCCATCTGCCGGGAGTCGTAGCGGGTACCCGCCGCGGCGCCGACGGGCGCGGCCGCTTCGATGAGAGCGAGGTCCTCTGCCGTGAGGAGCAGATCCATCGCGCCGAGCGATTCGTTGAGTTGATCGCGGGTGCGGGCGCCGATGAGTGGGAAAATATCGTTGCCGCGCGATTTCACCCACGCCATCGCAATCTGCGCGCAAGTCGCGCCTCTTTTAGCGCCAATGGTCGCGATTGCATCGACGATGCGCAAGTTTTGGCTCAAGTTGGCGTCGTGGAATCGCGGCATCATTGCACGGCCATCGCTCGGTACCGTGCGGATCTTGCCGCTGAGCAAGCCGCGTGAGAGCACTCCGTAAACAGTAATCGCGATCCCGAGTTCCCTGCATGTCGCCAGTAATTGTCTTTCGATGCCTCGTTCTATGAGTGAGTATTCCAGTTGGACGGCGCAAATCGGGTGGATGGCATGCGCTTTGCGGATGGTTTCCGGGCCCACCTCCGACAAACCGATATGGCGGACGAAGCCTGCTTTGACCATCTCGGCGATCGCGCCCACCGTTTCCTCGATGGGGATCCGAGGATCCAAGCGCGCCGGTTGATACAGGTCGATGTAGTCCGTTCCCAGTCGTTTCAGGCTGTAGTTGAGGAAGGTCTTGACCAATGGCGGCGTGGTGCCCATGCCGTACCAGCCGCCTTCCGGACCCCGCAGCGGACCAAATTTAACCCCCAGGAAAACCTTGTCGCGCCGGCCTTTGAGAGCCTCTGCAAGCAGCATTTCGTTATGGCCCATGCCATAGAAATCACCCGTATCGAGCAGCGTGATGCCCGCATCGAGCGCGGCGTGGAGGGTTGCGATGCTCGTGGTCCGATCTGCCGGCCCGTAAAAATCGGACATGCCCATGCATCCGAGCCCCACCTCGGACACCAGCGAGCCCCCCAGCCCCAAATTGCTATATTGCATGCGTCTCTCAATAACAGCGCTCGGCGCTTCCCACGGTGAATTCCCATCCCCAAATGCCGCCGTGAGATGTTTGGCAAAAAGTTGTTAAAATTGTACAATATTGACAAATATATGCCATGGGCTCTTCGTAAAATCGTGAATATTCTCAAGTTGATTCGGGAACCGCAATTCGTGTTCAGTCCCCAGGAATGCTCTGCGCGGAGCGAAAGCAGGGTCTCGGTGCAGTCAGGATTTCCGCGAAAGAGCCGCTCGGCTTGAGCGTGGCGGCCAGCGCGACCGTCACCGACGGGTTGCCGGTTCCTCAGCGCCATTGGGCATTTGTCGCAATCGCTTTAGCCACCGTTATATCGGTGCTGGATGCGACCATCGGCAATATTGCATTGCCCACCATCGCACGCGACTTGCACGTGAGCGCGGCTGCATCCGTTTGGGTCATCATTGCTTACCAGATCGCGGTGATCGCCACCCTCCTGCCATTCGCGTCCTTGGGCGAGATCGTCGGATATCGGCGGGTGTCGCTCGTCGGCTTATGCATTTTCTCCTTGGGCGCTGTGGCAGCCGCGTCCTCACATTCGTTGTTGACGCTCAGCGTGTCGCGCATTGTGCAAGGATTGGGTGCTTCGGCCGTATTGAGTGTCAGCGGCGCATTGGTGCGGTTTACTTATCCCCATGCGATGCTCGGTCGGGCACTGGGCATGAACGCAATGGTCATCGCCATATCCGCCGCGGCGGGTCCCACATGGGCCGCATCGATCCTCGCGTTCGGGGATTGGCGGTGGTTGTTCGGCTGCGAAGTGCCGCTGTCACTTGCGGCGCTTTTTCTAGGTTGGTGTGTGTTGCCGCCATCTGAGTCCGCTCCCCGACGCCTTAACTTGGGAAGCGCTTTGCTCAACGTGTCGACCTTTGGGTTCTTGATCACCGGCGCGCAGGCATTCGTTTCAGGACATGACGCCTGGGCCGCAGGGCCCGCGGTGGCGGCCGGACTGGTCGCCGGCGCTCTGTTGGTGAAACGTGAGCTGACTGAGCATCTGCCTCTTCTGCCACTCGATCTGATGCGCAATCGAATATTTCGGTTGTCGGTCGGAACCTCAATCTGTTGCTTCATCGCCCAGAGCCTGGCGTTCGTGTCGCTGCCCTTTGATTTTCAAGTCCGCCTAGGTTATTCGGTCATCCAGACCGGCCTGCTCCTCACTCCCTGGCCCCTCATGATTGTGGCGGTGGCGCCATTCGCTGGCCGCTTTGCGGATCGCTACAGCGCCGGATCCATGGCCACTCTTGGGATGGTGATATTCGGCATAGGTATGGCCTTATTGGCCCTGATACCGCTAGCCGCAACGAGACTCGACATTGCTTGGCGCATGCTGGTATGCGGCCTCGGCTTCGCATTGTTCCAGGCCCCCAACAATCGCGCTCTGTTGAGCGCGGCGCCGCGCAGCCGCAGTGGGGCGGCCAGCGGAATGCTCAGCATGGCCCGTTCCTTAGGCTCGACCGCAGGGGCGGTGGGGGCGGCTGCGTGCCTCAAAGCGTCGGTCTCCCATGGCAGCACCATCGCGCTCGGTTCTGCTTCCATCATCGCCTTGGTGGCCGCTGGCTTCAGTTCCTTGCGCTTGATCGCGGTGCGCACCAAATGAGATGCAATGCCCAATGCTCAAACTTATCTCATGCGGCGTTCGTGTCGCACTAGATTTCGGAGCGCGGTAGAGACGAAGTGATTTTTGCCGCTGCCTGCATGACCAGCTGGGACAGAGCATCCTTGTCAAGGAGAGCAAAATGCTCCGCAGTGGCAACGAGCTGGATGGCGCGTACTTCGGATCGATCGGGTGAGCAAATAGCCACCGCCAAAGAATTCGTTTCCGGACGAATTTCTCCAATGGAGATTTGATAGCCTCTTTTTCGAATAAGGCTCAAGTTGGCTCGGAACTGTTTCCAAGAATCCCCCAGACCGGCCGCCTGCGCTTCGGCGGGGTCCGTCTCATAAAGAACCCGCAATCGCGGTGTAGGAATGTTTGCCAGGATCGCCTTGGACGAGGCGCCGCGAAACAGCGGCCGCCGACGGCCTCTGGCGTCTGCACCGGCAACCGGTCGTGCCCCACCGACCTCATGATGGGTGGTCCAGATCTCCTGCCCATACAGTGTCGACAGCATCGCATCGCAGCGCACCCGAGCGGCCAGTTCTCTCAATGCCGGAACAGCGATTTGTAAAATCGGGTCGGAATGACGCACGATGTAGTCCATCGCAATGATGCGGTAACCTAAAGAATATCGCCCCCCCGCGATGCGCTGTACGAACCCTGCGTCCGTTAGGTCGCGTAAATATCGATAGGACGTTGGTAGCGCATATCCCAACGTCTCGCTGAGAGACTCGGCACTCCAACTGGGCGTTTCGATCGTGAACAGGTCCAGCACGCGCAGCAATCGCGCCGATACGCCTTTGTCCGTCATGTCTCCTGTCGCCATCACTTCGCAATTTACTTCAATAGTGACGCCGAACCATACCGCGAATCTCGATCGCGAAGCCTCTTCGCGGCAGATACGTGCTTCGCCTACATTTGCGAAACCTTGACGTTGGCCAGACCGCCTTTTAAGAAGGCGATCGCGACTTGGGCATACTCTGCCGGTCTTTCAAATTGCGGCCAGTGGCCGTTTCCGGCGAAGGTCACCAACTTCACCTTCTTGATGCCTTCCACGAGAAACTTCGGACCATCGCCCATCGCAAAATCGTTCTCACCCCAGATAACCAACACTTCGCATTGAATCTTTCCCAGTACTTCTTTGGTCAACGCCCAAGGGATGAACGTCTCCGGCGAAGTCATTCCCAGCAAATTGTCCAAACCCGCAATGAAAGAGGGTTGTTTGTATATTGCGTGCCTTACGTCGACCAATTCGTCGGTGAGCTTTGTGGCATCCGTCACCACCGTCAATAAGCGTTTTTTTGTCGCCTCCCAATCTCCCAACACGCCGTCCCGCGTGCTTTTACGCAGCCATTCTCCGATTTTTGGGTCCTTCGCCGGTTTGGATTCCGGGTCGCCGGCGGCCGAGAGCAGCTGCGTCGAAATCACTCTCTCAGGGTAGTGAGCCGCGACCCAGGCGGCAGTCCATCCCCCCAAAGACAGCCCCGCTAAGTGTGCCTTTGGCAATCCGACTGCATCCATATAGCGAATCACGTGGTCGGCCATGATTTTAGCGGTCATCGGTTCGGTGAGCTTGTCCGTATAGCCTTGGCCGATCTGATCTATCAGGTGCACCTGAAAACCGGCATCGACAAAAGCACGTGCAGACCCCACGTACGCCTCGAGATGCCCGCTGATCCCATGCAAGAAAACGATAGGTTCGCCCTTGCCAGCGATCAGGGTCCGCGTACGCGTACCACCGGCGTCGACGAATTTAATTTCAAAGGCCATTCCCAAGGTATCAGTCCAAAACGTCATTTATTTCTCCACTCTTTAAGTTCAAATTACATTGAGTAAATTCTAACATTCCGTACCAGGTCACTGCCGGGTCGCGGTTGCCGTCATCATGCGTCGGCGCAGCGCAGAGCATGGGTGGCGTTCAAAAGGTCGATAGCGGCGGCAACCCAAACACTGCGCGACCGCTGCCGAGCAAGCCATCCCAAGAACCGCCTCGATGCGACGAACCGGTGATGACATCGCGCAGAATGGTCTGCAATGGATCGCCGTCGAATACCCAACGTGAACCGCTCATCGCGCAAAGTTTGAGCACCACCGCGACCATACGATGTGCCAGATGCGTGAAGTCCCTGCGCCCGTCGAGCGATTTCTGTAGGTCTACCGGCCGGCTAGCGCGCATATCCGCAACCCCTGTTCGGACTTGGTGACGGATCATGGCGCGAATCATATCGATCTCCGCAGCGGCCTCGGCCGCCGCCATTTGCATTGCCGGTTGTTCAGCAATCAATTGACCAGTGGGCAATTTACGGTCTCGAATCGAGCCCGCGAATACGTCGAGCGCTTTTTGGGTCGCCCCAAGCAGAACCGCGGGTAAACTATAAGGGGCCAGTAATTGTTGCGGCGTTCTGCACAAATAGTAGTCCGGGTGCACCTTGGCTCCCGGTGAAGTGCCGGCCATCAAGTCCTGATACGCCAATGTGCGGTGAGCCGGCACGAACGCGTCGCGCAAGCGGACACTCTTGCTGCCGGTTCCGCGAAGCCCCAGCACGTTCCAGTCATCGATTATCTGCACATCGCTGGCCGGCACCAGCATCATCATGGGTTGCTGACCGATTCCTCCCAAGAGGAACCACTGCGCGTGATCACATCCGCTCGCGAAGGACCATGTACCTGCAACCTGATAGCCTCCGCTCACCGCCGTGACGGGCCGCGGCATGAAACTGGCCGCCGCACAGGCGTTGTTGTCCTGCCCCCACACGTCGATCTGCGCTTGCTCGGGAAAGCAGGAGATGAACCAGGCGTGCTCCCCAAGCACGCTGCAAACCCAGGCGCTAGAGGTGCAGCCTTGAGCCAATTCGTCCAGCACCTGGACGAACACCCCATAGTCGCCCTCTTGGCCGCCGAACATCTTGGGGCGCAGGTAGCTCAAAAAGCCGGCTTCGCGAAACGCTTCCACGACCTCCTTCGAAGCCATTCGATCTTGGTTTATCTGGGCTGACCTCTGCGCTAGCCAGGGAGCCAGCGACTTGGCGCGCGCGACAAGGCTCGCCGGCCGCTCTGCGGCTTCGTTATCGCGGCGAATGACGGTCTGTGCAGTGTTCATTGCGTTTCTTTCCCCTTAGATTTCTCGTGCAATAAAGCAAAAACGCTTCCCGGTTGGCTTCGATTGAACACCCGGCGGCGTGCAAATCCGAAGTGAGCGACCACGGTGAACAGTGCAGCGGCTACGGAGATCTTGCCGAACGCTTCGAAGGCACTGAACAATCCGCCGAACTGCCTGGCGAGATACGTGAGTAACCCGGCACTGACGAATAAACCGATGCTGAACGAGCCCTGCCATAGGCCGATCCCGCGAGCGCGGATCTCATGAGAAAGCCCGCGCGTGGCCCACACCAGCAGCGTGGGCAACATCATGCCGCAGCCTATTTGCTGTATGTTGGCGGCCAGCGCGTAATACATCGGCGTGGCGGAATTGCCCATTCCTGTAAAGCCGACCCCGATCAGCAGGAATTCGATGCTCAAGAGCCCACCGATGCCGAGGCGGCCGACGGCGGAGAATACGATGCTGCCGATTGCGACTCCAATGCTGGCGAATGCCGAGAACTGGCCGACGAGTTTCGGTGCGGTAACCCCCAAAATCTTCAGCGCGATGGCGTTCTGCGTGATGGTGGTATAAAAACTGATTGAGCCCAACACGCTGATCGCGGCGATGCCCAAAAGCCGCGCCCATGGCAGAGTATGGTATCGCACGTTCGCATCCGACTCTTCCCCCACTTGCGCACTGTCGCGCGCCGGCTCCCAGGTGAAGGCGAGCACCGCGGCCACCAGAGGCAAACTGGAAAGGTAGAGCAGGAATGGGCCATGCCATCCGAATTTCGCACCCAGCACGCCGCCAATCCAGATGATCAGCAGCGACGACAACGTGGCCGCGCCAGTCTGGGCGGCGAGCCAGCGGTTGCGTTCCTTGTTGTGGAAGTAATCGCACAGCAGTGTGCTGGTGCATATTAGGATCATGGATTCGCTGATGCCGACAAAGCAGCGTGTCGTCAGGATCAACCCCATGTTCTCTAAAAAGTAAGGCATGACGCCCGCGACAGTATGTATCAGCATTGCGAGGATTAAATTCGGCCGGCGGCCGTAGCGGTCGGCAAGCCAGCCGGCGATCGGCGAAAACACCACGATCCAAAATGCGGGCATGGTCTGCAGCAGACCAACCAGGTACTCCCCGTGCGCGAGGTAACTGAAATGATCCTGCATCATTGCCACGGTGGCAGTGAAGGCCGCGATACCCATGACGGACAGTGTGACGGGCAGGACCAAGCTTATGCCTTGAAGGAAACCCGCCTCACGTGACATCGTCGTCGCTGCCAACTGAACTCCCATCGAAGATTTACGTGTTCATCTGGGGATGGCCAAGTGCACCCGCCACATCACCGTCGACGCAAGACCCCCCCACCCCAAGGGGTGTGCGCGTAGATTATTTCCTGCTTATTGACGCCGAGACCCGTCTTTTTATATGAGAATCTCTTGTTACGCAAGCGAATAAAAAATTCCGCATTTTGTTCAGAGTCTCATCCAGTGATATATACGTGCTTGTTTGGACCAAGTCCGCGGGTGATTATGGCATTCCGGAGCGCGCTGCGCGGCTTTGCCTTGGAATTTCGTTTCGGGGTAGGCGGCGCTAACGCGCTACGCCAGGCGGCAGCTGCATGCCTGACGCCCGCATCGCCGCCCCTTCACGTTCCAGCATGCGTTGAAAGCTTGGCCGTGCGCGGACGCGTCCGGTATGCGCGGCAACTGCCGGGTAGGCTGGCACGTCGAACCCCGGGCTGGCAGTGGCGCACACCCAAGACAGATAGACATCGATGATCGACCACTGCGGCCCATACCACCATTCGCCCGCCGCAAAGCGCCGTTCCAGGCGTGGCAGCAGCAATTGGATCGCTTCTACGCCTTTGGCCTTGACCTCTTCAATATTGCCCACCGTGTAATGAAACGGCGCACGGATCTGCCGGGCGATCGGATGCAGTGTCGAGGAACACCACACCAGATCGGACCAGCCCGCGGCGCGGTCCAGCAAAGCAGGTCCGGCGGGCAGCAGCGCAGCATCGGGAAAGCGCGCATCAAGGTACAGCAGGATGGCCGCATTCTCTGTAAGAATGCGCGCCCCAACCTTGAGTGTCGGCACTTTGCCGCTGGGATTGATGGCGAGATAGTCGGGGCCTTTCTGTTCACCCTTCATGACATTGATCAACTGGTCGTCATACTGGGCACCCGCCTCTTCCAGGGCGGTCATGGTGACGCGCGCGCAAGTAAGCGGGCAGTGGTAAAGGGTAAGATCATTCATGACATTTTTCACCGCACCCATGGCCGGGGACGCCCCACCGGCGCTCATCGGGCAAGGGCCGCCGGCAGATCGGCATCCCCGAGGTCAGCACCATCCTCGACCACGATCCGTTTGAGGGAATTCAGCAAGTCGGCAGTCGTGATCTCGAAATGTGCCGTGATGATTTTCGCCAGTCGATCACCGTCGCGCGCGAGCGCGGCTTCGACCAGCGCGTGATGCTCTTCGGTGGCGGCGCGCCGCGAGCCCGCGAAACGCGTTGCGAGGTAGCGATAGCGTTCGCTTTCCACGTACAGCATGTCGCGTATTCGCAGCAATCTTGAATTATCGCAGGCCGAACACAGTGCGCGGTGAAATCGTTCGTGCACCTCGCACCAGCGCGCGTACACGGCTGGGTGACTGACCGGGGATACGGGCGGCGTGCGGTCCATGGCGTGCGAGGCGGCGACCACGGCGGATTCCCAATCGACATCGCCGAGCTGCAGCGAGCTGCGCAGGCACACTGTTTCGATTTCGATGCGGGCGCGCGTCAATTCCATGAGGTCCGTGGGCGAGACCGGTGCGGCGCGGAAACCGCGTTGCGGTAGCGCGATGACCAGGCCTTCCGCGCTCAGTTTCGACAAAGCTTCGCGGATGGCACTTAGATTAATGGCAGTGGATTGACATAGGTCGCTAATTTTCAGACGGCTGCCGGGAGGCAGCACGCCGGTTATCAAGTCCCGTCGCAACCGCTCATAGGCGGCCACCGTCACACTTTGGGAGACCTTATCGCTCACGATTCGCTTCCCGCAGGAACCGGTACGGTGAATATATTGCCGCCCTCGACGCGAAGCACTTGGTCCTGCGGATCGAATATCACCCCTGCGGGATCCTCACCCGCCAGCACGCGTTCGATCTGCTTGCGCAGCGCTCGACGCAGCAGGACCACGCCGCGGTCCGACACGACGAGGTGCTCTTCGGAATGCAAGGTAATGGCACCCTGCCCGGTCTGCGCCTCGTAGTCGCCCGGCATATCGCGCCGCTGTTCGTCCGTCAATTGATCCCAGCGCTTGCCGCCGAGCGCGGCAAACGTGTAACTCTCTTTACCCCGGCGCTGCTTGATGAGGGTCAGCACGAAATAATGGGTATCATCGACCGGCACTGTGAAGCCGATCGAAGTGAGCGGTCCGGGCGCCATCCACGGATCCGCCATGCGCTTCTCGGTGGGAAAGCGACACTGAAACGTACGTTCGACATGCCGTCCGTCGGCGAACGTTCCGCCGCTCAGCTGCCGGACGCCGTCAGGCATGGTCTCGAACACCCAGGGGTCATTTATGACGGGTACGTTAGAGGTAAACTGAACCCCGCTGAATTTAATGTGCAAAATCTGTACGTGTGCCGGGTCCAACACATTCTCGTGATGCTGCAACCAATTGCACGGCGCTATAAAGCGCTTCCCGAAGCCGCCGGTCGTGCGGCCCAGGTCATTCGCATCCACATACTCATCTTCGGCGAGATTCTCAAAAATGTCGTACTTCTGCAGTAACGGCTTCTTCTCCGGTGGACCCATGTAGGCCCAGATCAGGCCATACTGCTCTTGCACCGGATACCACGGCTGGCGCGTTGATTGCGGATACTGTTGTCGGGGCGGCTCGCACGGCTGATCGAGACATGTGCCGTCCACCGCAAATTTCCACCCGTGATAGCAGCAGCGAATCCCGTCCTCCTCACACTTGCCAAAGTAGAGCGACGTGCCGCGATGCACGCAACGCGGATATAGCAGGCCCGGCTCACCGCGGCCGTTTCTAAAAAGGATCAAATCCTCGCCGAGAATCCGAATGTTCATGGGCTTCGTCGTCGCATCGCTCGAAAGCGCTACGGGATGCCAGTAGCGACGCATGAATTCACCGCAGGGTGTTCCGCGGCCGACGGCGGCAAGGAAATGATCGGGTTGCCCCGCGACATGGCCGTAAGCCGTCCCCGTGTCCGGGTCTTCACCAGCCAGCTCTCGATTGGACTCCATTGCGCTCCTCCTCCAAGGCTGCTTTTAGACTAGCATCGACAAGTGAATAAAAAATGCATTTTTATCCGTAAAGCGGTGTTCGGCTACGCCGTCACCCGGCGATGCTCAAAATAACCTTGCCGACGTGCTGCCGATTCTCCAGAAGCGCGAGGGCCTCGCCGGCGGCCGCGAGCGTAAAGCTGCGATCGATGACCGGCTTGAACCTGCCCCGGGCGATCAGCGGCCACGCGCGCGCTTCCAGCGCTTCGGCGACCGCGCGCTTGAACGCCAGAGGACGTGGACGCAGCAAGCTGCCGCTTACTCGCGCCTGACGATACATCAACTTGCGGATGTCGATCTTGGCTTCGAACCCGCGCGCGGCGCCTATGAAGACCAGCCGGGCGCCGTGGGCCGCGATCTTAAGGTCCCGATCCAGGTAGTCACCGCCAACAATGTCGAGTATGACGTCGACGCCGCGCCCGCCCGTCTCCTCGGTCAGCACCTGGACGAAATCCTCCGTGTCGTAGTCGATGGCACGGGCCGCGCCCAGCCTGCGGCACAGCGCAACCTTGTCTGGCCCTCGCGCGGTGGCATAGACCGTATGCCCCATTGCCGAGAGCAACTGGATCGCCGTGACCCCGATGCCGCTCGTACCGCCATTCATCAGGAATGTTTCCCCCGGCAGCAGGCCGGCATCGACGATCACGTTGCTCCAGACCGTGAACAGGGCCTCGGGGAGTGAGGCGGCCTCGGCCAGCCCCACCCCCTCCGGCAGGGGGAGACATAGCGGCGCGGTCGCAACTGCATATTCCGCATAGCCGCCGCCGCGCAGTAGGGCACACACCGCGTCCCCTGGTTTCCAGCGCTCGACTCGGCCGGCCACGGCAACTATCGTCCCGGATACCTCGAGGCCGGGCAGGTCGGTTTCGCCGGGCGCAATGGGATGGCCGCCGCCGTGCACCTGATGGACGTCGTGGCCATTCACACCGGCGGAGTGCACCCGGATCAGCACCTCGCCGTCGCCCGGCACCGGAATTGCGCGCTCGCCGGGGACGAGGCGCCAATGACCGTCTTTGCCCTTGAGAATCTCGCTGACACGCATGCTATTGCTCATGCCGAATGCTGGTCGCTTACTTCTCGCTCAAGAACTTGATCGTCACCTCATTGAAGTGGTCAGAGGCTTCGAATTGTGCCCAATGCGCCACGTTGCTGAGTTCAACCAATACAGCGTTGGGCGCAAGCTCTGCGATGATTTGCGCCGCCTTGCGAAAAAACGGGTTGTCATGCTCCGACACGAAAATCAAAGCCGGCGTTTGCAATCCGGCCAGTGCCTCATCGGTGAGCGCGGCGCGATCGTAAGTTGCGGATTTGCCGATCGAGAACACGTGCGCCATGTCGTGCACCGCGTTGGGCAGCCGGTGGATCGCCTGACGTATCGCGACAAAGTCCGGAAGCACGTCCTCGTCGTTGTATATCAGCCCTTTGAATATCTTTCGGGTGTTATCCCAAGAAGTATCCTTGACGATCTCCGAACGTTTGGCCGTTTCTTTTTCAGCGTCATGTCCGGGCGCGTTGGGGCTGAGTCGCGCCACGCCCACCGGCGAGACCAACACAATCCGCTCGACGATTTGCGGATAGGTGGTGGCCACCAGCGCCGCTGTCCAGGCGCCGAGGGAAACCCCGACGAGGCTGGCTTTCTTCACCCCGACCGCCGCCATGAAGTCCTTCGTGAAAGTCGCAAGGTCCGCAATTTCATAATCGACGTCGGGCTTGTCCGCAAATCCGGCCCCCTTCATGTCGAACGCGAAAACATGAAAGTGTTGGGCGTAAGCACCGATGTTCGCGCAAAAGGCCTCCCAATGGCCCGCCGTGCCGTGCAAAAAGATCACTGCCGGCGAGCCCGGATGGCCTGCCTCGACATAGCGGGTCTTTAGCCCGCGGACCTCGATATAATCCTGGCGAAAGGGCGTCCGCATCAGGTAGGTCCAGACGCTGCGGTAGTCTTTAGTCGCGGTGGTCATCAATGTTCCTCTGGGCGCGTTCGCGCCCCGTCATCAGTCGGGTGAAGGCTGTTCTGTCTATTGGAGGGGGAGAATCGATATAGACTAAGGAAATGCATTTTCCTGGTCAAGCCTTACATTTGGCGTGCGTGCGATAGCCGCAGCGGGACACCATCAGGTCGATGATTAGGTGTAAGCCTCGGGGTCCCGCGCCAACCCGCGCGGCTATGGCGCCTTTTCCGGACCGCCGATTTCGGTATCACCCACTCGCGCCTTGACGACGGCGCCGCCATTGCCCCCGGCCTTTAGGGGGTGAATATCTATTTCGACCTTATCGCCCGGCTTCATCGCTTTGCGACTCCAGCCGCGTCGAGACATGCCCGAAGTTGCCAAACCCTCCAATCCCCACAGTTCCATCTCGTTGGTTTGGGGGTTGAGCACCATCAGGTCGATCCACACATGTGGGTTGGTCCACTGATAGTCCTTCACCGTACCCTTCAACGTCACGATTTTGGCTGTGTCGAACATCGCGAAAGAATGATGCGCCAAGGTGGGTGCGGCCCAAAAAGCGCCCGCCGACAACACCGTCAGTAATGAGGTTCTTAAACACATCGCCTGGATCACCGCAGCCTTCATTTTGTTTTCAAGCCGTGCATTTTCACGTCACCTTTTATATGAGAATCTTTTGGCCTGCAAGTGCAAACGCATCTGGACATTTCGTTTACCTATCATCTATTGAGAACGCAGGGTCGCGGTTTAAATATGCCGGCGGCCGCCACCCGCGCTCCATGTACGATGCAGGGCGCGCTGTGCCGCGCACCTTGGGCGTCCATAGGGATGGAACCGCCCAGGGCTCATAGGAGTTGGTCGGCACCCCGTTACGATATATCATGGCTGGATATTAATGCAGGCGAGGGATCGTGATGGCGTTGGCAAGGGGCGTCTCCGCAAGGCTATTGAGGGTTCTCGATGCCTTCACGATCCCGCAGCCGGTTTGGACTGCCGAGGCGCTGAGCGAGGCACTCGGTTACGCAGTGCCCACCTGCTATAGATACCTTCGAGACCTCACCGAGGCCGGCTTCGTGCAGCGAATTGCAGGGGGACGTTACTCACTGGGCTATCGCATCATTGCGCTCGACCACATCGTGCGCCATTCCGACCCCTTGCTTCAGGTTGCCGTTCCGGTGGTACGTGACCTCGCCTCGAGGGTGCGATGCGACGTCATGCTCTCCACGTTATACGGCAATGAAATTTGGACCACGCATCAAGAGATCGGCGGCGCGCGGCCGGTGGGCGGAGTCGACGTTCGCGGCCGCAGAATGCCACTGTTTCGGGGTGCGGGATCAAAGGTGATTCTTGCCAATCTGCCGACCGGCAAGCTGCGGGCGATCTACCATGCCAATGTGCCTGAAGCATCCACGGCCGGTATGGGCGATACCTGGCAGGCGTTCCGCGAGGGCATGGTGGCCATACGAAAAAGGGGGTTTCACATAGCCAACGGTGAAATCAGGCCGGAGGCCTCCGCACTGGCGGTCCCCATTTGCTCCCCCGACCGATCCGAAGTGAGGGCATTGCAACTGGTGGCAAACAACGATCAATTCGCCCTTATCGACAAATCGGCTCTCGCCATGCTGGCCATCCAAGCGGCCGGGCAAATCACCTACGAACTCGCGCACCCGGGCAATAATTCGAGTGAAACTGGCGCTTGAGCATATGCTCAGGCGCTGCTTGACATCCAAGAAAGTGCCCGCGTCGGCGGCCTTAAAGTCGACCGCGAATTCTCATGGCACGCAAAAACCCTTGTCGTTCTGCGGGAACGTACACTATGCTCTCTACATAACAAAAAGGGCCCGGCCGTATGGATAGTGCAGCAGAGGAAAGCCATCGAAAAATGACAATCATGCTCTGCATGATTGCGGCCTTGTTCGAAGGAGCCGACAACATCGCGTTGGCACTGGCCGCGCCGAGGCTCGCACTCGATTACGCGCTGGCACCCTATCAAATCGGCATCGCGTTAAGTGCCAGCCTGATCGGGATGATGGTCGGTGCCGCCATCGGCGGCCGTCTCGCCGATCAATTAGGCCGCAAGGTAGTGTTGATCGGATCAATGATCGCGCTTGGTCTGTTCTCGTTGGCGACCGTAGCGACTCGCGAATTCCAGCCGCTGGTGCTGATGCGGTTTCTTGCCGGAGCCGGTTTAGGGGGTGCCTTTCCAATTTTGATAGCACTGGCATCCGAGATCAGCCACCCCGACCACCGCGCGCGCACCATTAGCTTAGTCCATTCGGGTCAACCGCTTGGCGCTGCCGTATTGTCGCTCATCGTCGCGCTCGGTTCGAGCGGTTTCAATTGGCGCATCATCTTTTGGATCGGCGGACTCGGGCCCTTGGCAATCGCGTTGATGCTGACCATCTTTTTGTCGGAGCCGGAAAGCTACCGCAACGCGCAACGCGTCCCCCATGGCCGCGGTGCACTCACCATCGGCACCACCTTGTTCGGACAAGGCCGTGCCGCGACGACGCTAGCGCTCTGGTTGAGTTGCATTTTCACGCTTTTCGTCGTCTACCTGCTTCTCAATTGGGTGCCGTCATTGATGGTGGCAAAGGGTCTGAGCCGGCCCGAGGGCGCAACCGCCGCGATGGCACTACATATCGGGGCGACGCTCGGCACCGTGACGGCGGGTACGATGGCGGATCGATACGACCGACGGATATTGATAGTGTTCATGTATCTCGGCTTTGCGGTGTCGCTCGCGGCGCTTGCTTATTTTGGGAGCTTCGGACCGCTAGTCTTCGGCTGCGGACTGGTCGGTTTTTTTATGCTGGCATGTCAACTGATTCTCTATGCCTGCGCCGCTCAGGCGTATCCGATTGTTGTACGAGGGACCGGGGTCGGCGCAACCATAGCCCTGGGCCGATTGGGCGGCATTGCCGCGCCCATAACGGCGGGAGCACTACTCAGCACCGGCTACGGCGCTTCCGCGGTGCTAGCCGCCGCAATTCCCGGCGTAGTCCTCGCCGCCATATTCGCGCTGGCGCTCACCCTGCTTTTGCAAAAGGGCCGTGCCGATACCGGCGTGCAAGTCAGCGTGGTCTCGACGAATTGACGCCCGGGGTTCATACCCGCCCTAATTTCATTAATTCTCGTCAGTAGGATAAAACTAGGGTAAATTATCGCGAAATACAGAGGTAGTTCTCAAATGATGCAACCCGAGCATCCGCCACGCCGGCCGCAATCGGATCTCGACTTGCACACCGACGAGGCCCTCCTCAACCCCTATCCACTCTATCGGCAGCTGCGTGATCTAGGGCCCGCGGTATGGCTGACAAAGTACGACATGTACGGCATCACCCGCTACAAAGACGTACGCGAGTCGCTGCGCGACTGGCAAATTTTCTCCTCGGCGCATGGTGTCGCGTTGCTCGAACCCGTCAATCAATCAGCCCGCGGCACCACGCTGGCGAGCGATCCTCCCCTGCACGATAAATTGCGTGCGGTGATCGGCAAGCCGCTCGGCCAGGGGGCGGTGCGTCAGTTGTCGGACCAGATCGGGGCCGAGGCAGAATCGTTGGTGGAATCGCTCGTGGCCCGGGGTTCCTTCGATGTCGTCGCGGATCTCGCCTGGCACCTACCGCTGACCATTGTCTCGCGGCTGGTCGGCGTGCCCGAAGAGGGGCGCCAGAAAATGCCGGCTTGGGGAGCGGCGGGGTTCGACGGCGGCGGACCCGCCAATCAGCGTGCCCTCAATGGCTTCCAGCTGATCCAGGAGTTTGTCTCCTATATCACTGATCCGGCGTTACCCTCGAAGCTCGTTCCGGGCAGCTGGGGCGCGCAGATCTTCGAAGCCGCGGCACGCGGCGACATTGCGCCTGAACAGGGCCCGATGATGTTGGCCGATTACCTGTTGCCGAGTCTCGACACCACGGTGAGCGCCACGGGCAGCGCAATCTGGCTGCTCGCGCAGCACCCGGCGCAGTGGGAGGCGATTCGTGCCGACGTGGCTTTGATTCCAAATGCGATTCAAGAAGCGGTGCGCATGGAGTCCCCTATTCCTTACTTCACCCGTTACGTGGCCCAAGATCACGAGATTGAAGGCGTGAAGCTGCCGAAGGCATCGCGCGCGTTGCTGCTGTACGCCTCCGCCAATCGCGATGAGCGCAAATGGCAGGAACCGGAGCGATTCGACATCCGCCGTAAAGTGGCCGATCACCTAGGGTTTGGTTACGGCGTGCACTCCTGTGCGGGAATGCATCTCGCGCGGCTCGAGATACAGTCCTTGCTCAATGCGTTGGCGAAGCGCGTGAAGCGGTTCGAGATCATTTCCTGCGAACGCAAGATCGTCAACGGACTGCGTTCTTTGAAAAGCCTGCACGTGTCCGTCCACTAGTCCCCGCCGATGACCCGGCAACTCTGTGCGCATGGCGGCGCAGCCCTTCACCATCAACACCGCCAAGGCACGCACGCACCTGGGCTATCAACCGGTCGTGTCGTGGGAGGCGGGTCTGCGCGCGTTCACACCGATGTGAGTTTCCCTCTCAGC
>JALYIW010000158.1 GCA_030775625.1 Pseudomonadota bacterium | reverse complement strand
CAAACGTCGAGCGCGCGGATTTTCCTTGGGCATACTAATTCAGGCGCTACGCGCCGAATTTAACGGGGTCGAAGCGACCCCGTCCGACATTGAGTTAAAGAGTTCGTGCAACTTCTACTCGGGAGTAACATTCGATCTGGTCGTTCTCCTGCACGTCATTGTAATTCTTGACACCGATACCGCACTCGGAGCCGGCGCGCACTTCAGTGACGTCGTCCTTGAATCGCTTCAAGGATTCCAATGCGCCCTCGAAAATGACGACGTTGTTGCGCAGCACGCGAATCGGGAAATTGCGGCGCACGTAGCCGTCGATCACCATGCAGCCCGCCACGGTCCCGAACTTGCTCGAGCGGAATACGCTGCGGACCGCCGCCAGGCCGACGATTTGTTCCTTGACCTCGGGCGACAACATACCGGTGAGCACGGCCCGGATGTCGTCGATGGCCTCATAGATGATGCTGTAATAGCGAACATCTACGCCGTGATCCTTGATCGCGGCACGCGCCGCAGCATCGCCGCGCACGTTGAAGGCGATGATCCGCGCCTTCGACGCAGCAGCCAAAGTGATGTCTGACTCGGTCAGACCGCCGACGCCGGAAGCCACGATATTGACCGCGACCTCGCTGGTCGACAGGCCATTGAGCGTTTCACGCAGAGCTTGGACACTGCCTTGAACGTCGCCCTTGATCAAGATCTGCACCAGGTCGGCTTTACTCTCGCCCATGGTGGAGAACACGTCCTGCATGTTGACGCTCTTCTGGGCCAGCTTGACGTCGCGGGACTTGGACTGGCGGTGCATCGCAACTTCTCGCGCCTTGCGTTCGCTCTCGACCACCAGCAATTCATCGCCTGCGTTCGGCGCGCCCGACAGGCCAAGGACCACCACGGGGATGGAAGGGCCGGCCGACTCCACCGGCATACCCGCCTCGTCGAACAGCGCCCGCACGCGCCCGAATTCCTGGCCGATCAATAGTGGATCACCGAGTTTCAGCGTGCCTCGCAGCACCAGCACGGTGGCGATCGCACCACGGCCCTTTTCCAGGCTTGACTCGATGACATATCCGGCCGCGAGCCCCGCCGTCGGCGCCTTCAGTTCGAGCACTTCGGCCTGCAGCAAAATGCTCTCGAGCAGCTGATCGACACCCATGCCGGTGCGTGCCGATACGGGCACGAAAATATTCTCGCCGCCCCACTCCTCGGGTATGACGCCATACTTGGTGAGTTCTTGTCTGACTTTTTCCGCATCGGCCTCCGGCTTGTCCATCTTGTTGAGTGCCACGACGATGGGCACCTTGGCGGCCTGCGCATGTTGAATCGCTTCGATGGTCTGCGGCATGACGCCATCATCGGCGCCCACCACCAAGATCACGATGTCGGTGACTTGCGCGCCGCGGGCGCGCATGGAAGTAAACGCAGCGTGGCCCGGCGTGTCCAAGAACGTTACCATGCCCTTGGCCGTCTGCACGTGGTACGCGCCAATATGCTGAGTGATACCGCCGGCCTCGCCCGCCGCCACCTTGGTGCGGCGGATGTAGTCGAGCAGGGACGTCTTGCCATGATCGACGTGACCCATCACGGTCACCACCGGCGGCCGTGGCAATATTTCGAATGAGGAATCCGCCTCGCCCTGCAAGTCGTCCTCGATGATATTTTCCTTGCGCAACACCGCCGTATGGCCCATCTCTTCGACCACCAGCACTGCGGTATCCTGCTCGATCATTTGATTGATCGTGGCCATCACGCCCATGTTCATCATGATCTTGATGACTTCGGTCGCTTTCACGGACATTTTCGAGGCTAGGTCGCCGACTGTCATGGCTTCACCGATAGCCACTTCGCGCACCACGCGTGCCGTCGGCATTTCGAAACCATGTTTGCCGTCCGACTCGCCGCCGACGGAGCGGCGACGGCCGTCGCGGGATTTTTTCTTCTTATGCCGTGAACTCACATCGCCGACGATGTGCAATTCCTGACGGCCGTAGCGGGTGGCTTTGTCATCCACCACTTCGCGGGTCGCCTTGCTGCCGGGCTTGGCCGCGGCGGCCTTGCGGTCGCGCTCGGCCACTTCGCGCGCCTGAACTTCGGCGACGCGACGCGCCTCCTCCTCCGCGGTCCGCTTGCGGTTCTCCTCATCGCTGCGCCGGCGGCTCTCTTCCTCGAGGCGCTCGCGGTCCTGGCGCTCTTTGTCGAGCCGCTCGGTTTCCGCACGCTCGAGTGCCGCCTTGGCCTGCTCCTCGGTCTCGCGCAACTTGTCGATTTCTTCCTGCTGGTGGCGGGCCTGGTCCTCGAGTACTTCGCGCTTCACATAGGTGCGTTTGCTGCGGACCTCGACGTTGACGGTACGGGCGCGTCCTTGCGGACTTGCGAGCTTCAGTTCCGACTGCGACTTACGCCGCAAGGTGATCTTGCGCGGGGCAGCATCGGCCTGCACATCATCGCGACCGTGACTGCGCCGCAGATGCGTCAGCAATTCGTGCTTGGCATCCTCACTGATCATGTCCTCTGCACTGTCGATTTTGATCCCGGCCTGATCGAGCTGCAGCAGCAGCCGATCGACGGGAACCTTCAGCACTTCTGCGAATTGTGCGACGGTAACATCTGCCATACGTGCTCCTAAACCTTAGCTTCTTCCGCGAACCAGTGCTTGCGGGCGTCCATGATCAATTCGGCGGCTTTCTTTTCATCGATGCCGCCCATCTCGACCAGTTCATCGACCGCGAGATCGGCCAGATCATCGCGGCTGCGAACGCCCTTGCGTGCCAGCGTCTTGGCCAGCGGCTCACCGGTGATTTCGATCAGTTCCGCCGCCGGCTCGCCGCCATCCATGGATTCCTCGCTGGCGATCGCCTGCGTCAACAGTACATCGCGGGCGCGCGTCCGCAGCTCTTTGACGATTTCCTCGTCGAACTCCTCGATGCCGTTCAATTCGCTGGCGGGGACGTAAGCGATCTCTTCGATGGTCGAAAAACCCTCCTGAACGAGAATGCTGGCGACGTCGGCATCGACATCGAGCTGCTTCATGAAGGTCTCGCGTAGCGCTAGAGATTCGGTCTCGCTCTTCGCTTCGGCCTGGGATTCGCTCATCACGTTGAGTTCCCAGCCCGTCAACTCGCTGGCCAAACGAATGTTCTGGCCGCCCCGGCCGATAGCCTGCGACAACTTGTCCTCCGACACCGCAATGTCCATGGAATGCGAATCCTCATCCACGACGATCGAAGTCACTTCGGCCGGCGCCATCGCATTGATGACGAATTGAGCATTGTTGTCGTCGAAAGGAATGATGTCGACGCGCTCGCCGGCGATTTCGTTGGAAACCGCCTGCACCCGCGAACCGCGCATGCCCACGCATGCGCCCACGGGGTCCACCCGCGGATCGTTGCTGCGCACCGCTATCTTGGCGCGCACGCCGGCGTCGCGGGCGGCCGCGAGAATGTTGATCAGGCCCTGTCCCACTTCCGGAACTTCCAGCTTGAACAACTCAATCAGGAATTCTGGTGCGGTGCGCGATAAAAACAACTGCGGCCCGCGCGGTTCGGTGCGCACCTCTTTCAGATATGCTTTGATTCGATCTTGCGAGCGCACCGGTTCGCGTGGAATCATCTCCTCGCGCGCGATAAACCCTTCCGCATTGGCGCCGAGATCCACATAGACGCCGTTGCGGTCCACGCGCTTGACGATGCCGCTGACCAACGTGCCCGAACGGTCCTTATAGGCATCCACGACCTGGGCACGTTCCGCCTCGCGGACCTTTTGCACGATGACCTGCTTCGCGGTCTGCGCGAGGATGCGGCCGAAGGGCACCGATTCCATGGCCTCTTCGACGAACCCGCCCGGCTCCACGTCCTTGTCCAGGTCGCGGGCGTCATCCAGACGCAGCTCGCGCTCGGGAACTTCGAGTTCCGTCGATTCGTCGGTGAACACCTTCCAGCGGCGATAGGTGTCGTAGCCGCCGGTCTTGCGGTTGATCGACACGCGCACGTCCCATTCTTCACCGTGTTTCTTGCGGGTCGCGGATGCGAGCGCCGCTTCGAGCGCGTCGAAGATTACTTCCTTGTCGACGCCCTTCTCATTGGAGACCGCGTCAACCGCCATCAAAATTTCTTTGTTCATGGTCCTTTTAGACTCCTCGTCACTCCGGCCGCAATCTCGCTTTCTGAATCCGCTCGAGCGGCAGGCCATGGGCCTTGCCGTCGACTTCAACTACTATTGTGTCGTCCGCAATCGACTTCAACACTCCTACATACCGGCGCCTGCCTTCGATGGGCAGCTTCAATTCGGCAAATATCCGCTCACCGACGAAACGCTCGAAGTGCGCCCGCGTCCGCAGGATCCGATCGAATCCCGGCGAGGAAACCTCCAGCGTGTAATGCCCCTTGATCGGATCTTGGGTCTCGAGCACCTGGCTCACCGCATGACTCACATTCGCGCAATCGTCGACCGTGATCCCTGGGCTTAAGTCCTTCGCGCAGCGGTCGATGAAAATCCTCAACACCCCACCGCGTCCTGCTTGCGCAAACTCGATGTCGACCAACTCATAGTTGAGCGCCTCGATCGGCGGCTCCAACAGGCGCATCAAGGCGTCACGCATTGTTCTGGACCCCGGCACTCAAAAACAAAAAAGGGGACCATCGGCCCCCTCTTTAAACTCAAGCTCGTGGCGCGAGACCGGATTACCGGTCCCCACCGAGGGGCGCGATTATAGGCAAAGCCGTCTTATGCGTAAACCCTGATCGCACAAATGACTGGGGCCGCATCGCTGCGGCCCCAGTTCTCGCTTCAATACGAGACGCCGTTACCAGCGCTTCGGACCGCGCGATCCACCACCACCGCCGCCACCGCCACCACCGCCGCCGGTGCGCTCTTGCGCCTCATTTACCTTCAGCGCACGCCCGTCGACATCGTGGCCATTCAAGGCCTGCATGGCGCGCGCAGCATCTGCGCTTGCCATTTCGACGAAGCCGAAGCCACGGGGCCGACCGGTGTCGCGATCATTGATCAGCGCCACCGACTGAACGGCGCCGTGCTTTTCGAACAGCGCGCGCACCGCGGACTCGTCCATTGAGAACGGGAGATTGCCAACATACATTTTCGTCATGTGAAGAATACCTACTACTAAAGAAACTATCGGCCGGTCACGCGTGCCCAAGTTTAAAAGCGGAATGCCAGCCACCTGGATCGAAGAAACCTGCTTTGTGGGTTGTGGTCAAAGTGACGCCGGAGCGGCGCGATGACCAGAAACGGACCAAGTAGAAATTCACGAACCGGCGCGGATGTTACAGCAATTCACCGCTAAACACGAATATCCGTTGGCTTTGGGGGGTCTGCACCGCGACCAAAGTCCGGCGTCTCGCTGCGGGTTCTGGTGCATGCTGCGATGCACAAATAGCTGCCGCCTCGCCCGCTGCACCGAACTGGTTCAAACTTACTGGCAACGATGGCGTAACGCAGCTATTCTCCGGCCAGCGCGCAAATGCTCAGAAGCCGCCATCTCAAAAAGGCTCCGTAAGGATTGTTCGCTCGATCTATGAGTACCTTGGCCAAATGCTCCGCCGGCCCAACGCCAGCGGCGAACGCGTGCAGGCAGCCGCGATGCGCATAGCGCTGTTGAAGCCCAAATACTGGGCCACCTGGCTCGGTTTGAGCGTCTTGCGAAGCATCGAACTGCTGCCCTTCGCGGCGCAGCGGCAAGTTGGCACCGCGCTGGGTCGGCTCATTCGGCGCCTGCCCTTAGCTTATGTGCGGATCGCGCGAAGGAACATCGCACTATGCCTGCCCTCGCTCTCCCCGCAACAGCAGTCCGAGTTGATCGACAACCATTGCCAAAGCTTAGGCATGGGTTTGTGCGAAGCAGCCAACACCTGGTGGAGCAGCGACCGCCGGGTGGCCAAACTCGCCGACGTCCAAGGCATAGGACACTTGCGCGACGCGCTCGCCAAGGGCCGCGGCGCGATCATGATCGGCGGCCACTTCACCACCATCGAAATCGCGACGCGCATCTTGGGAACGGTGGTGCCGCTCAACGTGGTGTACCGGCCGGCCAAGAATGAGGTGTTGTCGCACACCATGGTCAGCGGCTTCGCCCGCCACGGTACGCCGATTGCGCACACCGATATCCGCGCCATGGTGCGCGCCCTCAAAAATAACCAAGCCGTGTGGTATGCGCCTGATCAGTGCTACCGCAACAAAGGCGCCGCCATGGTGGATTTTTTCGGCATTCCGGCCGCCACCACCACAGCCACCTCGCGACTGGCACGAATTTCCGGCGCAGCCGTACTCACGTATTTTCCCGAGCGGTTGCCGGGCAATGCCGGATATCGGGTGGTCATCGGACCTGCCCTCGAGGACTTTCCGGGCGCCGATCCCATCGAGGACGTCAAGCGCTTCAATTCTTTACTGGAGGCACAGATTCGCCGGATTCCGGAACAGTATCTGTGGGTTCACCGCCGCTTCAAGGGGCTCGGCGCCGACTACCCAAATTACTATGGACGTGATTCGCGCAACCGCGCCGCAGTCCCAGCGCCCTGAACCTGGCCGCCAACGCTGGCGGCCGGCACCATCGGCGTACCGCGGGGGGACTTCGAGTATTCTAATCGTTCGCCTCATTCATCCGAGAAACGTAGCCGATGCCACAGTCAATTCCTGCCACGCTGATCCCCGGGGACGGGATCGGTCCCGAAATCATCGATTCGACTCTCGCCGCGCTGCAAGCCCTCGGAGCTCCTTTCGAATGGGACACGCAAATCGCCGGTCTCGAGGGCGTGAAGACAGCGGGTGATCCGCTTCCCGGCAAGACCCTCGACAGCATCCGACGCACCCACCTGGCCCTCAAAGGTCCGCTGGAAACGCCATCCGGGGGCGGTTACCGTTCATCGAATGTGCGCCTGCGGGAGGAATTCAAGCTGTACGCCAACCTGCGGCCCGCGCGTACCCTGATACCCGGCGGCCGGTTCGAGAATATCGATCTCGTGGTGGTGCGCGAAAATCTGGAAGGCCTATACATCGGTCACGAAGCCTACATCCAAATCGATGACGATCCGCACGCGGTCGCGATGGCCACCGGGGTCAATACCCGTCAAGGCAGCCGGCGCCTGTTGGAATTCGCGTTCGAACACGCGCTGTCAACGGGGCGAAAAAAAGTTGCCATCGTCCATAAGGCCAACATCATGAAGGCCCTGACCGGAATTTTCTTGGAAACGGGAATCGAGCTGTACGAGCGCAAATACAAGGGCCGCTTCGCACTCGAAACAGTCATCATCGATGCCTGCGCCATGAAGCTGGTGCTGAATCCATGGCAATTCGATGTACTGGTGACCACCAACTTGTTCGGCGACATTTTATCCGATTTGGTCGCCGGTTTGGTTGGCGGGCTGGGCATGACTCCCGGGGCCAACATCGGCGCCGACGCGGCGATTTTCGAAGCGGTGCACGGCTCAGCCCCGGACATCGCAGGCAAGGGAGTGGCGAATCCCACTGCGCTGTTGCTGGCGTCCGCGATGATGCTCGATCACTGTCACCTGCCGCACTTGGCTGCCCGCCTGCGAACGGCCGTCGATGAGACCCTGAACGTGGACGGGGCGCGGACCGGCGACTTGGGCGGCCACACCAGTACATCCGATTTCACCCGCGCGCTGATCGGGCGCATCGTCAATGCGTAAGGACATTTGAGTTGATGGTCGCCCGAATACCGCCGGTCGTCTCGATCAAGAACGTCGCCAAATCATATGCTTCCGGGCTGCAGGCACTGAAGCCGGTGAATCTGGACATCGACAAGGGGGAAATATTCGCGCTCCTGGGCCCGAACGGCGCGGGCAAGACCACATTGATCAATATCATTTGCGGCATAGTCACGGCGAGCAGCGGCACGGTCACAGCCGGTGGCCACGACATCGTGCAGGACTATCGCGCCGCCCGCGCAAAAATCGGTTTGGTGCCGCAAGAATTGAGCACCGATGCCTTTGAAACCGTGTGGGCGACGGTCTCCTTCAGCCGAGGTCTATTCGGCCGCGCACCGAATCCCGTTTTCATCGAGGGCCTGCTGCGGGATTTGTCTCTACTGGACAAGCGCAACAGCAAAATCATGACCCTGTCGGGGGGAATGAAACGGCGGGTAATGATCGCCAAAGCTCTGTCCCATGAGCCGCAGATTCTTTTTTTGGATGAGCCGACCGCCGGCGTCGATGTAGAACTGCGGCGCGACATGTGGGCGCTGGTGCGCGGGCTGCGTGAAAAAGGCGTCACCATCATCTTGACCACGCACTACATCGAGGAAGCCGAGGAAATGGCCGACAGAATCGGCGTCATCAACAAGGGCGCCTTGATCCTGGTCGAAGACAAAAAGCAATTGATGAAAAAGTTCGGCAAGAAGCAGCTTACGCTGCATCTGCTCGCCCCCATCGATCGGATACCGGCTGAACTCGAGCCATGGAGCCTGGAACTAAAAGCCAATGGAAGCGACCTGGTCTACACCGTAGATGGCGCCAATAGCATCGACGTTTCGTCATTGCTGAAACGCATCAGCGAACTTTCGATCGTGATCAAAGATCTCCAAACCCATCAAAGCTCGCTCGAGGATATTTTCGTGGGGCTCGTGAGTGAACGCACATGAATCAAGCCCCCGCATCCACCTCGTTCAATCGTCACGCGGTTTGGGCCATTTATAGATTCGAATTGGCGCGCGCCTTGCGCACGCTGGTCCAGAGTCTAGTCACGCCCGTGATTACCACCTCGCTGTATTTCGTGGTGTTCGGCGCGGCCATCGGCTCGCGTTTGAGCGTCCCCGGCGGCGTGAATTACGGCGCATTCATCGTCCCCGGCCTGATCATGCTGGCGCTGTTCACCGAAAGCCTGTCGAACGCATCATTCGGCATCTTTTTCCCGAAATTCACCGGCACCATTTATGAACTGCTGTCAGCGCCCGTGTCGTACGTGGAAATCGTCATCGCCTACGTGGGCGCGGCGGCCTCCAAGTCGATAGTCCTGGGGTTGATCATCCTGGCGACGGCATCGTTCTTCGTGCCCATCAAAATTTTGCATGCCGGCTGGATGATCGCTTTTTTGCTGCTCACCGCCGCCACGTTCAGCTTGTTCGGATTCATCATCGGCATCTGGGCCAAGGGGTTCGAACAGCTGCAATTCATCCCGATGCTGATCATCACCCCGCTCACTTTCCTCGGCGGCGCCTTTTATTCGATCGACATGCTGCCCCCCGCCTGGCGGGCGTTCAGTCTATTCAATCCCATCGTGTATTTGATCAGCGGCTTCCGCTGGAGTTTCTATGGGATCGCCGATGTAAATGTCGGCATCAGCATGCTCATGACACTGGGATTCTTCGTGATATGCCTGTGCATCGTATCCTGGGTGTTCAAAACCGGTTATAGATTGAAAAACTAGGTCGCGGCGAGCCTAGAGCCCCAGCACGACCACCTTGCCATTGACTTTGGGGGTCGGCCAAATGGGCGAGGTCATGCCCGCGGCGACGGCGATTTTTTGTCCTTGGCCGGTGTCATAGGTGATCACTCCACCGGCTATCGCGCCTCCCAGATCAGTGGACCATAGCTTCCTGCCGTTCGCCGCGTCGAAGGCATAGAAATTGCCCCCCATGTCGCCGAACAATACCAGCCGCCCGCTGGTCGGTGTTACGCCTCCCATCACCGGGAACGGAGCGTGGAACTGCCATTTTTTCTCGCCGCTATCGGCATCCGACGCGGTCAGCCAACCGCCCCACCGCTTTTGATCGTCTTGCCGTCCGAAGCCCTCGGTTGCACCGCTCCAGGCCTGGCCCATTTTTGCAGCCGCTAAAGATGCGGCGGGAGCCATATGCACCGTGGTACACCAATCCACCTCGCCGGTAAAAAGCAGATTATTGGCCGGATCGAAAGCCGCACCATTCCACTCCGCTCCGCCCTGCGTGCCGGGACAAAATCTAGTTCCTTGCGCAGTCAGGGGCGCATCGACATTCTCAACCGTCGTCACCGGCTTCCTGTAGATGGTCTTGCCGCTGGTGAGATCGATCAAGTACAGGTGACCATCCTTGGGAGCCTCGGCCAACATCCGATGACCCACCTTACTCAAGAACAGCACGGGCGCGGAAGAGATGTCCCAGTCGTGGAAGTCGCG
>JALYIW010000157.1 GCA_030775625.1 Pseudomonadota bacterium | reverse complement strand
CGACTCAGCGAAAACCTGCTCAAATCCATCGAACAGAGCGAGCGATCCAGCGCAACCGGCACGGCGATGCATTTGCGTATCGCGGTGGACTATTCATCTCAATACAGCATCATGCAGGCCGCGCAGCGCGCCGCCCGCGACCCCCGCGATGCGCCTCTATCGAGCGAAGATTTTGATCGCCTGCTGCAGGACATAGACCACTCCACCGGCAGCGTCGGCCCCGTGGATCTGTTGATTCGTACGGGTAACGAAAGACGCCTCAGTGACTTTCAGCTGTGGGAATGCGCATTTGCCGAACTGCATTTCAGCGATTGCCTGTGGCCCGATTTTGACGAACAACGCTTCCAAGAGGCACTGGAGGATTACGGCGGCCGGCAGCGGCGCTTTGGCGCTTTGGCAGCCAAATCACCTTGAGTCACCCGCCCCGGCGACGGCGCCATACAGCCAGGCCCAACAAGGCAAAAGCACCCAATACCACGGGATAGTTTCCGACTCGCGCATAGGGTGTGCGCCCGCGCAGCGGCTGCACCGCTACGCGCATCACCCCTTGTTTGAACTGCGGCAGACTCGCCGCGATTTCGCCATGCGGACCAATGGCTGCCGTAATGCCGTCGTTCGCGGCCCGCACCAGGTAACGGCCGGCTTCGAGCGCACGCATCCGCGCAATTTGCAGATGTTGATGCGGGGCGGTCGAATCACCGTACCAAGCATTATTGGTCACGTTGATCAGCAAAGTCGCCTCGCTCAGCACCCCCAGCTGACTGCTGCCAAAGGCATCTTCATAACAAATGGTGAGGCCAAGCTTCTGAGCGCCGGCAGTGCGCAGCGGCTGGTTCTCGGATCCCGGCGAAATATCGTCATAGGGCAGGCTCATCAGCCGCAGCCACGAGCGCACGAACGCGGGAACCGGGAAATATTCGCCGAAGGGCACCAGGTGCCGTTTGTAATACCAGCCACCGCCCGCATCGCTCAACACCAATAAGCCATTGTGATACTGCTTGCCGGCCGGATCATAATTCAAGAGCCCGATCGCGAGATCAGAGCCGTGCGCGCGTCCCTGCTCCCGCAGCGCGTTTATATAGTCGGGTATTTCGTTGGCAAGCACGGGCAGTGCCGCTTCCGGCCAGACGATGAGGCGAGCGCCCCAGGCTTGCGCGGTGAGGCCGGAATAGCGCGCGATGGTTTGGCCGCGGTTGTGCTCTTGCCACTTCTGATCTTGTGATACCGCGCCCTGCACGGCGGCCACCGACATGGGCGAGCCTGCAGGATGTGTCCATTCGTGATGGCCGAGCAGCACCGGAATCAGCAACAAGACGGCTATGCCGCCGAGCGCGGTCACTCTGCGCCCCACCGAGACCGCCGGCGCCAGCAACACCGTGAGGGCGGTCGAGATCGTCGCGGCGGCCCATGTAATTCCATAGACGCCGACCAACGGTGCCCAACCGGCGAGCGGCGAATCGATCATCGCATAGCCGATGGACAGCCATGGAAACCCACTCAGCAGCCAGCCGCGCAACCATTCGAACAGCACCCAAAGGACCGGCAATATCAGCCAATCCCGAGTGGCGCCGGGCTTGCGCCAGAATCGATTCGCCAAAAAGCACAGTGCCGCAAAATACGCCGACATAATGGCGATCAACGCCGTTTGCAGCACCAAAGTGAGCCAAATGGGAGCGAGACCGAACACATGAATGCAGGTGTACAACCAGTATGTGCCGAAGGCGAACAGTCCCGCGCCGAAAGCGGCACCGGTCCAAGCGGCGCGCCGCGGCGGCAGGCCGCGGATGACGGCAAACAGCGCCGCCGGCACCAGCAACGCAATCGGCCAATAACCGAAAGGAGCGAACGCGAGATTGAGGGAGGCGCCGGCGGCGAAGGCCGCCGTCAATCGCCACAGCGCCTGCACCTGCGGCGCGGCAGGGGGGCCGCCCGCATCGACGCTCAAGGAATCGACTCGTCGGCTACCGGCGGTTCAATATCCGTTGGCGTAATCACACGCAAAAGGTCGATGCGCCGGCGATCCGCGCGCAAGATCCGAAACTCCATCTCGCCGATCTGTGTGGTTTCTCCGCGGCGCGGCAACCGGCCGAACTCTTGCATCAAAAGCCCGCCGATGGTGTCGTACTCCTCGTCGGAGAACGCCGTACCGAAGTAATGATTGAAGTCGGCAATCGGCGTGAGCGCGCGGACTGTAAATTCTCTGGCGCCCTCCTTGCGAATCGTCTGATCGTCTTCGACATCGTGCTCATCGTCGATTTCACCGACGATTTGTTCAATGACGTCCTCGATGGTAACCAGTCCGCAGACGCCGCCGTACTCATCGACGACCATGGCGATGTGATTGTGGCTGCGGCGAAATTCCTTCAGTAAGACGTTGAGTCGCTTGCTTTCGGGAACGAACACCGCCGGCCGCATATATTCGCGGATCTCGAACTCTTCATCCTCCGCCACCTGCAGTCGAAGCAAATCCTTCGCCAATAAAATGCCGAGGATTTGATCGCGATCTTCGCCAATGACCGGAAATCGCGAATGTCCCGACTCGACCACGAGGGCCACCAGTTTATCCGGCGGTTCATCTCTTTCGACGAACACCATCTGCGAACGCGGCACCATGATGTCACGCACTTGCATGTCCGCCACGGCCAGCACTCCCTCGAGCATGACCAGCGCATCGCCGTCGAATAAGTCGCGCCCGCTTGCCTCGCGCAAATCTTCGATGAGTTCCGCAAGATCGCGCGGCTCCCCGGACATCGATTGTGTAATGCGTTTTAACCAGCGGCCAGTGGTGCCGCCATGAAGCTGTTCGGACATGGGGTAAGAGGATACTCGATCAGGGATAGGGGTCGGAAAAACCAAGCCGATCAAGGATTTGACCCTCCTTAGCCTGCATCTTGAGGGCCTCGGCGGCCCGCTGATGGTCGAATCCCTGCAAATGCAGGACGCCGTGGACCGTCATATGGGCCCAGTGCGACGACAAGGCTATAGCCTGTTCCCGCGCCTCTCGCGCGACTACCGGCGCGCAAATGACCAGTTCGCCCAGAAACAATCGGCCGTCAGGAGCGAGGCCCGCCCCCTCGAACGACAACACATTGGTCGGTTTGTCTTTATGCCGATACTGCATATTCAAGCTGCGGCTGCGTGCATTGCCCACCACCCGGATGGACAACACCAAGGGCCGTCGCACCGGCTGCAGCGCGGCCGCAGCCCACTTCGCCAATTGCCGCGAACTCGGAACCCAGGGAAGCCGGGCTGCATAACTCAAGTCGATCTTAAGATTCCTGGCCACCCGCTGTCAGACACCGTCGTCGGGGGTGTTCGCCTCATAGGCTTGGACGATTCGTTGCACCAGGGGATGACGCACCACATCCTTGGAACTGAACATGGTAAAGGCAATGCCGCGAATTCCGCGCAGTATGCTGATCACGGTGCGTAAACCGGATTGCTTCGAGTTCGGCAAGTCGACCTGAGTGATGTCGCCGGTGACGACGGCCTTGGAGCCGAAGCCGATGCGGGTCAAAAACATTTTCATCTGCTCGTTGGTGGTGTTCTGCGCTTCGTCCAAAATCACGAAAGAATCGTTCAAGGAGCGGCCGCGCATGAAGGCGAGGGGAGCCACCTCGATCACATTGCGTTCGATCAATTTGGCGACGCGCTCGAAACCCATCATCTCGTACAGTGCGTCGTACATCGGCCGCAGATAGGGATCGACCTTTTGCGACAAATCGCCCGGCAGAAAACCCAGGCGCTCGCCGGCTTCGACCGCCGGGCGCACCAACACGATGCGCCGGACTTTTTCCGATTGGAGTGCTTCAACCGCGCAGGCGACCGCCAGATAAGTCTTGCCGGTGCCTGCCGGGCCGATGCCGAAGGTTAAATCATGATTTCTGACATTGGTGAGGTATTCTGTTTGGTTGGCGCCGCGCGCGCGCACTGCGCCGCGCGACGTTCGAACTTTGAGTTCATCCGCAGAGTCGCCGTCGCCTTCGGCGGGGCCGCCATCCATGCCGAGCTCCTGCAACGCAATGTGTACGCGTTCCGAATCCACAGGCTCGCGCCGGCCGCGCGAGTAAAGATTTTGCAAAACGTTTTCGGCGCGCTCGACGGCGGCAGGCAAACCAATAATCTGGAATCGATTGCCCCGGCGCCTGACTTCGACGCTTAGGCGCGTCTCGATTTGATGCAGATGCTCATCCAGGGGTCCGCACAGCTCAATCAATCTGACGTTGTCCGCAGGCGCCAGCAATACATCGCGGGTCATCGGAACCGAACTCATGCGGCCCCATCGGCGAGCAGACGCCCGCGAAGCGAATTAGGCATGGCTTCGGTAATGACCACATCCGCGAAAGTGTTGATGAGACTCATGGGATCGTCCTCGGGTCCGTCGAAATTCACCCACCGATTATTGTCGGTGCGGGCGGCGAGCTGCCGCGGGTCGCGCTTGGCGGGCCGCTCGATCAGCACTCGCTGCCGGCTTCCCACCATGCGCTGGGAAATGGCGCGTGCTTGAGCATTCAAGCGCTGCTGCAAAAGTTCCAGCCGCTGCTGCTTGACCTCATGGGGCACCTCGTCGGCCAGCGCGGCGGCGGGTGTGCCGGGCCGGCGGCTGTAGATGAAGCTGAATGATTGATCGAATCCTACGTCCGCCACGAGATTCATGGTAGCGATGAAATCCTCGGCCGTCTCTCCGGGGAACCCGATGATGATGTCGGTGGAAATGCAAATGTCCGGCCTCACGGCCTTGAGCTTGCGAATCTTTTGTTTGTACTCGAGCGCCGTATGACCGCGCTTCATGGCGGCGAGAATCCGATCCGAACCGCTCTGCACCGGGAGATGCAAAAAATTATTGAGCTTGGGGACATTCGCGTATGCCTCAATCAGGCTATCGTTGAATTCCAAGGGGTGTGAGGTGGTAAACCGAATTCTCTCCACACCGTCCACCGCCGCCACGAAATGAATCAACGTGGCCAAATCCGCAAGCGTGCCATCCGTCATGGATCCGGCATAGGCGTTAACATTCTGACCGAGCAAGGTTATTTCCCGCACGCCCTGTGTTGCCAGATGCGCTACCTCGCCCATCACCTGATCGAAGGGGCGGCTGATTTCTTCGCCGCGCGTATAGGGCACCACGCAAAAGCTGCAGTACTTGCTGCAGCCCTCCATGATGGATACAAATGCGGTTGCGCCCGTCGCGCGCGCCTCCGGCAGGCTGTCGAATTTTTCGATCTCCGGGAAACTGACATCGACTTGCGAACGTCCGGATGCCTTCAAAGCCTGAATCATGGCCGGCAATCGATGCAAGGTCTGCGGACCAAACACCAGATCGACAAAAGGAGCACGAGCCGTTATGCCCTCCCCTTCCTGGCTGGCGACGCAGCCGCCGACCCCGATGACGACATGCGGACGTTGCTGCTTGAGCAAACGCCACTCTCCCAGCAGCGAAAACACCTTTTCCTGAGCCTTTTCGCGTACCGAACAGGTATTGACCAACAATACGTCCGCTTCCGCGGGATTCTCGGTTCGCCTCATCCCATTGGCCGCCTCCAGCACGTCGCGCATCTTGCCGGAGTCGTACTCGTTCATCTGACAACCGAAGGTTTTTATGTATAACAGGCCAGGCATAAACTCGCGGTGGGCTGAGGTGGAAAAGGCCGCTAAGATACTCGGAACTATGGCAATACGCGAAGTTCTCAAAATGGGCGATCCGCGCCTTCTGGCGGTAGCCGACCCGGTTCTCGCCTGCGGCACGCCAGAGCTACGAGCCCTGCTGGTCGATATGCGGGACACCATGCGAGATCTCAATGGGGCAGGCCTCGCTGCGCCGCAAATCGGGGTTGGTTTGCGGGTGGTGATCTTCGGGTTCGAACTCAATTCCCGCTATCCCGAGGCCGACCCGGTGCCCTTTACCGTGCTCATCAACCCGATCTTGACACCGCTGAGTGCGGAACAGGACGATGGGTGGGAGGGCTGCCTCTCCGTGCCCGGGATGCGCGGCCTGGTACCCCGTTACCGCAGCCTGCGGTACACCGGGCTCGACGCCGACGGCAATCCCATAGATCGTACGGTCAATGACTTCCACGCCCGTGTCGTGCAGCACGAAGTCGATCACCTCGACGGAATTCTATATCCGCGGCGCATCACGGATCTGACCCAGTTCGGTTTTACCGACGCGCTGTTTCCCAGCGAAGCGCTCACCGACGATTGACGCCGGTTACCCCCGTCTCACTCGACTGCCGTGATCGCCACCTTCATCTGGAAACGCATACTTCTGTCGCTGATCACGCTCGGAATCCTGTCGATCATTGTTTTTTTGGGCGGCCAGCTGCTGCCCGGTGATGTGGGCCGCGCGGTATTGGGGCCGCTGGCGGACCCGCGGGCGGTAGTGCTATTCAATCATGAATTGGGACTGGATCGGCCGTTGCCGGTGCAGTACTGGGAATGGATAACCCATTTTCTTAGCGGCGACATGGGCCAATCCTTCACTTTCCGAGCGCCGGTCGCCCCCTTTGTCGCCGACGCCTTGGTGAATTCCTTGAAGCTCGCTTCGCTGGCGTTTGTTTTGGTGGTGCCGCTGGGGATCGCCGGCGGAGTATGGGCGGCGCTGCGGATTGGAACATGGGCTGATCGCGGCATCGTGCTGCTTGGACAATCGCTCGGGGTCGTACCCGAGTTCATCTCCTCCCTCGTGCTGATCCTGATCTTCGGGGTCTGGTTGCGCTGGCTGCCCATGTCGGCCGACTGGCCCGAAGGGGCGGGGGCGTTGACCCAGCTGCGCTATCTCATTCTACCGGCGCTGCCCTTGGTATTGGTTTTCTTCGGCTACATCGCGCGCGTGGCGCGGGCAGGAACCGCCGAGGCCCTGGACGCCGATTACACGCGAACCGCCATTCTCAAGGGATTGAGCATGTCCGTGGTGATGCGCCGGCACGTCCTGCGCAATGCGTTGCTGCCCACCATCACGGTATCGGCCAGCATGGTCGGCTATCTGGCCGGCGGTCTGGTCGTGATCGAAACCATGTTTCATTACCGCGGGATTGGCGCATTGATCTATACCGCCGCCCGGTCCAAGGATTTTCCGATGCTCGAAGCCGGGGTGCTGGCGGTGGGCGTGGTGTATGGGGTCGCATCCATCCTCGGTGATTTGCTGAATTCGGCGCTCAATCCGCGTTTGCGGTCGGGACGCACATGAGTGAGGCGCGCATCGGCCGCGAGCGCTGGAGCGCGGCGCTGCGCTCGGGAACCTTGCTCTTCGGATTGGTGATCCTGGCGTTCTGGGTGATCTGCGCGCTGTTCGGCGCAGCGCTCGCACCCTTCGACCCGTACGCGGACGACTTGCTTGCGACATTGGCGCCACCGTCGCTGACTCATTGGTTCGGCACCGATCAACTGGGCCGGGATGTGTTGTCGCGGGTCATCACCGGCGCGCGCGACATTTTGATCGTCGCGCCGCTGGCGACGCTGCTCGGCACCCTGCTCGGCACCACGCTTGGGCTGTGCATCGGCTATTTCCGCGGCGTGGTCGATGACATCGTGAGCCGCGTGATCGAAGCGATGCAGGCTCTGCCGTTGGTGATCGTCGCGTTGTTGGCGTTGGCGGCGGTCGGCACGTCCACGCTGACTGTCGTATTGGTGATCGGCTGCGTTTTTACACCGTTGATCGCGCGCACGGTGCGCTCCTCGGTGATGGTCGAGAGCCAGTTGGACTACGTCGCGGCCGCAAAGCTTCGCGGCGACGGCGCGCTCGCCATCATGTTCGTGGAGATTCTGCCGAATGTGCTGCCCATCGCTCTGGTGGAAATGACGGTGCGCTTGGGCTACGCGATATTCTTCGTCGCCTCGTTGAGCTTCATCGGTTTCGGCATTCAGCCTCCTTCCGCCGATTGGGGCCTGGCGATTGCGGAAAACTACGGCCTCATCGGCAACTATTGGTGGACCATTCTGTTCGACGCGGGAGCCACCGCATCGTTGGTGATCGGCGTCAACCTGGTCACGGACGGATTGCAGAGCGTGTTCGACGCATGAGCACCCCGGGCGCCGGACCGGCCGAAGCCCTACGCATCGAGCACCTCGAGGTAACCTATGGGGTCGGGCGCCGCCAACACAGGGTGCTGTCGGATTTGAATCTGGCGATTCGCCGCGGCGAATCATACGGCCTGGTCGGCGAGTCCGGGTGCGGTAAATCGACGGTGGCATTTGCCGCGGCTCGGTATCTCGCGCGCAACGGCCACGTCAGCGGCGGACGCCTATTGATCGACGGCCGCGATCTGATGACGCTCTCCCCGGCGGAACTGCGGCGGCTGCGTACCCATAGCGTCTCGATAGTCTACCAGGACCCCGGCCGCGCCCTCAATCCAACTTTGCGCATCGGGCGCCAAATGCTCGAGGTCTTCGAGGCGGCGGAAGGCTTGACCGGCAGTGGCGCCATCGAGCGCGTCATACAAATGCTGCAACGAGTGCAGATCTCGGCGCCCGAACGCGTGATGCGCAACTACCCGCATGAACTATCGGGGGGCATGCAACAGCGCGTGGTCATTGCCATGGCGCTTTCGACGCATCCGTCATTGCTGATTCTCGATGAACCGACGACGGGCTTGGACGCGACGGTCGAGGCCGAGGTACTCGATCTGGTGGCGCAGTTGCGCTCAGAATTCCAAAATTCGCTGCTGCTCATCAGCCATAGCCTGCCGGTGGTCGCGCGCATGTGCGACCGGGTCGGCGTGCTGTATGCCGGAGAACTGCTCGAGGAAGGGCCGGCTGCGCAGATTTTCGGCGATCCGCGGCATCCCTACACCGTGGCGCTGTCGCGCTGTATTCCGAGTTTCGGCAAGCGGAAGGGTCAGGGCCGCTTAGCGACCATACCCGGATTTCTCCCCGCGCCAGGCTCGATCACCGGACACTGTGCATTTGTCGAACGCTGTGGCAATGCCACCGATCGCTGCCGCGGCGAAGCGCCGCCGATGGTCGATCTGGGCGGGCGAGTGAGTCGCTGCTTCTATCCCGAGCGTGCCCCGGACTTGCCGCGCGGGGCGTCGGATCGAGAAGCAGCGGCCCCGGCGGCACGGTCATTGACAGGCACGCGAGAGTCGGCGCCGCTGCTGCGGGCCCGTAATGTATCCAAAACCTTTCAGATCGGTGGCAAGCCGTTCAAGGCCGTGCGCGACGTGAGCTTCGATCTGTGGGCCGGAGAAACTCTCGGCTTGGTGGGCGAATCCGGCAGTGGCAAGAGTTCGCTGGCCAAGCTGCTGCTGGGACTGTTGGTGCCAGACGAGGGCAGCACGATAGCCCTCGAAGGCACGAAATTACCGCGCTATTTACAGCGTCGTTCGCGCGAACAACTCAAGGCGCTGCAAATAGTTTTTCAGAATCCAGGGGCGGCGCTGAATCGATCCCAAACCGTGCGGCGCTTGATCGGCCGGTCTTTGCGTCTGGTAGGACTGTCGGGAGCGTCCCGGGAGAGTCGCCTGCGCGAGTTGGCCACATCCGTGCGGCTCACGGAGCGGCACCTGGACGAAAGGCCACGCCAGTTGTCGGGGGGCATGCAGCAGCGGGTCGGCATTGCGCGGGCGTTTGCCGGCGGCCCACGCATCGTGGTCTGCGATGAGCCGACGTCGGCGCTCGATGTCTCGGTGCAATCGGCCATTTTGAATCTGCTGAACGATCTGCAGGCCGAACAGCAAGTCAGCTACCTATTTATTTCCCACGACTTGAACGTCGTGCACTACCTATGCGACCGCATTGCGGTGTTGTACCTTGGGCAGGTACTGGAAATAGGAGCCTCGCAGACCGTGTTCGCCGGACCGCAGCATCCCTACACGGAAGCGCTGCTGTCCGCGAACCCGCTACACGGCAAGACGCGCGAGCGAATTCGATTGCGCGGAGAACTGCCGAGCGCGCTCGAACCACCCTCCGGTTGCGTGTTTCACCCACGCTGCCCGCGCAAGATCGGCCGTATTTGTGAGGAGCAGGAACCGGACCTGCTCGACGCCGGCGATGGTCATACCATTCGCTGCCACATACCGGCCGCGGAACTGGCGCGGCTGCAAATCAACTCCAGTGCGCCTGCCCCAGAAACAATTGTCCTATCGCGGTCGGGCGCACATTCCTGATGTCCTTGGAGGTGACGGACAGCCAGTCATAGAAATAGGGGACGATGATGGGAGTCTCATCGAGCAGCAGGCGCTGGATCGCGCCCGCTGTCTCGCGCTGCTGGGCCGGATCGATGGCCGCGATGTAATCGGCAACCAGGCGATCGTAAGGCGGACTCTTGAAATGCGCCGCATTGAAAGTACCCTTGCTGCCGAGCGATGCGCTGAGTGTAGTGTTCGGTACGCCGCGATGTCCGTAATCGGTGATGCCCAAAGTGCAATCCAGCCAATCGGATTGGCCAAACGTAGCGCGGCCGTAGTACGCGGCTTGATCCTCTATGCGCAACGTTAGATCGATGCCGATCTTGCGCACGGCATTTTGAATGATCACGGCCAGATCGGGTATTTCTTGGAAGCGCTCGGTGGTGAGTGTTGCCTTGAAGCCGTTGGGCCTCCCCGCCGCGGCAAGCAGAGCCTTGGCTTGCGCAATATCCTGCTCCCGTTGCGCCACCGACGGATCGGTCGCTGCGTACAAAGGCGCGAACGGCGAGTCGTTGCCGAGTGTGGCGTGGCCGCGAAACATGCCGCTTATCAGGTTCTTGCGGTTGAGGCACAGTGCAACGGCGCGCCGGATGCGTTTGTCCGCAAACGGACCCTCATCGGTCCGCATGTGGACTTGATTGTGCGCGCTCGACTTGAGCGCCACGACGTCGAGCGCCGGGTCCGCGAGCAGCGCCTGGCTGCCTTGCACCGAGACGTGCAGCAGCACATTCAATTGGCCGCCTTGCATGGCCAGAACTTGAGCTTGAGTGCTGTCGTAGAAGGTGAACACGCTGCGGTCCGGCAGCGCCTTCGCACCCCAGTACGCGTCATTGCGCACGAACGAGGCGCCCGCCTTGGGGGTGAATTTCTCCAGTCGGAACGGGCCCGTCCCGATGAAATGCTTCTCAAAATTGCCGGCGTAATTGGCGGGCAGTATCAAGGCGTTGAAGTTATCGGAAGACACCAGGTAGGGAAAACTTCCATTGGGCGCGTCCAGCTGAAATTCCACCGTCCCCTCATCGAGCGAGCGCGCGCCGCCTTTGGACAACGCACCGGCGAAGGCCGACAGCGCCACCGAACCGTTCGCCGGATCGGCGAGACGATTCATGGTGGCGGCGACATCCGCCGCGGTGAGCGTCTGGCCGTCGTGAAAGGTGACGCCGCGGCGAATCTTGAAGGTCCAGATGCTGCCGTCGGCGTTCGGTTTCCAGCTTTCCGCGAGCACTGGTTGTAGCTGCAGATTGCCGTCGGAAACCGCGAGGTACTCACCGGTCTGCGATGCCAGGCAGACACCGCCGGTGTCGCTGACGGTCAATGGATCTACCCGGCCGGCCGGCACCGGCATGCCGACGGTGATGTGGCCCCCGGTCTTCGCCGCGGCGATGAGCGGGCGCGGCAGCAATGATGTGAGAAATGCTGCGCCGAACCCCAGGACGGTGGCGTGTCGCAAGAAGCTGCGCCGATCGATGCGGGCCGCCAGGAACTCATCGATTAGGGCATTTTCCACCGGGCTCGAGCGCCGACGCAATGCCTCGAAATGATGTCGATTCATGGTTGGGATGATGATATCACCCGTGCATCCAGCCATCGCCGACATCATCAAAACCTGTAGGAAGCAGTGATTTTTTCCCTTCAGGCGCGGGGAAGTTTTAGAATCGCACGGTTAGTCTCGGGGAGTCATTCATGTCCACGACATTCGTCCTCAACGGCAAACCCACCACCCTGGATGCCGATCCCAATATGCCGTTGCTGTGGGCCGTCCGAGAAGTCGCCGGCCTGCCAGGTACCAAATTCGGCTGCGGCATGGCGCAATGCGGCGCCTGCACCGTTCATCTCGACGGTCACGCCATCCGCTCCTGCGTCACGCCCTTGTCGAACGTCGCCGGCCGCCAGGTGACCACCATCGAAGGGTTGCAGAGCAAACCCGCGAAGGCCGTGCAAGCCGCGTGGGTGAAACTGCAAGTGCCCCAGTGCGGCTACTGCCAATCCGGTCAGATCATGTCGGCAACGGCGCTGCTGGAAACCAATCCCGCGCCGAGCGATGCAGACATCGACAACGCCATGAGCGGCAATATTTGCCGCTGCGGCACCTACACGCGCATTCGCGCCGCAATCCATGCGGCTGCCGACACCATCAAGGTATAAGTCATGGCCAACCACCCTCTCGCGATCCTAAGTTCGACGCGCCGTACCTTTCTGAAGAACGCCGGTACGGTCACCGCAGTAGCGCTGACGATCGGCTTCGAATTGAGTGCTTCGCCGCGGCGGGCAGCCGCCGCCGTCGCCCCGGCAGCGGGTGCGACATTTACACCCAATGCCTTTTTGCGAATCGGCGCCGACGATACTGTGACGGTCATCGCCAAACATGTGGAAATGGGTCAAGGCGCCTACACCGGCATCGCCACCGTCGTCGCGGAGGAACTCGATGCCGATTGGTCGCTGGTCCGGGTCGAGAGCGCGCCCGCCGATGCGAAACGCTACGCGAATCTCATGTTCGGCACCTTGCAAGCAACCGGTGGCAGTTCCGCCATGTCCAATTCTTGGAATCAGTTGCGCGACGCCGGCGCCAAGGGCCGCGCCATGCTGGTGGCCGCTGCGGCCAAGGAATGGCATGTGCCCGCCGCGGAAGTGACGGTGCAAAAGGGCGTCATTTATCATGCTGCCAGCAAGAGACAGGCGACCTTTGGTGCCCTGGTACCCGCCGCCGCGAAATTGCCAGTCCCAGAGCGGGTGACCCTGAAGGATCCCAAGGATTTTCAGTTGATCGGCCGGCACGCCCCCCGCGTGGATGCCGTGGCAAAATCCGACGGAACCGCTCAATTCACTCTCGATTTCGTATTGCCCGGCATGTTGGTGGCGCTGTTGAAGCGACCTCCCTTGTTTGGTTCGACGGTCAAGTCTTTCGACCCCGCCGCCGCCCTGGCGGTACCCGGCGTGATCAAAGTAGTGCAGGTACCGCGAGGCATCGCGGTGGTCGCCAAAGGTTACTGGGCCGCCAAGCAAGGGCGCGATGCGCTCAAAATCGACTGGGACGACTCCAAAGCGGAAAAGCGCAGCTCCGCGGCGTTGATGGAGGAATACCGTCAACTCGCCGAACGCCCGGCCGCGCCGGCACGCAATGACGGCGACGCCGTGAAGGCGATAAAAGACGCGTCCAAAAAGGTGTCCGGCAGCTACGAGTTTCCCTATCTGGCGCATGCGCCGATGGAACCGCTCGACGCCGTGGTCAAGCTCACGGCGAGCAGTTGCGAGATCTGGGCGGGCGATCAGTTCCAAACGATCGATCAAGCGAACGCCGCGAAAATCGCCGGCTTGGATCCCCAGCAAGTCAGCATCCACACCCTGTACGCCGGGGGCAGCTTCGGCCGACGCGCGAACTTGGGGTCCGACTACATAGTCGAAGCGGTGTCGATCGCCAAGGCGTACGGTGCCGAAGGCACGCCGATCAAGCTGCAGTGGACGCGCGAAGACGATATCCATGGCGGCCTGTATCGGCCCATGTATTTCCACAAGCTCGAAGCTGGCATCAATGACAAGGGCGAACTCACGGGTTGGCGTCAGGTCATCGTCGGCCAGTCGATCATGGCGGGCACCATGTTTGCCGCGATGATCAAGGACGGCATCGATTCGACGTCAGTGGAAGGTGCCGCGAACCTGGCTTACGACATACCCAATGTCAAAGTTGAACTCGCCACCACCCAGACCGGAGTGCCGGTGCTGTGGTGGCGAGTGGTCGGCAGCTCGCACACGGCTTTTGCCGTCGAAGCCTTCATGGACGAAGTAGCCCATGCCGCGGGTCAGGACGGTTTCACGTTTCGGCGCAAATTGCTTGCCCACTCGCCGCGGATGAAAGCGGTGCTCGAGTTGGCGGCCGAAAAAGCCGGCTGGGACACCGCTCCATTGCCTAAGGGCAAGGGGCGCGGCATTGCAGTGGCAGAAGCATTTAAGACCTACGTCGCGCAGGTGGCCGAAGTCAGCGTCGATGCGAATGGTGAGGTCAAGGTCGACCGCGTGGTGTGCGCCGTGGATTGCGGCACACCCATCAACCCCGACGTCATCAAAGCCCAAATGGAGGGCGGCATCGGCTTCGGCCTCGGCGCCGTCATGCACGGCGCGATCACTTTGAAGGATGGCCGCATCGAACAGGATAACTTCAACAATTATCGCGTGCTGCGCATGAACGAAATGCCGACAGTGGAAGTGCACATCGTGCCCTCGACCGAAGCTCCGACGGGAGTGGGCGAGCCTGGGGTGGCGCCCGTCGGGCCGGCCGTGGCCAATGCAATATTCGCGGCCACCGGCAAACGCATCCACGTACTGCCCTTCTCTAAGGCCTAGACCCGCGGCTTATGCGCGCAAGAGAAGCGGCTAACGTTCCAGGCTAAAAGGGGATGTCGTCGTCGAAATCCTCTTTGCCACCCACGGGAGCCGGGGCCGAGGACTGGTCATAATCGTCACGCGGGGGTGCACTGCCGCCCGCGCCGCGGTCGGCTGCGCCACCCGTTCCGCCCGGACCGCCGCCTGCCCGGCCGCCCAGCATTTGCATATTGTCGGCGATGATCTCGGTGGTGAATCGGTCGTTCCCGGTTTTGTCCTGCCATTTGCGGGTGCGCAGTTTGCCTTCAACGAACACCTGGGAGCCCTTGCGTAGGTATTCGGCGGCGATTTCGCCCAAACGGCCGAACAAAGCAATGCTGTGCCACTCGGTTCGCTCCTGCTGCGCCCCGGAGGCCTTGTCCTTCCAGGACTCGCTGGTTGCGATTCGAATATTGGTGACCGTCATGCCGCTCGGCATCGACCGCGTCTCGGGGTCTGCGCCCAGATTGCCGACCAAAATAACCTTGTTTACGCCGCGCGCCATGTCCTGCCCCTTCGGATCAATTTAATGCCGCGTATTGTACACGCCAGGCTCACCCCCATACCTTAGGTTGAGCGGTGCGATAGCCCAGAAATTCACGTCCCGAGCGCCTGCCGAGCCGCTCGTACCGACACTTGACGCGCCGGGTATAGTAGTTGGTTACATGCAAAATATCCGCATCCGGGGCGCCCGGACCCACAATCTGAAGAATATCGATCTCGACTTGCCGCGGGATCGATTGATCGTTTTGACAGGACTGTCGGGGTCCGGCAAATCCTCGCTTGCCTTCGATACAATCTATGCCGAGGGCCAGCGACGCTACGTCGAATCCCTGTCGACTTACGCCCGGCAATTTTTATCGATGATGGAAAAGCCGGACGTCGACACCATCGAAGGCCTGTCGCCTGCGATTTCCATCGAGCAGAAGTCCACCTCCCACAATCCGCGCGCCACTGTGGGCACGGTCACGGAAATCTACGACTACCTGCGTTTGCTGTACGCGCGCGCCGGCATTCCGCGCTGTCCCGATCATCACATCGACCTCGCTGCCCAGACAGTGAGCCAGATGGTCGATGCCGTGCTCCAGCAACCCGAAGGAACGGGGCTCATGTTGCTCGCACCCGCGATCGCCGAACGCAAGGGCGAACACGCCGAGCTCATCGAAGAGCTGCAGGCGGGCGGCTTCGTGCGCGCGCGCATCGACGGCAAGGTGGTGGAACTCGATCAGGCACCGAAACTGGATGTGCGCCGCAAGCACACTGTGGAGGCCATCGTCGATCGCTTCAAAGTTCGGCCTGATTTGAGTCAGCGCCTGGCCGAGTCGTTCGAAACCGCGCTGCGATTGGGCCAGGGCGTGGCGCGCATCGCCTGCATGGATGACCCGGAGCGGCCCGAACTGGTGTTTTCCGATAAATTCGCCTGCCCCATTTGCAATTATTCCCTGACCGAACTCGAACCGCGGCTGTTTTCCTTCAATAGTCCCATCGGCGCCTGTCCCACCTGCGACGGCCTCGGCACCCAGGAGTTTTTCGATCCGGAGAAGATCGTCACGAATCCTCATTTGTCGCTGGCGGGCGGCGCCGTGCGCGGATGGGACCGGCGCAACGCCTACTATTTTCAACTCATTCAGTCCTTGGCACGCCACACCCAGTTCGATATTGAGGCGCCGTTCGAAAGCCTGCCGCAAAAGATCAAGAACCTGATCTTGTTCGGCAGCGAAGAGGAACAGATCGAGTTCAGGTACCTCGACGGCAAGGGCGGTACCGTCCAGCGGCAACATACCTTCGAGGGCATCGTCAAGAATCTCGAGCGCCGTTTCAAGGAAACCGAATCGGCAACGGTGCGCGAAGACCTTGCCAAGTATCGTTCTTCGCGAGCCTGCCGCGAATGTCTCGGCACACGCCTCAATCGCGCCGCGCGAAACGTCTTTATCGACGGCAAGAGCGTCCCTGAAATCTCCTCGATGTCGGTGGACAGGGCGTTGATTCTGTTCGCCAAGCTCACCCTCGCCGGCTGGCGCGGCGAAATCGCCGTCAAAATCGTCAAGGAAATCGCCGCTCGCTTGGGGTTCCTCGGCAATGTGGGTCTCGGGTATCTCACGCTCGATCGCAATGCGGACACTCTCTCGGGAGGCGAGGCGCAACGCATTCGTCTCGCCAGCCAAATCGGCTCGGGCCTGGTCGGCGTCATGTACATTCTCGATGAACCGTCCATCGGCCTGCACCAGCGCGACAACCAACGTTTGCTCGACACCCTGGCGAATCTGCGCGATCTCGGCAATACCGTGATCGTCGTCGAACATGATGAGGATGCCATCCGGCAAGCAGATCATGTCGTGGACTTAGGTCCCGGCGCGGGCACGCACGGCGGCCAAATCGTCGCGCAAGGAACGGCTGCTGAGGTGGCGGCGCATCCGGATTCGATTACCGGCCAATATTTGAGCGGCCGGCGCCGCATTGAAATTCCCGCCAAACGGCGTGCACCGGACCCGAAACGCATGTTGCGCGTCCACGGCGCAACGGCAAACAATCTGAAAAATGTCACGGCGGGATTTCCCCTGGGACTCATGACCTGCGTGACGGGAGTGTCGGGTTCCGGGAAGTCAACTCTGGTCAACGACACCTTGTTTCGTGGAGTGGCGACCCAGCTCAACCATGCCTCGGCCGGCACCGCTCACTTCGATCGCATCGAGGGACTGGAATTCATCGATCGCGTCATCGAGATCGATCAGAGCCCGATCGGGCGCACCCCGCGTTCCAACCCAGCCACGTACACCGGTCTATTCGGGCCGATTCGAGAAATTTTCGCGGCTGTGCAGGAGGCGCGCGCGCGCGGCTACGGGGCCGGACGCTTCAGCTTCAACGTCAAAGGCGGCCGCTGCGAGGCCTGCCAAGGCGACGGCGTGATCAAAGTAGAGATGCACTTTCTCGCCGACGTCTATGTGCCCTGCGATGTATGCAAGGGCAAGCGCTATAACCGCGAAACCTTGGAGATTCGTTTCAAGGGCAGGAACATCCAAGAAATTCTCAACATGACCATTGAAGAGGCGTTGCCGTTTTTCAGCGCCGTGCCCACGGTTCAGCCAAAGTTGCAAACGCTGTTGGACGTGGGGCTGTCGTACGTTCGACTCGGACAGAGCGCGACCACCCTCTCGGGCGGCGAGGCGCAACGCGTCAAACTCGCCAAAGAGCTTTCGAAGCGCGCCACTGGGCGCACTCTGTACATTCTCGACGAGCCGACGACGGGACTGCATTTTGCCGACATCGCTCAGCTGCTGGTGGTGCTGCATCGCCTGCGTGATGAAGGCAACACGGTGATCGTGATCGAACACAATCTCGATGTGATCAAGACGGCCGATTGGATCGTGGACTTAGGTCCCGAGGGCGGAGATGGCGGAGGCAAAATCATCGCCGCAGGCACCCCGGAACAAATCGCGGCGAATAAAGCTTCATTTACGGGACACTATTTGCGCGCCACGTTGGCTAAGCCCGCCGCAGCGGATCTATCCGCGAATCCGGCGCAACGCCCGCAAGTGACGCAGGCGGTCGAGCGCAAGCGCGCATGAACTCGCAGTGGCGCCTGTTTCTCGCGGCGCTGCGTTTTTGCACTCGTTCGACGCAGGGTGCGCTCGGGGACGCAGACATTGCGCATCTCGGCGCCGGGGCACGCTACGTACCGATTGCGGGCGCCTTGGTGGGCGCGGCGGGCGGCGTCGTCTACTGGCTAGGAGGGTTGCTGTGGCCCACCAGCATCGCCGTCGTATTGTCTTTGCTGGCGACCACCGTCCTGACCATAAGCAATGCCCACCTGCTGGGTTTTGGCTTGATCGGTTCCGTGTTGCTGCTACTGCTCAAGTACAACGCCTTGATGGCCTTATCGGCGGCCAGCCTGCCCTTCGCCCTGCCCGCAAATGTCGCGCTGGGATTCATCATGATCTCGGGGCACGCCGCCGGATACGCTCTGGCCGTGTCACTGCTTGCCGCGGCAGCCACCGACTCGTCCACGTCGGCCACCTCAAACATCGACCTCGGCGTGGCGTTGGCCATCGGACTTGCGCCCGCAGCCCTGCTTGGTATCCCGGGACTCATTGGACTGGTTGCCGCCATTCTCACGCGGGTGGCATTCGGCAGCCATCTTAAGCGCGATCGCAAAAT
>JALYIW010000156.1 GCA_030775625.1 Pseudomonadota bacterium | reverse complement strand
GGATCGAATTGAACCGGCCATGAACAAGACCGAAGGCACTCATAACCCGGCCTGGTCAGCCGTGGTGGCAGCACTGTTGCGTGAGACCGCCGCGTTCGGCGCTGAATGCGGCGCCGACGTCCATCGGCGCATGAAGGACATCTATAGCCCGGTGCTCGAGCGGCAGCTATCGAGTGACGGGGTCCTCGTGAGGCAGGAGGTGGCTTACGGGCCGGATGCTCGTCATAAGCTCGACGTGTACCACGAAGGCGACGGCGCCCGACCCATTCTGGTTTTTTTGCCCGGCGGTGGATTCATCGGCGGGGCGATTCATTGCGCCGATGGTTGAAGTCGAACTGCCTTCGTGCTTCGCAGCCGACTGCAGGGGCCGGACGTGACCTTAGCCGAGGTAGTCGGTGCGACCGACTATGTGGCACCGGCGGTGGAGATCATAGACGCGCGCAGTCACCGCGTCGAACCCGAGACCGGTCGTCCTCGCCTAGTATTTGATACCATTGCCGCCAACGCGGCCAGCGCCGGAATCGTGATCGGCAATCGCCGGGCAGATCCCGCGGGGATCGATTTGCGATGGGTGGCGGCGTTGCTCTACCGCAACGGCGCATTGAGGAAACCGGCGTCTCGGCCGGAGTGCTCGATCATCCTGCAAACGCAATCGCTTGGCTGGCCCGCAAGCTCAATGCCTATGCGATGGCCCTGGAGCCGGGTCAGGTAGTGCTGGCCGGTTCGCTTACGCGGCCCGTGGCCGCACGTTATGAGGATACGTTTTATGTCGACTATGGGACTCTCGGTGTCATCAGCCTGCGCTTCGGGGCATGAACACTAACGTGACTGCAACGATCTTCGACAATCCGTTCAAGCGCGCCCTGCGCGACGGCCGCGCTCAGATTGGCTTGTGGCAGGCACTCGCGAGTTCCTATAGCGCCGAGCTCTGCGCCACCGCCGGATTCGACTGGCTGTTGCTGGATGGTGAGCATGCACCCAACGACTTACGATCCGTGCTCGCGCAGCTGCAAGCCTTGGCAGCCTATCCTTCGGTGCATCCGGTGGTGCGACCGGTCAGCGGCGATGCGGCTTTGATCAAGCAGCTTCTCGACGTCGGCGCGCGCAACCTGCTGGTACCCATGGTCGAATCGCCGAGCCAAGCAGAGCAGATCGTGCGCGCCGTGCGCTATCCGCCGGCCGGCATTCGCGGTGTCGGGGCCGGTATTGCCCGTGCCTCCCGGTGGAATGGCATCGAGGGATACCTGGACAACGCCGATGAGCAGATCTGCGTGCTGGTGCAGGTCGAATCGATCACGGGCTTGGCCGCTATCGACGCCATCGCCGCGGTACCCGGCGTCGACGGTGTTTTTATGGGTCCCGCCGACTTGGCAGCATCGATGGGGCGGCGTGGTCGATCCGGCGACACCGAGGTGGTGTCCGCCACCGAATCAGGCCTCAAAGCCATTGTTCGCCGCGGCAAAGCTGCCGGCATTCTTTGCGTCGATGAAACCCTGGCTAGGCGCTACCTCGACAGCGGTTTTTCGTTTATCGCGGTCGGCGTGGATACATCGCTGCTGGCGACAGCCGCACGTGGATTGGCGGCGCGTTTCAAAAGGGCAACCGACGTTCGTGAATGATTCGGTTCGCGTTTGGATGACGAAGAAACGCAGGTTGGTTCACGGTCGACTCGCTCAGCCCCCAATCCACACGTAGCGCCGCTGACGGCGACGATTTTCGGTCCGATTCGCAGACGTCTCGGCGCGATGTCGCGTAACGGAATTTTACGTAGGTGTACACCATTTGTGTACACAATGGAGTTACTTCATGAAGCAGGTCGGAATCAAGGAAGCCCGCCAACAACTGCCGGACCTTATTGATCGAGCGGCGGCGGGTGAGGAGATTGTCATCACACGTCAAGGTAAAGCCGTAGCAAAACTCGTATCCGCACCGAAAACGTTGAAGCCTCTGCCGTCGCTTGCTGAATTCCGGCGCGGATTGGGACGGCTTGGAACGTCCTCCGTGCAGTTATTGCGTGAGGAACGCGATGCCCAATGAGAGCGCTTATATCGACACCAGCGTAGAGTTCTGTTCGCTAATTTCCAAGAAGCGAAGGCTTAAGGAATTCAACCAACGTCAGGCAAAGGAAATTCTTGATCTTTTTGCTACACACGTCTGAGGGATTTTATCGTCGCATGGTGTTGACAGCTGAACATTACCTCAAGGCGCGCCAGTTGATTGCTTCCATGGACTTAAAATTGCACACGTTGGACGCACTCCATTTGTCGGCGGCCGCCTCCGAGACCCTTACGTTGCTCACAGCGGATCGGGACTCGCGGCGGCCGCCAGGCGCCAGAAATGCGGTGTCAAATTAATTATAATAGATTAGGTGCGCACCCCGCTGCGGCAGGCTTTGGCTTATGCGGGTGCTGCCGCGGCACTTCGGGCACGGGTCATACGCGCGCTCGATCAGGAAGTTGGCGGGGCCGGCGCCCCATTTTGCCAGACCGATTACTGCTACGTCGCTTCCCTGCTGCAAGTTTGCACTTTCCCTTGGCTGCTCAAAGGCCGGGAAGATGGTGCTCAATCAGCGCGACCCATCTGCTTCAGCAACCGATACGTATATTCGACGCTTTCGTCGAATTCTCGGATACCGATCCTTTCATCGCGACCATGCGCGCGATTTTCATCCAAATGCCGGACGCGTCGTATCTCGGGATTCCCCGAGATCGAATACTTGCGCGGCCCCACAATCACTCGATAGTTGGCAGGCGCAGCGCAGGTATTTCATGGAGTGGATGATCCGCTTTCTTATCGGCGGTGCGGGGTGTCGTTGTTCGCAACAGCCGGTGATGTCTGCGCCCGAAGGCATTTGCGGGACTGTTCAGCGCGGCGCCTTCAGTCGGGCTCGCGATCTTGGCCCTGACGGGTCTCGAAGAGGGTGCGAGTTCCGCGCAGATTGAAGCCCGATCAATGCTTTTGGGGTCTCTCGCCTTTTTCTTCTATGCCATCGGTTGCATCTACCTTCATGGCCA
>JALYIW010000155.1 GCA_030775625.1 Pseudomonadota bacterium | reverse complement strand
TTCATGCAGCTTGTATTGTTGAATTTAACCTGGAGCACGACTATTGGACGGTCCGATGAGCCCAGAACGCGTGCTTCCTGAGCCCACGCCCGCGCCGGTGTCGCTGCGGCGCCTCGTCCCCCCTCTGCTTTCGTCCGGTTCTCCCCAGGACAAGATGGTTCGCTTCGGCAGCGTCGAATCCGCCCACATCACCCTTGCCAAGCAATGCATCCTACCGGCAATCGTCGTGACGATGCTGGCTGTCTCCATGGTGGCATTTCGACAACCCTTGCAATCGCAGTTCTATGCGCTCGGCTTGGTGTCATTTCTCATCGCGGCACAAATTTTCACTCCCTTGAAACTCCAGCGTGTTCCGGTCGATGGCGTGTTTGGGGTGCTTTCGCGTCTGGCACTGGAATGGACCTGTGTCGTGGCCATTCTCGTGTTCATGTGCGTTTCCTTCAAACTCACACACGTATTCGCACGAGACGCCCTCATATGCTGGTCTCTCATCACTCCCTTCATCCTTTGGTGCGCGGAATTGCTTTGTCTGCCCATCGCTCGCCGCCTTGGCATTGATCGGGCGGTGCCTCGCGGTTTTCTCATCATCGGCGCGAACGACGTCGGGCTGGAACTTGCCCGGCGCATCGAGCAGAACACCAATAGCGGAAAATTCTTTGGATTCTTCGACTACAGACAATCCGACCGCCTCGCAGAGCTTGCGCACCAACCCGTCACGGCGGGCTGCAAAGCTTCCGACTACGCCGAATTCGTGCGGCGCAACTCGATCGACCGGGTGTATATCGCGTTGCCCATGTCAACGGCTCCGCGGATTCAAGAATTGCTCAGCGAATTGCGCGATACCACCGCCTCGGTGTATTTCGTGCCGAACCTCTTTGCCTTCGACCTCGTCCAGGCGCGTTGCGTCGAAATCAACGGCATGCCCGCGTTCTCGATTTGCGATTCCCCGCTCCAGGGCATGAGCGCCATTTGGAAACGAATGCTCGACGTGAGCCTCGCGACCCTGGCGCTGCTGCTTCTATGGCCGGTGCTCTCAGCGGTGGCCGTAGGCATCACAATCTCCTCCCCCGGCCCGATCCTGTTCAAGCAACGACGCTATGGATTGAATGGCGAGGAGATTCTGATCTACAAGTTTCGCAGCATGACCGTCTGTGAGGACGGCCCGGTGATCGTGCAGGCGACTCGGCAGGATCGCCGGATCACGCGATTCGGCGCGCTATTGCGGCGTACGTCGCTCGATGAGCTACCGCAGCTTCTGAACGTGCTTGAAGGCAAAATGAGTTTTGTGGGCCCGCGGCCTCACGCCATCGCGCATAACGAAGAATATCGCAAGCTCATCAGCGGCTATATGATCCGCCACAAGGTTCGGCCCGGCATGACGGGGTGGGCTCAGGTCAACGGCTTGCGCGGCGAGACTTCAACCATCGACCAAATGCACGACCGAGTGCAGTACGATCTAGATTATCTCAAGAACTGGTCCTTAGGCCTCGACCTCAAGATCATCTTTCGCACGGCTTGGACCCTGCTGAACGATAGTAAAGCCTACTGACGTCGATTGGATTCGAAATTATTTAGCCCGCTGTCAATGAGATTGAGTTCTCACGGGGCGCCCGCTACCCGACTATCGGCGACAATCCGCGCTGCTGTTGCGTGTCCATTGCCGTCCCGATCTATGCTCAAGCCTAGCCGGATGGGGTCTTACCCTCCAGTTGTCGGATACGCTCCAGCAACTGCTCCGCAAACTCGATCAATCGTCGTCGGTCTCTGACGACAGACAGCATGACTGTTTCGTCCTTACCGCAACGCTGATCATACGACCTAATGGCGTCAAATTCTTCGAAGGACATCATATAGCCTCCTCCACGTAGAACCATACTCCTGGAGGCTGCGGTGCTCTGTGCTTTACCGCACGCAAGGAGATCTGCAATGCGGCGCGTCCGTCCTCCCATAAATGAAATGGAGCGTCGAGCGCTTCTTGCGGAAGCTGCAGCATGAGGGTGCGGCTCGCCGCGATAAAGCGCAGTAAATCCAGATCAACCGGGTAGGCGCGCACAACGGCATCGCCATGTCGCGGCAGCGCTCACCAAGCTCCCCGCGCCGCGCAGTCACCAACACCCCCTCAGGGAAGAATTTCAGCCGCTGTATAAGTAGTCGGCGCCAAGGCGGCCGTCACGGCGGGCGTGTGCCCGCCATGACGACACCGCCTTACATGTCCATTCCTCCCATGCCACCCATGCCGCCGCCCGGGGCGACCTGGGCCTGCTCTTCATCCTTCGGCGCCTCGGCGATCATCACTTCCGTGGTGAGCAAGAGGCCCGCGACCGACGCCGCGTTCTGCAGCGCCAACCGAGTGACCTTGGTCGGATCCAGAATGCCAAGCTCGATCATATCGCCGTACTCGCTGGTCGCGGCGTTATAACCGAATGTGCCCCTGCCCTCGCGCACGCGATTGAGCACCACCGCGGCGTCTTCGCCCGCGTTCGTCACGATCTGCCGCAGCGGCTCTTCAATCGCACGGGCCAGGATCTTGATGCCCGTGTTCTGGTCATCGTTGGCGCCCGTGAGTTTCTCGATCGCCTTGAGCGCGCGTACCAGCGCCACGCCGCCGCCCGGTACCACCCCCTCTTCCACTGCCGCACGAGTGGCATGCAGCGCATCTTCGACGCGAGCTTTCTTTTCCTTCATTTCGACCTCGCTCGCGGCACCGACCTTGACTAAGGCTACACCGCCGGAGAGCTTGGCCACCCGCTCCTGCAGTTTTTCCTTATCGTAATCGGAGGTCGTCTCCTCGATCTGCTGACGAATGCTCTCGACCCGCGCCTTGATGTCCGATTGCTTGCCATTGCCGTCGATGATGGTGGTGTTCTCTTTCTCGACGAGTACCTTCTTGGCCTCGCCCAGATCATTCAGCGTCGCTTTTTCGAGCGTCAATCCGACTTCATCCGAGATCACCGTACCGCCGGTGAGCACCGCGATATCCTGGAGCATGGCCTTGCGGCGATCGCCGAAGCCCGGTGCCTTAACGGCGGCGACCTTGACGATGCCGCGGATGGTGTTGACCACCAAGGTCGCGAGCGCCTCGCCCTCCACATCCTCGGCCACGATTAAAAGCTGTCGGCCGCCCTTCGCAACGGCTTCGAGCAGCGGGAGGAGTTCGCGAATGTTGGAGATCTTCTTGTCCACCAGCAGAATCAGCGGTTTCTCGAGCTCCGCGCTCTGGCTCTGCTGGTTGTTGATGAAGTACGGCGAGAGATACCCGCGGTCGAACTGCATGCCTTCCACCACTTCGAGCTCGTTCTCAAGGCCCGAGCCCTCCTCGACCGTAATCACCCCTTCCTTACCCACCTTGGCCATCGCATCGGCAATCGTTTTGCCGATGCCCTCATCCGCGTTCGCAGAGATCGTACCGACCTGGGCAATCGCCTTCGGATCCTTGCACGGCTTGGATAGCCTCTTCAGTTCTTCGGTGGCTGAGGCGACCGCGAGGTCGATCCCGCGCTTCAGATCCATCGGGTTTGCGCCCGCGGCGACCGACTTTAAGCCCTCGCGGATGATCGCTTGCGCCAGCACGGTGGCCGTCGTTGTACCATCGCCCGCCTCATCGGAGGTGTTGGAAGCGACTTCCTTCACCATCTGGGCGCCCATGTTCTCAAACTTGTCCTTCAATTCGATCTCTTTCGCGACCGAGACACCGTCCTTGGTGACGGTGGGCGCACCGAAGCTCTTGTCGAGCACGGCGTTGCGTCCCTTGGGGCCCAAAGTGGCCTTGACGGCATTCGCCAGAATATTCACGCCCTTGAACATGCGTTGCCGGGCGTCATCGCTGAATCGTACGTCTTTGGCAGCCATTGCCTAATCCTCCAGTAGATAATGGAAAAAATGAGCTATTGAGGGTCAACGCACCAGCGCTAACTGGCCTCCACCACTGCCATCACGTCCTCCTCGCGCATGACGACGAGTTCCTCGCCGTCCACCTTGACTTCGGTGCCGGTGTATTTACCGAAGAGAATTTTGTCGCCGGTTTTAACATCCGGCGGGTGCACTTCACCATTCTCCAAGATCTTGCCTTTGCCGACGGCGATGACCTTTCCGAAGGTAGGCTTCTCAGCCGCGGTGTCCGGAATCACGATGCCTCCCGGGGACTTACGCTCTTCGGCTTCACGCTTGACGATAAGTCGGTCGTGCAATGGTCGAATATTCATGGAACCTCCTATTGGTTAGCTGCTGTGTATGGAAACCTCGGCAACGCCTCGCAGGGGGGTCTGCGAGACAGCTCCGCAGACCCACCATTTTCACTTAGTGCGACTTGCCCTCCGTTTGCCCCGTGTTGATGGGTATTCGCTTCGAGCGCTCGACGGCGCGCGCACTCTTCGGTACTGTCACCGTCAGAATGCCACTCTTGAATGTGGCACTCACGGCGCTGTCATCGACATCCCGGTCGAGGGTTATTTGTCGCTCGAAGCGTCCGTAGAATCGCTCGCTGTAGGTGCGATTTCGATTCTCGGCTTCCAGCTTCTTTTCCCCCCGCACGGTGAGCAGGCCGTCCTGAAGCAGCACCTCGACGTCGCGCTCCTCGAGGCCCGGAAGCTCCGCCGTGACCCGATACTCCTTGTCGGTTTCTTCGACATCGACGCTCGGCCACCCACTGCGGGCCGAGAAGAGTCTAGAGTCATCAAAGCCCCGGAACACATCGTCGAAGAGACGATTCATCTCCCGATGCAAACTCATCACAGGATGCAGCGAATCGGATCGGGTCGCTGGGGTTCGCTCACGATCGCCCCGAGACCAAGGAACAAGATCTCGAACATTCATGGCCGTTACCTCCTTCAACAATCAGTGCCAGACGAGGGCCATATAGAGCTACTCGTGCAGCTTTCAAGGGGTGTTTTCAAAAGTTTGACGAATCTCACCAAGCGCCTGAAAGCTACGGTGCGGTGCGCAATGAACGTGCTATTTGCGGCAAGGCCCTCTTGAATTTTCGCTTCGCATCCGTAAATTATTCTCCGCGCGCTCTCTCGGGTACCCCCGGAGGCGCTGCGTGACATTTAGCTAACACAGAGGAGACCGCCATGAACAATTTGGTGCGAGACCCGTGGAGCGTGATGCCGCGTCTTCAGGACGAAATCAATCGGCTCTTCGTGAACGGGAATCAAAACGACAGCAGTTCGGCAACGGCGACTTGGATCCCGCCCGTCGACATCCATGAGTATATGGATCGCTTCGAGCTTTACGTCGATGCGCCCGGGGTTGATCCGGACAAAATCGAACTCACTCTCGAGGCCGGCGTGCTGACGCTGTCGGGTGAACGATCCGAGCGAGAGAGGAACGCCAAAGGCGAAGAGCCTCAAAATCGCCGTACTGAGCGCAGCTACGGGCAATTCTATCGGCGATTTGTGCTACCGAACACGGTCGATGGCGAGAAGGTCAATGCGACGGGAAGGCACGGGGTGTTGACCATCACGATTCCCAAGCAGGCGAAGGCGATGCCGCGTCGCATTCAGATTGGGGCGTAAGACGCGCAGTAGATGGCACATAGGTGATTGAGCAAGCCGTGACGCGGACCCCGGGGCCTCCGCGTCACGGCCCTACCGTCAAATTCACCCCATCAATTGGGGCTGCGGGTTTCCCAGTCCTTAACTTGCTTCTCCGCCTCGTCTTTCTTGACACCGTATCGCTCTTGCACCCGACCGACGAGTTGGTCGCGCTTGCCGGCGATCTTGTCCAATTCGTCATCGGTGAGCTTGCCCCACTGCTCTTTGATCTTGCCCTTGAACTGCTTCCAGTTCCCTTCTGCGCGGTCCCAATTCATAGCCACCTCCTCGTATAAGTGGACGCTGTATAAGTGGACGCTGTCATACTAAGTAGCGTCGCCGGCACGGGCAGTCAGAACAAAATCCCACGCGCTGTGGGAAATTTCCGACGCCCCTCCACCGTCACTTACCGCGTCCTCGAAGCGGCCTGGGTTCGCGGCAGACTTGAAACCCAATGGGTTTTCCCTATATCCAAGCCGAAACGCCGCGTGGGGCGGCGGTTGGCTAACAAACAAAAGGAGGAAATATGTCACTCTCACGTAAAGCCATGTTGGCCTGCATCTTGGGGTGTCTCGCATTACTTCCGAGCGCCGTTTTCGCGGATATCAAAGCGAAGCCCGACCCCCAGACGCAGAATCAAACGCAAGAGAAACGCAAGGCACTCCTCGCGGACGCGACCAGTGCGATCCAAGAAACGCAATTAGCATTGAAATACCTGGACGAGGGCAAGAAGAAGCAGGCACTTGCTGCCCTCGAGCGCGCCACGGGTAAGCTCGACATCATTCTTGCTCGCGACCCTGCGCTGACTTTAGCGCCCGCGGCAGTGAATGTATTGACCGTCGATTTGCAAGCAAGCACCGACGCGGTGAAAGCGTTGCGAAAACAGATCCAGGACTTGATGGATGCGGGACGCCTGCAGGAGGCGCGGCGTCTGCTCGGAGGTCTCGCGAGTGAAACCGTGGTGAGCGTCAGCAACATTCCCCTGGCGACCTATCCTGTTGCGATAAAAGACGCGGCAAAGTTGATTGATGAGAACAAAACCAACGAGGCGAAGAGTGCCTTGCAAAATGCGCTCAATACCCAAGTGGTGACCGATACCATCATCCCATTGCCCGTGGCGAACGCTCAGACTTCGCTGAAAGAGGCGGAAACGTTGGCCGAGAAAAAGGACCGCACCTCGGAGGACAACAATCGCCTGAAAGCCTCTTTGGAGAACACCCGTAGTCAACTCGAACGCGCACAGGCGCTTGGCTACGGCAAAAAGAGCGACTTCGACACCTTCTATCAGCAGCTGAAGGAAATCGAGCAAAAAACCGCCGATAACAAGTATGGAACCGGCTTTTTCGCCAAAATAAAAGCGTCCATTACCGACTTGATGAAGTCGAGCCAAGCTCATAAACCGTGAGTAAGGCGCCCGGCCTCGGTTCACCCCGAGGCCGGGGATTTACCTGATCAGTAAGATGAGATACCTCGGGGATCGAAACATCACACACACGGTGCGTTATAGAAGCTACCGGATCGATTTAAGGGGTGCCAGCGGGAGAATACGCCTGCTTGCGACCCTCCTCCCCCCGACTGGAGTAGAATGAAACCCGCGCGCATGCGTATCCACGGCGCTGCTGTAGGGCATCAATTAAGGGGCGTGAATGATTTACTTTATAGCGCTGCTTCCGGCGACGGCGCTGACCATCGCTGGTTATTTCGTACTTTTTCTGTCCAATCGTTCAGAAGGCGCGTTTAGGACCTTTGGCAAATACCTCGGCTTCTGGGCCTTGACGTTGGCCGCACTGGTTGTTCTAGGGGCCATATTTGCTGCAGCTCACGGTGGCCATCATTACCCCATGTTCGGTGGGCGAGGGATGTACGGCCGCATGCACGCTCGTGGGAACGAATCCAGCGATAGCCAGAGCGAGGCCAATCCACATTCTCCGGCTGGCGCTCCGAATCCCGCAACTCCGCCGGGTCCCGCATCACCTTCGCCGCAGAAACCATAGTCTAAGAAGCGGCCAGTGCAGATTGGCTGCGTTTTAACGCGCGCTTTCCTCCATAATCTGCGGCGCAAGTTCGAACGGCGGACGATGCACGGCTCGACGAATAGAAGTCAGTTACAACAAGGATCAATCCAATGAAACTCAAGAATCTAATGATTGCGAGCTTGATGTTAGTGGCGGCAATCGGTGCAGCCGGCGCGGTGCAGGCCGAGGACGCGCGCCTGTTTGTTCGTCACGAGGTCGCCGACTATGGAATTTGGAGAAAGGCATTTGATGCCTTTGCACCGACGGCCAAGAAGTTGGGGGCCATCAATGGCGCCGTGTACCGATCCGCGGATAACGCCAATGACGTCACCGTTACTCACGACTTCCATAGTGTGCAAAAGGCCAAAGCCTTCGCTGCGTCGCCCGAGCTGAAGGCAGCAATGGAGAAGGCGGGCGTGAAGGGGGCACCGCAGATCTGGATCGCGACGAAAAGCATGAAGTAGTTCATTGCCATAGAC
>JALYIW010000154.1 GCA_030775625.1 Pseudomonadota bacterium | reverse complement strand
CGGCAGGCCTGGGTGATGTCCCATCGCCCGCCATAAGCGACTGCCACCAGCAGCACCAACCCGGGGTTGTCGACGGTCAGGGTCTGCGCTTCGCTCATCCGTGCCGCCAACTCGGCGCCCAATAACTGCCGATCCCCGATGAACCGCAGGCGGACTCGGTTGCGGTGCAAGTCGGCGACTTCGCGGACCAAGGCATCGAGAAACAAGTTCATGATCATGCCGACTTCGTCGGCGGGGCGCCGCCAATTCTCGCTGCTGAAAGCAAACAGCGTCAGAAACTTTACCTGCGCACGGGCGCATTCCTCGATCACCTTGCGCACTACCTTGACGCTGGCACGGTGGCCGGCGGGCCGCGGCAGGCCGCGCGATCGGGCCCAGCGGCCGTTGCCGTCCATGATGATCGCGACATGCTGCGGCGAGTCGGCCATGGGCATCAGACCTGCATTAGCTCTTTTTCCTTCTCCGCCATGGCCTGGTCGATTTCCGCGACATGTTTATCGGTCAGTTTCTGCACGTCATCTTGCGCACGCCGGTCGTCATCCTGAGCGATGAGCTTTTCCTTCAACATGTCCTTCAATTCGTTCATCACTTCGCGGCGTACGCCGCGCACCGCCACGCGCGCGTCTTCCGCTTCGGATTTGACCACCTTGATGATGTCGCGCCGCCTTTCCTCGGTAAGCGCCGGCATGTTGATGCGAATCAACTGTCCGGCCGTGTTCGGAGTGAGACCTAGATCCGATTTGTAGATCGCCTTTTCGATGATGGGCACCATGGCCTTCTCCCAAGGGCTCACTGTCAAGGTGCGCGCGTCCTCAGTGGCGATGTTCGCCACTTGGTTCAGGGGCATTTCCGTTCCGTAGTAGTCCACCTTGATGTGTTCGATCAGACTGGTGTGCGCGCGTCCGGTGCGAAGTTTTTTCAAATGATCGCGGAACGCCGTGACGCACTTCTGCATGCGTATGGCGGCGTCTTTTTTCAAGTCATCGAGCATGGCGTCCCCTCACGGCTCGGCAGTTACGACGGTGCCAACGTCTTCGCCCACAACGATGCGCATCAGATCGCCGGCATTGAACAAATTGAAAACCTGCAGCGGTAAATTGTTTTCGCGGCACATGACGATGGCCGTGGCGTCCATCACATTCAGGCGGTCGCTCAACACCTTGTCGAAGGTCAGGCGGGCATAGCGCTTGGCATCCGGATTTTTCTCCGGATCCGAATCGTAGATACCGTTGACCTTGGTCGCCTTCAACAAAATCTCAGCATTGATTTCTATCGCACGCAGGCTTGCCGCGGTGTCGGTAGTGAAGAATGGATTGCCGGTGCCGGCGCCGAAGATCACGACGCGACCTTTTTCGAGATGGCGTACCGCGCGCCGCCGGATATAGTCTTCGCAGACTTCATTGATGCGCAGCGCCGACATCACGCGCGCGTAGGCGCCCAAACTCTCCAAGGCGTCTTGCAACGCCAGCGCATTGATGACGGTGGCCAGCATGCCCATATGGTCCGCCGTCACTCGGTCCATGCCGGCGCGCGCCAGGCCGGCGCCGCGAAAGATATTGCCGCCGCCCAACACGACCGCGACCTGCACGCCCATCCGGGTCAAATCGCGAATCTCACCGGCGATACGCTTGAGCATCAGCGGGTCAATGCCATAATCCTCGCTGCCGAGCAGCGCTTCGCCGGATAGCTTGACCAAAATTCTGCGGTAGCGAGCCGTGGGGGCTGTATTGGTCATGATCGCGTATCTACCCTGTTACAAAAGATCCGTCCGGACCAAAGCCCCGGGCGTCAGCTCTTGGCAGCGTCGCCCCCCGGGCGGTCCGCCGCCGTGGTCCGGGCCTTTACTTGAGCCATCACCTCGCCGACGAAATCATCTTGCTTCTTTTCGATACCGGAGCCCACTTCGTACCGCACGAATTGCACTACGGTGGCGCCGGCGTTTTTCAACAGCTTCTCGACCGTGGTGTCGGGATCCTTGACGAAAGGCTGTCCCACCAACGTGATCTCCGCGAGGTACTTGCGGAGTCGGCCGTCGACCATCTTGGCAATGATAGCCGCCGGCTTTTTCTCCTCCTTGGTCTGCTCGGTGAGTATCTCGCGTTCTTTCTCGAGCACGGCGGCAGGCACGCCGTTGGAATCGACATACGCCGGATTGACCGCCGCGACATGCATCGCAAGGTCGCGAGCCAGAGCTTCATCGCCGCCTTGCAACGCCACCAGGCTGCCGATGCGGCCGCCATGGATATAGGCGCCTAGGGCGCCCGGTGCCGTCACTCGTACGAAGCGGCGTACCGATATGTTTTCGCCTATCGTCGCGATCAAGGTGCGGCGTTGCTCATCGAGGGTGGACTCGCCATTCGCCTGCGCGAGCAAGGCGTTCACATCCGCCGGCGACTTCTGCAACGCCACCCGGGCCACGTCGCGGGCGAAATTCTGGAATTCATCGCCGCGCGCTACGAAGTCGGTTTCACAATTGACCTCGACTAGGGCGGCGTTCATACCGGATCGTTCCACCGCCACGGTGCCTTCGGCTCCGCCGCGCGCCGCCTTTTTGTCGGCCTTGGCGAGCCCGGTCTTGCGCATCAACTCCGCGGCAGCGTCCAAATCGCCCTCGGTTTCGACCAGCGCCTTCTTGCACTCCATCATGCCGGCGCCGGTGCGCTCGCGAAGCTGTTTGACAGTATCTGCCGTGATATTCGGCGCCATGGCTATGCGCCACGCCTAGGCACGCCGGTGCGCCCGACCGGCCGGCGCCGTGGGGCACTCGCCGGACGCGTCTCCGCGGGAGGGGTGTCGGCCGCGTCGACATCGTCGACTTCCACCTCATCCAGCGACACGGCAGCGGCGGCAACGCCCGGAATGACGGTGACCGGAACTTTGCGACGCGGCGGCGGCTTTTTCTGACCGCCGCGCGCGGGGGGCGGCGCACGACGGGCGCCTGCGGTCCGCTTCTTCGGATTGCCTTCCTCGTCCAGCTCCACGAATTCGTCTTCGCCCACCGGCACTTCGGGCAAGGATGCTTTGCCTTCCAATATCGATTCGGCAACGCCGCCGGCATACAGCAGGATGGCCCGCATCGCATCGTCGTTGCCGGGAATCACATAGTCGATGCCGTCAGGCGAACAATTGGTGTCCACCACGGCAACCACGGGGATCCCGAGCTTTTTCGCCTCGTGTATGGCAATTTGCTCGTGACCCACATCGATCACGAACAGCGCATCCGGGAGGGCCGTCATATGGCGAATCCCGCCCAAGCTGCGTAACAGCTTGTCCATTTCACGGCGCAGCATCTGCGCTTCTTTCTTGCCGCGGCGATCCAGGGCACCGCTCTGCGCCATGTCGTCCAATTCGTTCAGCCGCTTGACGGACTGACGAATGGTTTTGAAATTGGTGAGCATGCCGCCCAGCCAACGCTGGTTCACATAGGGCATTCCGGAACGGGTAGCTTCTTTTTGTACTGCGTCGCGGGCCGATCGCTTGGTTCCGACGAACAGCACCTTGCCGCCCTCGGCCGCCACACTCTTGATGAAAGCTGACGCCTGTGCGTAAAGGGGTTGGGTCTTTTCCAGATTGATGATGTGGATCTTGTTCCGTTCACCGAAGATGAAAGGAGCCATCTTGGGGTTCCAGAAACGGGTTTGGTGTCCAAAATGGACGCCCGCTTCCAGCATTTGTCGCATGGACACACTGGTCATAAAATACTCCTGGTCGGGTTGAGCCTCCGCGTATCCCAATCGGCAGCCCGTCGAATCTTGAATTTGCAGCTCTTGGCTTCGATTCTGTCGATTCGCCGGGCACCCGGCCGATTGTGACGACACGCGTGCGGGGTTGTTAAAAATAGCCGGGCTTTATACCATGAACACTTGTTGGAAACAAAGCCTGCCGTCCTATGACCGTGACCGTTAAAACCTCCGCCGAACAGGACAAAATGCGCGCCGCAGGGCGTCTCGCCGCCAGCGTCTTGGATATGATCGAGCCCTTCGTGCAACCCGGGACGACCACCGACGAACTCGACAAGCGCTGCCACGACTTCATTGTCGATGAGCTCAAATCCATTCCCGCCAACCTCAACTACAGGGGCTTTCCCAAGACCATCTGCACCTCCGTCAATCACGTGGTGTGCCATGGAATCCCCGGAGAGAAGCGGCTGAAGAGCGGCGACATCATCAATATCGACGTCACCGTGATCCGCGATGGCTTTCACGGCGACACCAGCCGCATGTATTTCGTCGGTACCGCGCCAGTGCTCGCGCGTCGCCTCACGGTTGCCTGTCACGAAGCCATGTGGCGCGGCATACGCGTGGTCAGACCCGGCACACGCCTCGGCGACATAGGACATGCCATACAAACCTATGCCGAAAGCAATGGCTTCTCCGTCGTCCGCGAGTACTGCGGCCACGGCATCGGCCGCGTCTATCACGAGGATCCCCAGGTGTTGCATTACGGCAAATCCGGTACGGGCCTCGAACTCGCGGCTGGAATGACGTTCACCATAGAACCCATGATCAATGCCGGGCGCCGCGATGTACGCTTGCTCCCGGACGGGTGGACCGTGGTCACCAAGGATCAATCTTTGTCGGCACAGTGGGAGCACACGATTTTGGTCACGGAGGACGGCTTTGAAGTGTTGACCTTGAGCGCAAGTTCCTTGCCCCCAGCCGCTGCGGCCGCCTCTTGAACGCCTCCGGCAGGTTTCTCGACCAATCCGCTGATTGGCCCTATTTGGCGGGTGCCTCCGTGGCGCTGGAAAGCGATGAGTTCTCATCGAACATTTTCCGGCAGGTACTCGATCGCGGCACGGAACTGCTGAAAGAGAGATTCGTGGCTGACGAGGCCATCGAAGCTCTGGTGCTCGATCGCGCGCGGCTCGTGGACATTACATTGCGGGCGGCGTGGGTGAGGCACGCCGGCAAGTTCGCCGACGACCTGGCGCTGGTCGCGGTGGGCGGCTACGGGCGCGGTGAACTGCACCCGAGTTCGGATATCGACATCATGGTGCTGCTGCCGAAGAGCGATTCCGCCGACTGGCAGCCGGACATCGAGCGCTTTCTGACCTTTTTATGGGACATCGGTCTTGAGGTGGGACACAGCGTTCGTTCCATCGACGATTGCCAGCGCGAAAGTCTCGCGGACATCAGCGTCGCGACGACTCTATTCGAAGCCCGCCTGCTGGCCGGCCCGGAATCCTTGTTCGCCGGCATGCGCCGCGCCCTGGCACCCGATCGATTGTGGTCTTCGCAGGACTTTTTCGAAGCCAAGATCAAGGAGCAGACCGAGCGCCATCACCGTTATTTCGACACGGCTTACAATCTCGAGCCCAACGTCAAGTCGAGTCCGGGAGGACTACGCGACATTCAAACCATCGGCTGGGTGGCGAAACGTCACTTTGGCACCGACACGCTGGACGAACTCGTCGCACATGGATTTCTCACTCGCGAGGAATTGCGCAAGCTCAAAGCGGGCCAGTCATTTTTATGGAAGGTGCGATTCGGCTTGCACATGCTGACCGGCCGGCGCGAAGACCGGCTGCTGTTCGACCACCAGATCAAGCTTGCCAAGCTCTTCGGCTATGAAGACGCGAGCTTCACGCTCGCGGTCGAGCAGCTGATGCAGAAGTACTACCGCACGGTGATGGACATCAGCCTGCTGAACGAGATGCTGCTGCAGCTGTTTCGCGAAGCCATTCTAACCCAGAGCGATTCCCCGCAGCCCATCAATGCGCGATTCCAGATCCGCAACGATTATTTGGAAGTCACGAATCCGGAAGTATTTGCGCGCTACCCGTCGGCGTTGCTGGAATTGTTCGTGCTGCTGCAGCAGCATCCCGAATTGCGCGGCGTGCGCGCCGAGACCATCCGGCTGATCGGCAACCACGTCGGCCTGATCGATGAGGAGTTCAGGCAGAACCCCCGGCACCATCGCCTGTTCATGGAGATCCTCTGCGCACCGGTGGGCGTGACGCACGAAATGCGCCGCATGAATTTGTACGGCGTGCTCGGCCGCTACATTCCGGCGTTCGGACGCGTCGTCGGACGCATGCAGTACGACCTGTTCCACGCCTACACCGTGGATGCGCACACTCTGTTCGTGGTGAGCAATCTACGCCGGCTGGCGATGCCGAAGTTCAATGGCGAATTCCCCGCCTTGAGCCAGATCATGCAGTCCCTGCCCCGCCAAGAAATCGCCTATCTGGCCGCACTGTTCCACGACATCGCCAAGGGCCGCGGCGGCGATCACTCCGAATTGGGCGCAGTCGATGCCGAGGCATTTTGCCTGGAGCAAGGTCTCGGCCGCTATGAGGCCCGCCTGGTGGCATGGCTGGTGAAGAATCACCTGGTCCTGTCCATCACCTCGCAGAAAAAAGACATCAGCGATCCGGACATCATCCGCGACTTCGCGCGTCACGTCGGCGATCAAGTTCACTTGGATTATCTGTATGTTTTGACGGTATCGGATGTCCGCGGCACCAACCCGAAGCTGTGGAATGCGTGGAAGGCTCGCCTGTTTGAAGAGTTCTATGAACGCACCAAGCGAGCCCTGCGGCGCGGCCTCGAAGCCCCGGTCGATCAAGAAGAGCTGATCCGCGAGACCCAGGAGCAGGCGCGGGCGAAAATGCCCGGCATTCCCGAGGAACAGCTCTCGGCGGTCTGGGCTCAATGGACTGAAGCGTATTTTCTGCGCTACACGCCCGAGGAAATCGCCTGGCAAACCGGCCTGCTGGCCGGACGGCACCCCGGCGACGACTCGCCGCTGGTGGCCATACGACAGCTGGCGGAGCGAGGCGGCACGGCAGTGCTCACCTACACCCCGCGGCGGCTGCGGAGCTTTGCCCGCACGACGGCGGTGCTCGACCAAATGGGACTCAATGTGGTCGACGCGCGGCTGATTTCGAGCGCCAATGGATTCAGCCTCGAGACCTACGTGGTGCTCGAGGAAAACGGCGCCGTCATCGCGGACGCCGCGCGCATTCGCGAAATCGACGGTGCGTTGTGGCGAAACTTGCAACAGCCGGAAGATTCGCCGCAAACCGTAACGCGCCGCGCGCCGCGCCAGGTGCGCATGTTTTCGACCCCGACGCAAGTCAATTTCAGCCTCGACAGCCGCAATGACCGCACCATTCTCGAGTTGATCGCGGCGGACCGTCCCGGACTGCTGTCCGAAGTCGGCAAGGTGTTCAGGGCCGAACGGGTCGCTATCAACGGCGCCAAGATCATGACTGTGGGCGAACGCGCCGAAGACGTGTTTTACATTTCCGATACCGACGGACGTCCTCTGCAGGAGGAGGCATGCCGGCGTGTGCAGGAATCTTTGGTTCGCGCTCTCGATCGGCGCGACGTCACCCGAGCCTAGCGGCGCCGCACGGCGCACTCGGCTCAAATCACGCGGGGAAGAATGTCTCATCAACAACTGCAAGCGGCCATAGAGGCCGCCTACGAAGTGCGGGCGAATATCACGCCGCAGAACCTTCCGGATGGAGTTCATGAAGCGGTATCCACCGTCGTCGGCCTGCTGGACGCCGGCACCCTGCGGGTGGCCGAGCCACAAGGTCCGCAGGGACAACAAGGCTCGACTTGGCGTGTCAACGAGTGGCTCAAGAAGGCCGTGTTGCTGTCGTTTCGCATTGCCGAAAGCAAAGTGATGCCGGCCGAGGCGCTGAACTTCTACGACAAGGTGCCGCTGAAGTACGCTGGTTGGACTGCCGCGCAGTTCGCTGCGGCGGGCGTCAGAGTGGTGCCCCCGGCGACCGTGCGGCGCGGAGCGTTCGTCGCATCGAACGTGGTGCTGATGCCAAGCTACGTCAATATCGGCGCCTATGTCGACTCCGGCACCATGGTCGATACCTGGGCGACCGTCGGCTCCTGTGCACAAATCGGCAAGAACGTGCATTTATCCGGAGGCGTCGGGATCGGCGGAGTGCTGGAGCCGCTCCAGGCAAGCCCCACCATCATCGAAGACAATTGCTTCATCGGTGCGCGATCGGAAATCGTCGAGGGCGTGATTGTCGAAACGGGGGCCGTCATATCCATGGGCGTGTTCATCGGCCAGAGCACGCGAATCTACGATCGCGAGCGCGATGAAATCATCTACGGCCGCGTTCCGGCAGGAGCGGTCGTCGTGCCGGGGACCTTGCCGGCCAAGAACGGTAAGTACGGCCTGGCGTGCGCGGTGATCGTCAAACGAGTGGATGCGCAAACGCGTGCGAAAACCTCTCTCAATGAACTACTGCGTAATACCGATTGAGTGCAACTGATTTTACCGAGTGCCGCTCGCGTTGCTCGCCAATGCAAGCGGCGAACTTAAGCGCCGCGCGCCTGGACCGCTGGCGCTAGCCAAAGCGTCCAGTGATGTAGTCTTCCGTCAGCTTTTGCTGCGGATTGGTAAAGATGCGGTCGGTGGGACCGATCTCGACCAAATCGCCCAGATGAAAGTAGGCCGTCCTCTGCGACACGCGAGCGGCCTGCTGCATATTGTGAGTGACGATGGCGATGGCGTAGTTCGCGCGCAGCTCGTCGATCAAATCCTCGATTTTCGCACTCGCGATGGGGTCGAGAGCCGAGGTGGGCTCGTCCATCAAAATCACTTCGGGATTCACCGCGATGGTGCGGGCAATGCACAGGCGCTGCTGCTGCCCTCCCGACAGGCTGGTGCCGGGGGTGGACAAACGATCTTTGACCTCCTCCCACAGGCCGGCGCGGGACAGACTGCTCTGCACCAACTCATCCAGGTCGCCGCGACTCTTGGTCAAGCCGTGGATTCGCGGTCCATAGGCCACATTGGCATAAATGGAGTGCGGGAATGGCGTGGGCTTCTGGAACACAATGCCGACGCGAGCCCGCAATTGCGCCACGTCTTGTTTGCGATCGTAGATATCCTGTCCGTCCAGGGTAATGACGCCGCTCACCCGCGCCCCGGCGATGGTGTCGTTCATTCGATTCAGACTGCGCAAGAACGTGGACTTACCGCAACCGGACGGGCCGATCATGGCGAGCACCTGATTGCGGCCGATATCGAGGCTCACGTTCTTGACCGCGTGCTTGTCGCCGTAAAAAACGTTGACGCCGCGGGCGGTCATCACGGCACTGCTTCCGGAATCGGAGATCGGCGCACCCCCCTCCGTCGGCGAGGACCGGCCGGCGCGGTCCGATCGCGGAGAATCTTGCGCGGAAAACAGCATCAGCCGAAACGCCCGGTGATGTAATCGTCGGTGCGACGATCTTTGGGAGACGTGAAAATCTGGTTGGACGGTCCCATTTCCACGAGTTTTCCCATGTAGATGAATCCGGTGACGTTCGACACGCGGGCTGCCTGCTGCAAATTGTGCGTCACCACCACGATGCAATACCTTTCCCGCAGCGCCTGCATGGTCTCCTCGACGCGCAGCGTCGAAATCGGATCAAGGGCCGCGGTGGGCTCATCCAGCAACAAGACGTCGGGTTGCACTGCGATGGCGCGGGCTATGCACAGGCGCTGTTGCTGTCCCCCGGACAAGCTGCGGCCGTCGGCGCTGAGCTTGTCCTTCACCTCGTCCCAGATCGCGGCGTCCCGAAGAGCGGACTCTACGCGAGTCTTCAACTCGGCCCCGCGCACGCCCCCGGCGAGGCGCAATCCAAAAGCAACGTTGTCGAACACCGACATGGGGAAGGGCGTCGGCTTTTGGAATACCATTCCGACTCGATATCGCAGCTCCGCGACGTCCACCGACGGTTTGAGTATGTCTTGGCCGCCGATGAGAACTTCGCCCTCGGCACGCTGCCTGGGGTACAAGCCGTACATTCTATTCAATACACGCAACAACGTGGATTTTCCGCATCCCGAAGGACCGATGAAAGCGCTGATGGAATGATCGGCCAGATTCATATTGATGTCATGCAAAGATTGCAGATCGCCGTAAAAGAAATTCAAATTACGGATCTCGATTTTCGGTGGTCGCAGGTCCTGCGCGGGTTCCGCGCCGACCGGCAGCTGCACGCGCATTTTCATATGTTTCGGCGGTTTGGTGCTGGGCATCATCGGCCTGATCCCCGCTGTGCCTGCATCAGCGCCAAAATCACCCTCGCGGAGATGCTTAGCAGCAGTATCGATACGGTGATGATGAGCGCTCCGGCCCACGCCAGATCCTGCCATTCCTTGTAAGGACTCAGCGCGAATTGGAATATGACGACCGGGAGATTCGCCATGGGGGCGTTCAGATGCGTGCTCCAAAATTGATTATTGAGCGCGGTGAACAACAGCGGCGCGGTTTCACCGCTGATTCGCGCGATGGCCAGCAACAAGCCGGTCACAATGCCGCTGCGAGCCGCCGGATATAAAACGCTGATAATCGTCCGCCACGGGTAGGCGCCAAGGGCCGCCGAGGAATCCTTCATGCCCAGAGGCACCAAATTGAGCATGTCTTCGGTGGTGCGCAGGGTCACCGGAATCGCGAGTACCGCCAAGGCGATCGCGCCGGCAATGGCGGAAAAATGCCCCATGCGGACCACGACGATTTCATAGACGAACAGACCGATGATGATCGAAGGCGCGCTCAACAATACGTCGTTGATGAATCGAATGACCGTACTCAGGCCTGAGTTGCGGCCGTACTCCGCAAGGTAGGTGCCGGCCAGCACGCCGATCGGAGAGCCGATCAGAATACCGAGTAGTGTCATGACCGCGCTTCCGTAAATCGCGTTCAGCAAGCCACCACGCGCTCCGGGGGGCGGAGTCATCTGCGTGAACAGGTGCCAGGACATGCCCGCAAGCCCGTGCGACAGCAGCGTCCAAAGGATGGCGGCCAGGCAGGCGAGGCCAGTCATGGTCGCAACCAACGATAGCACCAAAAAAGCGGCGTTCTTGAATTTGCGCACCGAACGTCGGTTCATGCGGCGGCACCTCCGCGCCGCTCGAGCTTTCGCAGCATGGCTTGCGCCGCCGCAATCACCGTGAAGGTGATCAGAAACAGCAGCAAGCCCAATGCAATCAGCGACGAGGTATAAAGGTCGCCGACAGCCTCGGTGAACTCATTGGCGATCGCCGAGGAAATCGTCGTCCCCGGCGCAAGGAGCGAGGAACTGATTCGATGGGCATTGCCGATGACGAAGGTCACGGCCATGGTCTCCCCCAATGCCCGGCCCAGGCCCAGCATGATGCCGCCGACGATTCCCACCCGCGAATGCGGCACGACGACGTTCCAGATGACTTCCCAGGTCGTCGCGCCGAGTCCATATCCGGATTCCTTGAGCATGGGCGGCACAGTATCAAACACATCACGCATGGTAGCGGCGATGAAAGGCAATACCATGATTGCGAGAACCACGCCGGCCGTGAGAATCCCGATTCCAAACGGCGGCCCCTTGAACAGCTGCCCAATGAACGGCAAATGGCCCAAATTCCCGATCAGCCAAGGTTGAACATGCCGCTGTAGCATGGGGGCCAGAACGAACAAGCCCCAAATACCAAAAATGATGCTGGGAACGGCGGCAAGCAATTCGACGGCCACGCCGATCGGCCGTTTTAACAGCGGCGGACACAGTTCGGTCAAAAACAGCGCGATCCCGAATCCCGCCGGAACCGCCAACAGCATCGCGATCAATGATGTGACCACGGTGCCATAGATAGGCGCGAGGGCGCCGTATTCATCGGTAACCGGATTCCAGATCTCGCGCGCCACGAACTGCAAACCGAAATGCGTGACCGCCGGCCAGGCGCCACGCACCAGCGAAATGGCGACTCCCCCAAGTATCAACAGCACCAGGACCGCCGCGCTCAACGTAGCCGAACGGAAAACTCTCTCGTATATAAGCTGCTTTGCCGCGTGCCTCGGATTGATGATCGCCACGGTGTGAGTTTCGCTCCCGCTTGAAACCAAATCGGTCGCCGCCGGCGCAAATCACTGCGCCCGCGGCGACCGCAGTTCGATACCCTAATCGTCTTTAGTCTACAGGCGAAAGCGGTTCGAGTTATTTTCCCGTCCACAGGGGCTGACCGCCAGAAGTAATCTCTGAGGCCCAGGTCTTTTTCACCTGCGCAACCAATGGTGCGGGTAACGGCACATAGTCCAATTCAGCGGCCATACTAGCGCCATCCTTGTATGCCCAGTCAAAGAATTTCAAAGCCTCGTGGACCGACGCCGCGTCCTCCGGCTGCTTGTAAACCAAAATGAAGCTCGCGCCTGTGATCGGCCAACTCTTCGCACCGGCTTGGTCGGTGAGAATCAAATAGTAGCTGTCCGATTTCGCCCAATCGGCGTTGGCAGCGGCCGATTGGAAGGATTCCGCGTTCGGAGCCACGGCGGCTCCCGACTTATTGGTCAGCACCGTGTACGCCATCTTGTTCTGTTTGGCATAGGCATATTCGACGTAGCCGATCGCGCCATCGGTTTGCGTCGTCATGTTGGCAACGCCTTCATTGCCCTTGGCGCCGATGCCGGTGGGCCATTGCACCGATGTGTTGGCGCCAATGCTCGATTGGAATTTTGCGTTGGATTTGGACAAATAGTCGGAAAACAAGAAATTCGTCCCGGAGCCATCGGAGCGATATACCGGAGCGATTGCCGTCGCGGGCAATTCCAGTTTCGGATTCAGGCTCTTGATCTTCGGGTCATTCCATTGGGTGATATCGCCCAAGTAGATGCTCGCAACCGTGGCGCCGTCGAGGTGCAACTGACCGGCTTGCACGCCTTTGATATTCACCACCGGCACGACGCCGCCGATGATCATGGGAAACTGCAGCAGACCGGACGCCTTCAAGTCGTCCGGCTTCAAGGGCATATCGGACGCACCAAACGTCACGGTCTTTGCCTTGATTTGCTTGATGCCGCCGCCGGAACCGATCGACTGGTAGTTAAGGCCCACATTGCTGAGCTTCTTATAGGCATCCGCCCATTTTGCATAGATCGGGTATGGGAACGTGGCTCCGGCGCCCGAGATATCCGTCGCCGCAGCGGCGAGACTCAGGCAGACGGCTGCACCCGTGATCAACAGCCGGTTCAGATTCTTCAATTGCATGATAGCTCCATGTGAAAACTCGTATCTGCGGTGTGCGCAGTCGTGGCATTGCCGGGTCGACATTGTCGGCAGCGGGTGTGACAGTTCCGTGACAGCCGCAAAATTAGCAGCCCTGGGGGATTGCTCTCCCGGGTAGCTTCTGGGTTGCCTAGGCGCTGCAGTTGTTGCCTAAAACATACATGCGTTATATTCTTTGGTATATCGCGAAGCGCGCAACGGATCCAGGCGCGGTATGAGCATATGCCCCGTAAGCAGCAGGATGCGCCCGCCCGTCGGGCACAATGCCTATCACATCGGGACTTTGTAACTTGTTTGTAACAAGTCGCGTGTAACTTCCGCACCCATTCTCGAGCACGGTGCGGTTGCCGTGGCGAGAAAAAGACTATTTCTAAGGAGTTTGTACATGTCAAAGCGGTTTTTTCCTGTCCTCGCCTTCGCCGGCTTCGGGCTATCGACGGTCGCCCTGGCCGACACGGCCCTTACGCCGGACACCCGGGTGGGCGCGGTGGCTTTTTTCGATTTCAGCAATATTTCCAATCAACAAAACTCGAACCTGCCGGGCGCCGCCGATGTGGCCCCCTCGGGTACGGGTTTCGATATAAAGCGTCTATACCTGACGGTCGATCACACCTTCAATGAGGTGTTTTCGGCGGATTTGACCACGGATGCGCAGTTCAGCAGCAGCACCACGGCCGGCAGCGGCGGTGTGACCGAAGTATTCATCAAGCGGCTGTTTCTGCAGGCGAAAATCGATGACGCCTTGGTGGTACGCGCCGGTGCCTACAACACGCCGTGGGCCCAGTACGTCGAAGGCCTGTATGGCTATCGGTGGGTTGAAAAAACCATGCTCGATCGCCTCGGCTTTTTGAATACCGCGGATTGGGGTTTGAATGCGGGCGGCGCTCTCGTCAAAGGCCTGACCTACTCGGCTTCCGTCGTCAACGGCGCTGGATTCAAGAATCCGTCGCGTAGCAAAACGCCGGACGTCGAGGCGCGGGTAGCTTACTCGCCTCTCCAGGGACTCAGCATTGGCCTCGGCGGCTATGTCGGCCATCTGGGCCAAGTGACCGTGGCCAATGAGAAATTCGCCAAGAACACCGCGTCTCGCTGGGACGCGGCGATCGGCTACACCATCGCCGGCTTGCATGTCGGTGGCGAATATTTCGACGCCAAGAACTACAAGACGGTCAATAGCCTCGCAGCGGGGGTGTATGGCACCTCAGCCGTGGTTGCAGCCACCGCCACCGGCGCGGTTCCCAAGGACGAGGCCAACGGTGGCTCGATTTGGGCATCGTACGACTTCGGCGGTAAATATTCGGTGTTCGCGCGCGGCGATGTGGTCAAGCTGAGCAAGGATGTGTTGCCCGGCTTGAAGGACAAGTACGTCAATGTCGGCGTTGACTACAAACCCATCAAGAATGTGGACGTGGCTTTGGTCTACAAGAACGAGAAAGTGCAGCATGGCTCGGCGTCGCTCAGCGGTGCCGATGCAGGCGGCTCGGTCGTCATCGGCGGTAGCAACGCCGCCAACGACGGCAAGTACTCCGAAATCGGTATTTTCCTGAACTACACCTGGTAGTCACCGTTTCTTTGGAGCACACAACGGCGGCGCCGACCATAGGCGCCGCTTTCTCTGAGTTCTCGATTGATTGGCCGCCACGTCGGCCCACGCCGCGAGCGTCGCCACCTCAGTGAGCGAGCAGCAATTCCAAGGTGCGCGCATAAATGCCGTGCAACCGGTCGATGTCCGCCACTCGCACGCACTCGTTCACTTTGTGAATGGTCTGATTGACCACTCCGAGTTCGATCACTTGAGCGCCCATCGGTGCGATGAAACGCCCGTCCGAGGTGCCGCCCCCGGTCGATAATTTTGGAGTAATTTGCAATTGCTCCTGCACGGCTTGAGTGGCAGCCCCCGACAAGTTCCCGGGAACCGTCAGAAACGGATAGCCTGATATGAACCATTCGAGCGAATGCTTCACCTTGTGCCGCCGCAATATCTCAGCGACCGTTGCCTGCAATGAATCTACGGTCTGCTCCGTGGAGAAGCGCAGATTGAAGCGCGCTTTCAATTCGCCCGGGATCACATTGGGCGCGCCGGTGCCGGCCACGATATTCGACACCTGAAAAGTCGTGGGCTGAAAATGCGCATTGCCCTGATCCCAAGAGCGCGACGCAAGCTCGGCGAGAGCCGGCGCCACGGCATGCACAGGGTTGTCCGCAAACTGAGGATACGCGATGTGACCCTGAACCCCGTGGACGGTGAGACGGCCGCTCAAGCTGCCGCGGCGTCCTATTTTGATGGTGTCGCCGAGTTCGATTTCGCTGGAGGGCTCGCCTACCAGGCACCAATCGATGGATTCTTTGCGCTCCCGCAGGATTTCGACCACCCGCCGAGTGCCGTCCACCGACGGGCCCTCTTCGTCGCTGGTAATCAAGAACGCGAGGCTACCGCGGTGGCGCGGGTGGCGCGCGACGAACTCCTCGCAGGCGGTCAACATGGCGGCCAAGCCGCTTTTCATGTCTGCGGCGCCGCGGCCATAGAGAACGCCGTCGCGGATCACGGGCAGGAAGGGATCACTCTGCCATTCATCGAGCGGCCCGGTCGGCACCACATCGGTATGTCCGGCGAAACAGAACAACGGACCCGCGCTGCCGCGTCTGGCCCAGAAGTTGTCAACGGGGCCGAAGGGTAAGCGCTCAACGCGAAAGCCCATGGCCTCGAGCCGTTCGATCATCAGGGCCTGACATCCGCCATCGGTGGGGCTGATCGAGGCACGCGAAATCAGTTCCTGGGTCAATTGCACGGTGGCCGACAAACGGAGGGGCGCCGCCGATTCGCTCTTGGACGATTCGCTCTTGGACATCAGAAGCGCAGCACAGGCGCTTGGCGGCGCAGATTGACCCAGACCCCGAAG
>JALYIW010000153.1 GCA_030775625.1 Pseudomonadota bacterium | reverse complement strand
CAGTGTGCCCTGGGGACCCTCCAGCACTTCGATTCGCGCCATGTCATAGACATGCACTTCGGGAGTGCCATCGATGGTCGTCACGGGTTGCTCGTCGAGATAAATGCCGACGCTGGGCTGCGAGCCCGAATGATTGCCGTCGCCGCCGCTGACCACGCCCCGCATATAGAGTTGCGTGTCTCCCGGCTGACCATTGCTGCCCTGGCCTTGGCTGCGGACATAAGCCACGCTGGGGGAGTACTTCACATAGTCGTCAACGTTCTGAATGTGCAGTTGCTCCAGTGTCTGATTGTCGAACACCGAGATACTGATGGGCACGTCTTGCAGGTTTTCTGTCTTCTTTTGCGCGGTCACCACTATTTCGTCGAGCGCGCCGGTTTGCGCATCCGGCGCGGCCTGTGCCAAGGGCATTCCACCGGCGAGGATGGTGGATATGGCGGAGGCAAGCGGCGCGTAACGCAGCGCGCTGCGGCGGCGCTCATGGCAAGCGATCCGAACGGTGTTCAAGCGAAGACGAGTCATGATTGCTTGCTCCCTACTGAATGGTTTTTCGGCGGCTACGTGGCGGAATTCGCAAATGTCGGGACAGCGGGATAGTGCTCCAGCACTTCACCCAGGGTCGCTTTCAAGGGTCCGAGCCAGGGCTCGAAATGACGCCACTGGTCCACTCCTTGGCGGTAAATAGGCTGGCGCACCTGCTCAGAGCTTGCGGTGCGCACCGCCCGCTCATTGTCGTAAAACTTCAGGCAGCCATCCTCGAACGGTAAGCCGCAATAATCGAGCAGCCGGCGAACCTCGGTCTCGGTGTCCTCGACCATGGCTTCGTAGAAAACCCTATGCACTCGGCCCGGCAGTGCCGCATCCATGTGAGCCATCAGCTCGACGTAGTCCCGGTAATACCGACCGATGTCCTCGAGGCCATAGGTATAGCTTTGGCCGCGCGCGAAATGCTGCTTGAATCCCGATAAACAACCCCCGAGGGGATGGCGCCGCGCATCGATGATCTTGGCGTTAGGCAGCATGAGATGCATGAGCCCGGCATAGAGGAAATTATTCGGCATTTTATCGATGAAAAACGCTCGGGCGGTTTTGCGCTGACTTCGCGTATCCGCCATGTAGCGCTCCCCCAAGTCTCGCAGCTCCCCAGGCGTGAGAGCCGCGACGGCATGCGCAAAACCCACCTCGTCAGCGGGGGACTCGCGGCGGAATATTTCGGCGGCAATCCGCGGCATATCCGGCAGTTCCATGGTGCCTTCCACCGCCGAGTGGCTGGAGAGGATCTGCTCGATCAGCGTCGAACCTGCCCGGGGCAGGCCCACGATGAAAATCGGATCGGGCGCGTCACACCCGACCCCGGCGCGGGATGCGAAAAACTGCTGCGTGAATACCGCCTTTGACCGCTGCACGAATTTCGTGGTGTCCTCGTGCGAGTAAGGGTGAAGCCGCTTGCGGATTGCATTGCCTTGAACATATTGAGCGAAGGACTCCTCATACCGGCCCTCGTCCTCCAGCGCCTTGCCGAGGGCGAATGCGAAATGCAGGCGATCCTCATCGGACAAATCCTGGCGCATCAGCACGTCTCGCATCGCAGCGACCTCCTGCTTCGTGAAGCGAAAGGTTTTAAGATTGGCGAGGCTCCAGTAGACCTCGCCGAGCGAGGGCTCTAATTCAATGGAGCGCCGATAGGCGGCAATGCTTTCGCTCTGGCGCCGCTGCGTCTTCAGTGAATGGCCATAGCTCATCCAAATCTTCGCATGCTCGGGATAGTCCTTGAGCACCGCCTCATACACGCCGATCGATTCGGCGTAGTCGCCGGCATTGGCGAGGATTGCCGCCTTCAGGCTGCGGTAGCTTAGATTTCTCGGCTCTTTTTTCAGCAGATGTTCTACCTGGGGCAAGGCCTGCGCGGGCTTTCCTTCGCGGTTGAGCACCACGGCATAGTTGTGGCGAGCGCCGTCGAAGCTCGGTGCCAGTTCGATGCACCGCTCCAGCAATTGTTGTGCTTCTGGGTAGCGCTTCAGCCGCACCGCCGCTTCGCCGAGCATGCGCAATGCCGCCACATCGGTCGGGAAGGATCGCAAGTGAGTGCGCAACAGCGCCTCGGCGACGGCTAGCTCGTTGGCAACCAGGGCCGCAGCGGCGCCCAACAACCGCGGATCTTTTGTGGCAGCCCGGAGATGCGCAGCCCGCGCCCGATCCGCAGCGTCTGCATCGCCAACCAGGTCGAGTTGCTCGGCAAGCACGCGCCACGCGTCGACCGAATTGGGTTGCAGTTGCAGCGCACGCCGCACGGCTGAAATCGATTCGGTCACCCGCCCGGCCTCACTCAAAGCCACGGCAAGCTCAATGTGCACGGGCGCAGAGTTGGGCTGCTCGCGTGCCAGCGGCTCGAGAACGTTTACCGCTGCCGTGGTGTCCCCGGCGTGCCGCTGCGCCGTACCCAAAATCAGGCGAGCATGCGGGTGCCCCGGGACGGCTTTCAGAATCTCATCCGCCTGCTCTACGGCGAGTTTGGGATCTCTTTGCAAAAGTCGCGCAGCATGGCCAAGTGCAACATCGAGTGTTCCAATCGGCTCCGAAACGCTGTTCAATGGAACATCCAATGGGTCCCCTTCGCTACGACTCCATTAAGAATCTCCTGCGCTCGTTTTGTCAAATCCGCAACAAACCGACTTGGGCCCAAATGTGGCGCGGCGACAGAGCGGGCGCCGCTTTTTTGACCCTGCTATTAACATTATAACCGCATGAATATTATCGATTAATTGACTCCCGCAGGTGAGAGTCCAATTTTTCAGAACGGCGTTCGCCGCGCGGCAAATGAATTTTTAGAGAAACCGCCTTCGGGGTTCTCGCCACAGCCGCGCACTGCGCCTGGGCGAGGCCGAACTTACACGCTCAATAAGAGGGCAGCGCAACGCCACCTCAATCGCATCGCTGCGCCGCATCGATCAACGCATCGACCGCGAGCCGCGGCGTCGCGAAGGAGGTGACCAGACGAATCGCGACTCCGTCGGCCATATCGCAAGGCCAGCGATAGAACTCGAATCCTTGGCTCTCGAGGGCGATGATGGTGCGTTCCGGCAGCGCCACGAATATTTCATTGGCATCGACGGACTGCAATAATCGAGCACCCGCGACTTTTCCCAAACCGGCGGCCAAGGCCGATGCCATATCATTGGCGTGGCGGGCATTCTTGAGCCACAGATCATCCTCGAAGTAAGCCAGTAGTTGCGCACTCAGAAAGCGCAGCTTGGACCACAAATGCCCTGAGCGCTTGCGGCGCCGATCGAAATCCCGGGCCTGTGCCGGGTCGAAAAACACCACCGCCTCCGCGCACATGGCGCCATTCTTGGTTGCACCCAGCGACAGCACGTCGATACCGCACTTCCAAGTGGCCTCGGCGGGCGAGCAGCCCAAACACACCAGCGCGTTGGCAAACCGCGCGCCGTCCATGTGCACGGCAAGTCCGTAACCCTTGGCCGCGATCGCGAGCGTCGACACCTCCTCAGGTTGGTACACCGTGCCCCACTCCGTTGCCTGGGACAGACTGATGGCCCCGGGCTTGACGTGATGCACGCCCATGTCCAGCGCGGTCGCGACGGCATCGATCACTTGCTGCGAAGTGATTTTTCCATTCGTCGCAGGGAACCCGATGAGTTTCGAGCCTCCGGTGAAGAATTCGGGGGCGGCGCATTCATCAGTGATGATGTGAGCATGCTCGTGGCAATAGACGGAAGCATAGGGCGGCACGAACTGCGACAGCGCCAAGGCATTGGCGGCGGTGCCGGTGGTCACCGGGAAGATCGCCACCTGCCGCTCGAATACTTCACTGGCAACGCTCTGCAACGCTTCAGTCGATGGATCGCCGCCATAGGACGGCACCGACTCGACGTTGGCCGCTTGGACGGCCGCCATGATGGCAGCGCTCGCTGGGGTGACATTGTCGCTTTTAAAATTTCGGCTCAACCGGCTGCCTCCACCGCAAAGTGTAAGCGAATTGAACTTTCGATCATTGCTGTCGACGCCATAGGCGAGCATCGAACTCAAAGGTCTGTGCCTCGCGGTGCCAAACCACGACATCGCGCCGAACCGTCAATAGCCAGGTGTGCTGCTGCAAGGGGCGCCGCGGCTTGAAACTTGCGGGACGCAACACCGCGACGGCGCCGCCATGCTCGGGGTCGCGTACCGATTCATAGCGAATACCATCGATGTTCGCCTGCCGCGCCACGAGCGCCAAGCTTTGCGTCGGACCGTAATCACTGGGATGGGTCCACTCGCCCCGGGTTCGCTTGAAGGGAGCCTCGGTCAAATCGATCAGCCGTCCATTGATACCCGCTTGGAACACACTCTGCGGCGAGGGACCCATGGCTGCCAGGCCCTCACTCTCCATCAAGAAACGCCAGCGCCAGAATCCCAACTCCGCGCATGCGGTGCGCTGCGCCTCGGCGCCGTACCAGATGCCGGAATCCGCCGCGGTTCGAAAGCGAGACCCCACCGGCGAGGAGTAACGAAAGGGGGTAGCCAGCAAGTAGTGCAAGTCATCAGCGTCGGCGGGAAGTGGCGGCTTGGTCTGATCGAGGATGCGCTCGAGGAGCAGCTGTTCTTCGACGTTCGCTACCAATCGCAGCGTCGAGGCGATGTGTTGAGCCTCGACCGCCCGCCACAGCCGGCGCTGCGCGCGAAACGCCTCAAATCCGACCGCGCGCGGCGTCCAGGTATTGGACCACACGTACCAAGCCTTCTGTGCTGCCGATGAGGTCGGCCGGGCGGCCGCCGAGCGCGTGGTTCTGTCCGGTCAACCAGCCGCGAGCCGCCGAATCGTTCGATCCGATCACCGCGTCGAGCGAGCGGAACAATCGAACAAACAAGGCGCCGAGTTCCCATTCCTTCTTGTGGGTCTCCAAGATATAGGTGCCATTCGCCATGCGCGAAACGGTGGACGGGCTCAATCCGAGAATTTGCGCGAGGCTCGATTGGGTGATGTCCAGCAATTCCGAAGCGCGCACAACCGCGCCGGTCAATACGCGGCGAGGTTCAGGCTTGGATTTTGCACGTGTTCGGTTCATCGACTCTCTACAGAAATATTTATATCTCTTGCATTCTACTGAAATATGCCGATTCAGGCAAATCCGCGCCACGCGCATCGCCCGGCGGCATAAACGCCAACCACGTCACAGATGAGCGCAGCATGCCTGAATCCCAATTCTCTCCGAACGCCTCGTGCCGGCGTCTGCATGCGTGAACTACGTCGAAGTCCTTGAATTCGCCGGTATCCAAGCCTCGATTCGATCGCATAGGATCGGCTAGAAGCGGACTCACGGTGCAATGGAGCAGACGATGGCCAGCGGGAAGAACCCGTTAATATTGATGATGGCTCTGGCCATGCCCGGCGCATCGCAGGCGCTCGGCTTGGGAGACATGCGTGTGGATTCCGCGCTGAATGAACGCCTCGTTGCCGAAATCGACATCGTTGGAGCAACCGCGACAGAATTGAGCGAATTACGCGCCGCGGTGGCCAATCGCGAGACCTTCTTGCGGTACGGTGCCGACCGTCCGGCCTTTCTTGCGTCGGCGGTGTTCAAAGTCGCCCAGGACCGCCAGGGCAGGCCAGTACTCGCCGTCCGTTCCGCTGAAGCTTTCACCGAACCCCTGGTCAACTTTCTGGTCGATCTTAGCTGGCACAACGGCGAGCTCGTCCGGGAATACAGCTTGCTGCTCGATCCTCCGCAGTTAGCGCAGCCCAGCAAGCTCGCCGCGGCGAGCGCCGCCTCACACACCCCCCCCGCCGCTCTGGATGTCCCGGCCGGCCGGATTGACCCGCCACGCGAACAACCCAAACCCTCGAGCCGTGCACGAAACGCTCGCAAGATGACCCACGTGAAAGTCGGCGCCAAAGCCACCTTGCGCGGCATTGCCTGGCGCGTCGGTGAACGGTCCAATTCCGATCTTGAGAAAATGATGCTGGCGGTCTTTCGGGCCAACCCCGGCGCGTTCGACGGCAACATCAACCGCCTGCATCGGGGCGCCGTGCTGATCATCCCCTCTCATGCGCAAGTCGCGGCGATTCCCAAAGCCGAGGCACAGCGCGAGATTCATGCGCAGATGGCTGCTTGGCGACACATTGCAACCACCGCAACGCCCCCCGGCATTCTGCTGACCGCCAGTACGGCGGCACCGGTGGCCCCGGAAACACTCGACACTAGACTTAAAACTCTGGAGCACCAGCTCATCGAAGTGAACAGCATTCTCCAAAGCCAGAACCAAAAGTTAGTCGAATTGCGTCAGCAGGCGGCGCAAGCGGAACAGCCGCCACACCCGGCGCCGCAGAACAATGTCTACGCACGCCGAGCGCCCCTGGTCGCCGCATCGGCACCCCTGCAGGCGCCCCCGACTCACTCACGCCTGGTTCCCATCCTTGGCGGCATTGGGCTGCTGGCGAGTGCATTGGCGGGCGTTTACTTCGGCTTGCGCCGGCGCGTATCCAAACCCACGGTCTCGCTGGCCGCTGCGGACGCCGACGCGCACGCGCACAGCGATGCAGTTGAGCCCCCGATACCGGCGATCGCGCCGGTCGAGACCGTCAACCCTTTGCAAGCCGGCGCGCCACCCGTAGATGTCACGCGCGTCGAGGAGGTACGGCTCGACTACAATCTCGTCGATCTGGACATGACGGCGCAATACGTGAACATGCCAAGCGCGCTGAACGAACAAGCCGTGGTTAAAGAACGGCGTTCGAATCTGGCGGACGTCCTCAGGTTGGCGATTGAGCGCGAGCCCGACCGCCATGATTTGCGCATGAAGTTGCTCGAGCTGTATTACTCGGCCGCCGCAACCAACCGCCGGGGCTTCTTGGATGTCGTGCAGAATTTGGCGCGCGACCACGGCCACATGCAAGCGGACGAATGGGAAAAAATCGCCTTCATGGGACGCCAGATTGCTGCCGAGAACCCCTTGTTCGCTCGTGAAGAGCAGGACGGCGACGACGAATTGGCGAATTGCGCCTAAGGGGCCTGCTCAAGCCTTGGGGGTCTACTCAAGCCTTGAGGGTCTGCTCAAGATGCGGTCATCGCCACGGCCTCGGCCGGCTCAGGAGCAGGCCGGTTGCCATTTAACTTGATATTCAGACGCAGCTCATTGGCGGAGTCGGCGTTGCGGATTGCTTCGTCGTAGGAAATATCGCCGTTATTGTAGAGTTCGAACAAGGACCAGTCGAAAGTCCGCATGCCCAGTTCCCTGGATTTCCCCATGATGGCCTTGATCTCGTGGAATTCTCCTTTGAGGATCTTTTCCGCGATGATCGGCGTGTTGATCAAAATCTCCATGGCCGCCCTACGTCCTTTCCCATCGGCGGTGCGGATCAGGCGTTGCGAGACGATGGCCCGTAGGTTGCTCGACAGGTCCATGAGAAGTTGATTGCGCCGTTCTTCGGAAAAGAAATTGATGATGCGATCAATGGTTTGATTGGCGCTATTCGCATGCAGCGTACACAGGCAAAGATGCCCCGTTTCGGCAAAGGCGATGGCATGCTCCATGGTTTCCGCGTCGCGTACTTCGCCGATCAAGATCACATCGGGCGCCTGTCGCAGAGTGTTCTTCAAGGCGTGGTGCCAGCTGTGCGTGTCGATCCCCACCTCTCGATGAGTGATCAAAGACTGGTGCGATTGATGTACGAACTCGACCGGATCCTCCACTGTGATGATATGACCGGGACTCGAGCGGTTCCGATGATCGATCATCGCCGCCAGAGAAGTCGATTTCCCCGACCCGGTGGCGCCCACGACCAGCACCAAACCTCTGTTCGTCATGACAATGTCCTTTAAGATCTCCGGCAGCGCCAGAGTCGCAAAGTCGGGAATCTCAGCGGGAATGGTCCGTATCACCATGCCGACATTTTGTTGTTGCACGAAAACATTGACGCGAAAGCGCGCCACGGCCGGGATCGAGATCGCGAAATTGCACTCCAGCTCCTTGGCGAATTCATCGCGCTGGCGCTGATTCATGATGGCGTTGGCGAGTTGCCGGGTGAACTCCCCGGTCAGCTTTTTCGAGGTCATCGGCTGCATCTTGCCGTGAGTCTTCATGCTCGGCGGAAACTCGTTCGAGATGAAAAGATCCGATCCGCCGGCACGGCACATTGCCGTCAGCAGCTTATGCATGTAGTCCTTGGCCTGCTCCGCGGTCAGCGTCGACATGTCATATTCCTTCACCGGCGGCAATGATAAAAGCCCGGGCGGGCACTATATCTGTGCCCGCTCAGGCTCGTCCGCGATGCAGTTATCAGTCGCAGCCACGCCGAGCGACGGGCGGGCTCCCTAGGGGGGGAACGGTGTCTTTGCGCAGAGGGTCCGCTATGCGGAGATCCCGGCGGACGCGGCAACCGGTGTCGCCGCCGGATTCGCGGCAGAGGACGCGGCGCTGCGGTCACGGACCATGTCCAAGGCTACATCCGTGATCATGTCTTCCTGGCCGCCCACCATCTTGCGTTTGCCGAGTTCTATCAAGATTGCCCGAGTGTCGAGTCCGTATTGCGCGGCCGCCTTTTCTGCATGGCGCAGGAAGCTCGAATAAACGCCGGCATATCCCAGACTCAAGGTCTCCCGGTCCACCCGTACCGGCCGATCCTGCAATGGGCGCACCAAATCCTCCGCGGCGTCCATCAGTGCGAATAAATCGGTACCGTGCTTCCAGCCGTAAACGTCGGCGGCGGCGATGAAAACCTCCAGAGGGGCATTGCCGGCGCCCGCCCCCATTCCCGCGAGACTCGCGTCGACGCGAATCGCGCCGTTCTGCACCGCCAAGATCGAATTGGCGACGCCGAGCGAGAGATTGTGATGCGCGTGGATGCCGCGCTGTGTCTCCGGTTTCAGGACCCGGTCATACGCTTGGAAACGCGCCGCAATGCCGTCCATGGTCATGGCACCGCCGCTGTCCGTGACGTAGACGCAGTGCGCGCCGTAGCTTTCCATCAGCTTGGCTTGCTGGGCTAATTTCTCCGGCGAATTCATGTGGCTCATCATGAGAAAGCCCGATACATCCATGCCCAGGTGGCGCGCATATTCGATATGCTGTTTCGAAACATCCGCCTCGGTGCAATGGGTCGCGACTCGTACCGAACGCACGCCCATGTCGTAGGCGCGCTTTAAATCATGGACGGTTCCAATGCCGGGCAGCAGCAAGGTGGTGAGCACGCTGTGTTCGAGAACCTCGGCCACCGCCCCGATCCATTCCCAATCGGTGTGCGCGCCGAATCCATAATTGAAACTCGAGCCCGAAAGTCCGTCGCCATGCGCCACCTCGATGGCGTCGACTTTCGCGGCATCCAGCACTTTGGCGATGGCTCTGACGTGATCGATGCCGTATTGATGGCGGATGGCATGCATGCCATCGCGCAGTGTCACATCTTGTATGTATAGCTTGGTCGTCTTGGGGTCGAAGTTCACGCTGCCTCCTTTGCATGCAGCCGCATCGCAATTTTCTCTGCCGTCTTCAGCGCCGCGGACGTCATGATATCCAGATTGCCCGCGTATGCCGGGAGGTAGTGCGCAGCTCCCTCCACACTCAGAAATACGCTGATTTTCAAACCCGTGAAACTACGTACTCCGGAAATTGCCGCCATTTCCGGAATTTGCAGCGGCCGATCCGCGCCGACCCGCTCGAATTGCACCGCCTGCTTCAGACTGTAGCCGGGCACGTAGCGGCGAACGTCTTCAACCATCGATTCGATGGACTCCGTGATTGCCTCCTGGTCGGCCGCCCCCGCAAGGCAAAACACCGTATCGCGCATGATCATCGGCGGCTCCGCCGGATTCAACACGATAATGGCCTTGCCGCGTGTGGCGCCGCCGACCGATTCGATGGCGCGGCTAGTGGTCTCCGTGAACTCATCGATGTTGGCTCGAGTTCCGGGGCCGGCAGACTTTGAGGCAATGGACGCGACGATTTCGCCGTAATGGACCTTGGTCACGCGACTGACGGCGGCTACGATGGGAATCGTCGCCTGTCCGCCGCAAGTGACCATGTTGACGTTGGGCGCGTCGAGGTTCGCATCGCCATTGACGACGGGCACGGTGAAAGGACCGATGGCGGCGGGAGTCAAGTCGATGACGCGTTTCCCGTGGCTCTGCAGTATCGCATTGTGCTTGTGATGTGCGCCCGCGCTCGTGGCATCGAATACGATTTCAATGTCGCGAAACTCAGGCATGGCCACCAGCCCTTCGATGCCGCCGGCGGTGACCGGCACGCCGAGACGCTGCGCCCGCTTCAGTCCTTCCGAGTCGGCATCGATGCCGACGAAGGCGCCCATACGCAGCGTTTTCGACAAACGCATGACTTTGATCATGAGGTCGGTGCCGATGTTGCCCGAGCCGATGATAGCCACCGCAATCTTGTTCATAAGTTGTCCTTGTCCTTTACATAGACGAAGCCGCAAGTTCCCAGGCCGCCGATTTGTGCATGAACCACATCGCCCGGATGGATCGCAATCATGGGTCCCAGGGCCCCGGTCAGCACCACATCACCGGCCTTCAATCCTTCGCCAAGCTGGGCCAGTGTGCGCGCCAGCCAAGCGGCGGCGATGAGCGGATGCCCCAAGCAGGCCGCTCCAGCGCCAAGCGACACCACTTTGCCGTTCACTTCCAGGGCCATGCCGCAGGTCCGAAGATCGAGTCCGACCAACGGCCGCGGTTCGCGCCCGAGCACGTAAAACGCCGAAGATGCATTATCCGCCACCGTATCGGCAAAGGTAATTTTCCAGTCCGCGATTCTGCTGTCCACGATCTCGATCGCCGGCAGCGCAAAGGCCGCCGCCAGCAGTACATCCTGGGGGCTCGCATTCGGATCGCACAGATCGCGGGCCATCACGATCGCGACCTCAGCCTCCGCCTTCGGCTGAAGTACCGTCGAGGCCCGCAGCTCTCCGCCGTCCTCGATGAACATGTCGCGAAACAGCACGCCGTAATCCGGCTGGTCCACGCCGAGCTGCGCCTGCACGGCCTTAGCGGTCAAGCCGATTTTACGGCCGACGATGCGCCGGCCGCCCTCGAGCCACGTGCGCGTGTTGAGGGACTGCACCGCGTAGGCGCCCGCCGCGTCGGTCGCCGCCAGCCCGTCCCGCAGCGGTGCAACCGGGCCATTTTTATAGGCGTCGCGCAATCGAGCGGCAAGTGCTGTGGGCGTGACCATGTCAATCTCTCGCAGGAGCGGGGTGCGTGAACAGTCTGCTATTTTACCCCATTCGCCCCTATCGGTATTGATATAATGCGCGCCTCGCATAACATGTCCCGCGGCGCCCTAATTGAGCCGTTATTGCCCGAGATTTCATCCTCGTATGATCGCGCCGCATCAGTCATGTACGCAATCAACCGTCGCGGACGCGCTAGCCGCGGCGCTGAAACGTCACGGCGTCGAGTGGGTGTTCGGGCAAAGCATCCCGTCGGCGCTGTTCATGGCGCTGCCGGCGGCGGGCATTCGCCAAGTCGGATATCGCACTGAAAATGCCGGCGGGATCATGGCGGACGGCTACGCGCGCATTTCGCACAAGGTCGGAGTGGTCGCAGCGCAAAACGGTCCCGCGGCAACCCTGCTGGTGCCGCCGCTCGCCGAAGCGCTCAAGGCCTCGGTGCCGATTGTGGCTCTGGTACAAGATGTGCCCTGCGCCATGGTGGATAAAAACGCATT
>JALYIW010000152.1 GCA_030775625.1 Pseudomonadota bacterium | reverse complement strand
CTTGTGCTACGTAGTGGCGCCGGCCCAAGCCGGAACGCACAGCAGCGGCCGCGAGACATATGGCGATACGATCATCATCGACTATTGGGGCCAGGTGTTGGCGCGTCTGGCCAAGGGCAGCGGGGTGATCACCGCGGATATCGATCTTGCCAAGGAAGCCGATACGCGCGCGCGCTTTCCCGCTCTGGACAACCGTCAATTGGGGCTGCCCCACGCCGCGACGGTTTCGGCATGAATGCCCGCACTCTCGAGGTGAGCTTGCCCCTGTTCGATGTGGCGAAAAAAATGATTCTGGCCCCGTCCGGCCTCGATGAGGGCCGGCTGGCGGCGGTTCTCGATGCCGTCATGAGTCGAGGCGTCGATTACGCCGATTTGTACTTTCAATTGTCACGCGAGGAGTCCTGGTCGCTGGAAGACGGCATCGTCAAGGAGGGATCGCACAGCATTGAGCAAGGCGTGGGGGTGCGCGCCATCAGCGGTGAAAAGACCGGATTTGCTTATACCGACGAAGTGCTGTTGCCGGCGCTGCTCGAAGCGTCCGACGCGGCGCGCGCCATCGCACGCAGCGGCAGCGCCAACGCCGTGAAAGCGTGGCACAGGCCATTGGCTCATCGGCTCTACCTGCCCATCGATCCGCTGGACGCAATTCGCGACGAGGAGAAGGTCGCCTGGTTGATGCGAATCGACGCCGATACGCGGCGCATCGATCCGCGAGTCAAACAAGTGATGGCCTCGCTGGCAGCCGTGCATGAAGTCGTCTTGATCGCGTCGAGCGACGGCACGCTGGCTGCGGATGTGCGGCCTCTGGTGCGAGTGAATGTGTCGGTCATCGTCGAACAGAACGGGCGGCGCGAGCAGGGCTACAGCGGCGGCGGCGGTCGTTTTGGTTTGGACGAATTATTGCGCGGCGATGAGCCGTTTGCGCACGGGCGGGAGGCCGTTCGGCAGGCCTTGGTCAATCTCGAGGCGGTGGCGGCGCCGGCGGGTTCCATGACGGTGGTGTTGGGGCCGGGCTGGCCCGGTATTTTGCTCCACGAAGCGATCGGTCATGGATTGGAGGGCGATTTCAACCGCAAGGAGACGTCTGCGTTCTCGAACCGCATCGGCCAAAAAGTGGCGGCGGATGAAATCACCGTGGTGGACGATGGCACTTTGGATCGGCGGCGCGGCTCGCTGAATGTCGACGACGAAGGCACGCCGACTCAGTGCACGACGCTCATCGAGAAGGGCGTGTTGCGCGGTTACATTCAAGACAAGATGAACGCAAGGTTGATGGGCATGCCCGCGACCGGCAACGGTCGCCGTGAATCGTTCGCGCACATGACGCTGCCGCGCATGACAAACACCTATATGCGTGCCGGCTCCCGGGACCCGCAGGAGATCATCGCATCGGTACAAAAGGGTCTTTATGCCGTGAATTTCGGCGGCGGTCAGGTTGATATCACTTCCGGCAAATTCGTGTTCTCAGCGAGCGAGGCCTACCTGATTGAGAACGGCAGGATCGGCGCTGCGGTCAAAGGCGCGACCCTGATCGGCAACGGCCCCGACGTGTTGCAGCGCGTCAGCATGGTCGGCAATGACTTGAAACTGGATGGCGGTGTTGGAACATGTGGCAAGGAAGGTCAATCGGTGCCTGTCGGAGTCGGTCAACCCACTCTGCGCATCGATGCTTTGACCGTGGGCGGTACCGGCTAGCAACCGCCACAGCCAAGGGAGCAACAGCAGCCGCCGCGGCCCGTTCAGCCGAGTATTTGAGCGTTCGCGCGGCGTTGAGCCGTTCCAGGCGCATAGTCACCCGGCGCACACTGGCCGCGCGGTACTTTAAAGGAAGAAGCCCTGTCGGGGGATCTGCAGGATGCCCAGCCGCGGCGCAGGCGGGACGCTCGAGGTCACGGGGCGTCTCGCCCGCGCTTTTACGATCACACCCCAAGGGATTCCTTGTCCGGTTAAGTCAAATTACGCAGTTTAGGCGCCGGCATCGGCATTAATATGAGCTACGGAGGCTGCTATCGATGCGTTTGGCTCGTCCTGTCTACGAAAGTCTGCCCTATGTCTATATGGCTCTCGGGGGCATGGGGATTTTCCTTTTCTACGTCAATCCCCTGGGATCGCTGGCGAAGGTAGCCTTCGTCATCGGCGTGTTCGCCGAGATTGCGGCCCTGACATTGCACCTGCGCCGCCAAGACTATCGCGCCCTGAGCCGTGAGTACTCCGGTGAGAACATCGACCTTCCGTCGACCCTGAAAGGCTAACTTGCCGGCGGCTTTTCCAAGACTTCGGCATCGGGCGGATCGACTGCATTGCGCATCCGCGGCGTCCGTTCATCGATGTACATGATTTCGTGTTGGCCGACTTGAACGACGTCACCATCGTTTAAATTGTGCCGGCGCACGCGCTTGGACTGAACGTAAATCCCGTTGGTGCTGTTGAGATCTTCGATGACGCAGGAGTCTGCCTGGGTCACGATCTGGCAGTGATGTCGGCTGATGAATTTGCTGTCGATTTGCAGATCATTGTCGGTCGTGCGGCCGATCACCACGCGACCCGGCCGCAGCTCGCGCTCGACCACCGTCTGGCCTGCATGCGCGAGCAGTATTCGTCCGACGGGGTGGACGGTAGGGGGGCTCGAAAGGGCGGGTTGATCCAAATTGCCGGCGCGCATGCGGCTGGTGTTCGAAGCAAATTCAACCCATTGCAGCTCGGCAATGGCGGCTTCGACTTCCACCGCAGTCACAGTACCTTTGTTTTGCCCGAACGCCGCCATCATGCTGGTATCGCACAAGGTGTTGATCAGCCGCGGCACCCCGCCGGTGTATTTGAAGATGATCGGGGAGGTGTCCTCGGAAAATATGCGTCGTCCTTGCGAGCCGGCCACTTCGAGGCGATGCTCGATGTAGGAATTGGTCTCTGCCTTTGTCAGTGCCGTCAGATGAAACCGCAGGCGGACACGTTGTGCAAGCTGGGTCAGCTCTTGCGAATTGAGCTTATCATTGAGTTCGGGCTGGCCGGCCAGAATGATGCGCAAAGCCTTGTCCTTAGTGGTTTCGATGCCCGACAACATGCGCACTTCCTCGAGGACTCGGCTACTCAAGTTCTGCGCCTCGTCGACGATCAATAGAACCCGGCGACCGGCGATGTGCTGATCCACCAAGAACTGATTCAGGGTTGCCAAAACCTCGGGCTTTTTCATGTTGAACGGCGAGAATCCGAACTGCACGAGCACGGTTTGCAAAAAAGCGGTAGGCGACAGCTGGGTCTGGTTGATCTGGGCGACGACCACGTCGCTTTGCAGTTCCATGAGAAAGGTTTCGATCAAGGTGGTCTTGCCGGCGCCGATTTCGCCCGTGATGACCACGAATCCATCCGTGAACCAGATGGTCGATTCCATGTAAGCTTTGGCGCGCGCGTGCTGTTTGCTCAAGTACAGAAATTGCGGGTCCGGGCTCAAGCGGAACGGCAATTCATGCAAATTAAAGAGTTCTAAATACATTGGTTTAGACCGGATTCAGTACCAGTGAATGAATTCTAGAGCATCCGCGAGGGCGAGATTGCGATCCTTTGAGCGGCTCTTGAGAATCGTGCAATGACCCAATTTGCGGCCCGGCCGCGGCTGTTTGCCATAATCGTGGAACGCCAGACCGTCGATCGCCAGCAAGCGATCACGGTCGGGCATTTTTCCGAGAAAATTGATCATGGCCGTGGCTCCCAAAGGCCGCGTGCTGCCGAGCGGCAGGCCGCAGATCGCCCGCAGGTGATTTTCAAACTGGCTGGTGACGCAGCCTTCGATGGTCCAATGCCCTGAATTGTGGACGCGCGGGGCCATCTCGTTGGCAATCAGCCGGCCGTCGACGACAAAAAATTCAATGGTAAGCACTCCTACATAGTTGAGTGCATGCATGACCCGTTTCAGGTATGTCCGCGCCGCCCGCTCGAGTTTTGGATTCGCAAATGGCGCAACGCTGTAGTGCAGGATGCCGCCGCCGTGGGTGTTTGCCGACAGCGGATAAAACACGATGTCGCCCATCGCGGAGCGCGCACCGATGATGGACACTTCGCGGGTGAATGCCTGGAATTTTTCGTAGACCAGTCCCGGCGCTCCGATCGCTGCCCATGCCGGGTCGAGGTCGGCGGCATCGCGTAAAATGAACTGCCCCTTGCCGTCGTAGCCCAGCCGGCGCGTCTTGAGCACGCCGGGGACACCGATTTTGCGGGTCGCACGTATCAGCCCCTGCTTGCTGTCGATTGCCAAGTGCGCAGCGACGGGAATCTTCAGCTTCGAAAACAGCGCTTTTTCCCGTATGCGATCCTGCGCCACTTCGAGCGCCGCCCGGGGGGGGCGGATTGTCGTCAACTTCTCCAGCGGCTGCAGCGCACGGCCGGAGATATTTTCCCAGTCGAAGGTGAGGACCTCGCTGCGGCTGGCCAATTCTGCGAGCCGCAGGGGATCTTCCAACTCCCCGACCAGAATGGGCGCTACCTGCGCTCCCGGCGCATCGGCGTTGCGATCGAGAAAAAGGCATTGGATCCCCAAGGGATAGCCCGCAAGAGCAAGCATGCGCCCCAGCTGGCCGGCACCGACGATGCCCACGCGCGGCAAGTTCAAGCGCCGCGGGGATCTGGTTTGGCGAGGACCGCAGCGGTCTGCGCTTGCCGGAATGCATCCAAGGCCGCGCGTACTTCGGCAGATTCGTTGGCGAGAATGGCCGCGGCGAACAGGGCGGCGTTCTTCGCTCCGGCGGCGCCGATGGCAAAGGTGGCGACGGGCACGCCGCTCGGCATCTGAGCGATGGAGAGCAATGAATCGATGCCGTGCAGAGCCTTGGATTCGACCGGAACGCCCAAAACCGGAACCGAGGTTTTGGCCGCCGTCATGCCGGGCAAGTGCGCCGCTCCACCCGCTCCCGCGATAATGGCCTTGAGGCCCCGCTCACGTGCCGCAGCGGCATATTCGAACAACAAATCGGGGGTGCGATGCGCCGATACCACGCGTACCTCGTGCGCGATGCGCAGCGATTCGAGAATTTCGGCCGCCCCTCGCATCGTCTCCCAATCGGACGAGGATCCCATGATGATTCCGACCAGCGCTTTCATGGCCGAGAGCTTACCAAAGCCTACCCGAGTAACTCGCGAAGAAACGCGAAAAGTTCGCGCGCTCCGACCGGCGAACGTTGTTCCAGCCGCTCCCTCTCGGCCTTATCCAGCAGCTTGGTGAGGGTGGCGCGGTCGGCCTGGGGATATTCCCCGAGGAGTTCATCGAGACCTGAAATGGGATCGGATAGCAGCCGGTCGCGCCATTTTTCGATTTGCTGAAAATGGCGGATTTCCAAGTCGTGACGTTGTTTTCGCACCGCCAGCTTGGCGAGTACGGGTTCCGGGTCGATGTCGCGCATGAGCTTACCGATGTACTGACGCTGCCGTACCTGTGCTCCATGAGAGGGCAAACGGCGCAGGTCGCGA
>JALYIW010000151.1 GCA_030775625.1 Pseudomonadota bacterium | reverse complement strand
CCGCGTTCGCGAGCGCAAACAGCACCATGAACGCGGCGAACTTCGGCATGGTGTTGACCACGCCGCCATAGGAACTGATCTCACGGCTATGCACGCGGTCATACATGACGCCGACGCATAGAAACATGGCGCCGGACACCAAACCGTGCGAAAGCATTTGCACGACGGCGCCGTCAATGCCGAGTTCGATGCCAGTGGTCTTGCCGGTGTGCGCGACGATCTGGAACCCGATGAACATGCCGAGCGTGACGAAACCCATGTGTGCGATCGAGGAATACGCGATGAGCTTTTTCATATCCCGCTGCGCGAGCGCCACGAACCCGATATACACCACGGCGATCAACGACAATCCGATCACCAGCCAGTCCAGCTCGCGGCTCGCATCAGGCGCGATCGGCAGCGAAAAGCGTAGAAAGCCATAGCCGCCCATCTTGAGCATGATCGCGGCCAGCACGACGGAGCCGCCGGTGGGCGCCTCCACGTGCGCGTCCGGCAACCAGGTGTGCACCGGCCACATCGGCACCTTGACGGCGAAGGCTGCGAAGAATGCCAGGAAAATGCAGGTCTGCTCATTCAGCGTCAACGGCATGCGCTGAAAGACTTCCAGCTCATAGCTGCCCGATTTCAAATACAGGTAAATCAGCGCGACCAACATCAGCAGCGAGCCGATGAAGGTATATAAAAAGAACTTGATGGTCGCATACACGCGCCGCGGTCCACCCCACACGCCGATGATGATGAACATCGGAATCAGCATGGCCTCCCAGAAAACGTAGAACAGCACGCCGTCCAGCGCGGCGAACACGCCGATCATCAGACCTTCCAGAATCAGGAATGCCGCGAAGTATTGGGCAATGCGCTTTTCGACGTTCGCCCAGCTGGCGATCACGATCAACATCGTGGTGAAAGTAGTCAGCAAAATCAGCGGCATCGAAATGCCGTCCACGCCGATGTAAAACTCCGAATGAATGGTCGAGATCCAGGGCGAACGTTCGACGAATTGCATGGCGGCCGTGTTCGTCTTGAACCCTGCGTACAGCGGCACGCTCAACAGCAGCGCCAAACAACTGATGCCCAAGGACAGCCATTTCGCCAGGACGACTCGATCGTTCAAGGCCAGGACGGCAAATCCGCCGAAGATCGGCAACCAGATCAGCCAGGATAGAAGGTGTCCGGTCATGTTCGCCATACGAGCCACATCAAGAAGGAGGCCAGACCCAAGATCATGGCGAAAGCATAGTGGTACAGATACCCGGACTGCGCGTAACGCATCACGGAGCCCAACCACCCCACGGTTCTCGCGCTGCCGTTGACCAACCCATCGTCGATGACGATCTGATCGCCGAAACGCCACAGGCCGCCGCCCAACAGGCGCGCGCCGGCCACGATCACATGCTCGTTGAACCAATCGAAGCCGTATTTATCGACCAAAATCCTATGCAGCCACCTGAACCGGCGCTCGGCGGCATCTGCGAACTCAGGCTTCTTGAGGAAAAAAATCCAAGCCGCGAACACGCCCGAGGCGGCGAACCAAAATGGCAACGCCGTGAGTGCCGACTCCAGGAAGGCCACGGCCGAACCATGGTATTCCTCTGCTACTTCCGCCAGCACATTATTGGCCGGCAGAACCTGAATGGCGCCGTTGAAGTAAGCCCCGAACAGCAGCGGTTTTACCGTGAACCAACCGATGAGCGCCGAGGGAATGGCCAACAAGATCAGCGGCACGGTCACCACCCAGGGACTTTCGTGAAGGTGCTCCTGGGTGTGATGATCCATGCGCTCCTTGCCGTGGAAGGTCATGAAGAACATCCTGAACGTGTACAACGCGGTGATGAACACACCGCCGAGCACACAGAAATAGGCATAGCCAGATCCTGTCCTATGAGACAGATGAACGGCGTCGATGAGAGCGTCCTTGGAAAAGAAACCGGACGATCCAGGGAAGCCGATCAATGCCAGGGAGCCAATCAAGCAAGTCCAATAGGTGATCGGCAGGTATTTGCGCAGGCCGCCCATTTTTCGCATGTCCTGCTCATGATGCATCGCCATGATCACCGAGCCCGCCGCCAAGAACAGCAAAGCCTTGAAAAACGCGTGCGTCATGAGGTGAAAAATCCCGGCGCTGTAGGCTGAAACGCCGAGGGCCACGGTCATATAGCCTAACTGCGACAAAGTCGAATACGCCACCACCCGCTTGATGTCGTTGCTGACGATGCCGATCAATCCCATGAAAAAAGCGGTGGTGGCGCCGATTATCAGCACCGCTGAGAGCGCCGTCTCGGATAGCTCGAACAATGGCGACATGCGCGCCACCATGAAAATACCGGCGGTGACCATGGTCGCGGCGTGGATCAGCGCCGAAATAGGCGTCGGGCCTTCCATCGAATCGGGCAGCCACACGTGCAAAGGCACCTGGGCCGATTTGCCCATGGCGCCGATGAACAAACAAATGCAGGTAAAGGTGATTGCCGGCCAGGCGACGTCATTGCTGAGGTGGATTTGCGCGGACACAATCTGGTCCGCATGCGCGAACACCGTCGCATAGTCGAGCGAACCGGCGTAGCGCAGCACCGCGGCAATTCCCAAGATGAATCCGAAGTCGCCGACGCGATTCACCAGAAAAGCCTTTAGATTCGCGAAAATCGCCGTCGGCCGCGTGTACCAGAAGCCGATGAGCAGATAGGAGACGACGCCCACCGCTTCCCAGCCGAAGAACAATTGCATGAAATTGTTCGACATGACCAACATCAACATCGAAAAAGTGAACAGCGATATATAGCTGAAAAAACGCTGATACCCGTCATCGTCATGCATGTAGCCGATGGTGTAGATATGCACCATCAAAGACACGAATGTCACCACCACCATCATCATGGCCGACAAGTGATCGATCAAAAACCCGACGTCCAGCTTCAGCCCATCGCTGACCAACCAGGTGTACACCGTGCCGTTGAATGGCTCAGCGCCTGAGTGAGCGAACTGGTAGAGCACGTACAGCGACAGCGCGAATGAAATTCCAACGCCCAAAATGGTGACGCCATGCGCGCCCGCTTTGCCGATTGCACGGCCGAACAAACCGGCGATGATGGCTGCCGCCAAGGGCGCCAACGCAATCGTGAGATATATCGGCTGCATTTGTGCCTGTCCTCAGCCTTGGAGCGTGTCGAGATCTTCGACATCGATGCTGCGGCGTTCGCGGAACACCACCACCAAAATAGCCAGTCCGATGGCCGATTCGGCCGCCGCCACCGTCAGAATGAAAAACACGAAAATCTGGCCGCCGATGTCGCCCAAATATCGCGAGAACGCCACAAAATTGAAGTTGACCGCCAACAGCATCAGTTCGATGCACATCAGCAGGACGATGATGTTCTTGCGGTTCAAGAACACGCCGGCCACCGCGATCGCAAACAGCAGACCTGACAATGTCAGTATATGAGTGAGGGTAATCATGGTCTTTTCTCAGAGGCCATCTTGACGATGCGGACTCGATCCTTGGCCCGCGCGGCAACTTGCATGGCGATGTCTTGCGGCTTGCCGCCGGTACGGCGACGCAGCGTCAAGACGATGGCCGCAACGCTCGCCACCAGCAAAATGACAGCGGCGATCTGCGCCGGGTAGGCATACTTGGTGAACAAGACCGTGCCGAGGGCGCGGGTATTGGAATAATCGACCCCCATCGGCGGCGCCGTCTTCAACGCCATTCCGCCCAAATGCTTCACCACGATGACGTTGATCATGGCGAATACCACGAAACCCGCGACGGCGAGCGCCAGCGGCCAGTAACCCGCGAGCCCCTTGCGGAATTCCTCGATGTTGATGTCGAGCATCATCACCACGAACAGGAACAACACCATGACCGCGCCGACGTACACCAGCACCAGCACGATCCCGAGGAACTCCGCGTCCAGCAGCAGCCAAATGACCGCGCTATTGAAGAAGCACAGCACCAGCAGCAATGCCGAGTACACCGGGTTGCGGGCCAGGATGACGCCCAGAGCCGCGGCGACCAGCACGGCCGCAAAAATGAAGAATAGGATGGTTGCAAACATCAGCGGTACCGCGCGTCCGCGGCGCGATCCGCCGCGATCATGGCCTCATAGCGCTCGCCGATACCGAGCAATTTGTCCTTGCTCATGATGTTCTCGCCGCGATTCTCCATGTGGTACTCGTGCAGCCGCGTCTCCACGATGGCATCGACAGGACATGCCTCTTCGCAAAATCCGCAATAGATGCACTTGAACAAATCGATGTCGTAGCGCGTGGTGCGCCGCGTACCGTCCGCGCCCACATCCGATTCGATGGTGATGGCGAGCGCCGGACAAACCGCCTCGCACAGCTTGCAGGCGATGCAGCGCTCTTCACCATTCGGGTAGCGGCGCAGCGCATGCAGACCGCGAAAACGGCTGCTCTGCGGAGTCTTCTCTTCCGGATAGTTGATCGTCACCTTGGTTGCAAACAGGCCTTTCAAAGTCACCCATAGGCCCTGCAGCAGTTCCCAGAGCAGGAATGTCTTCAGGAAATTGCGAATACCCTGCATTAGAGATGCCCCTTCCAGGGACCCACATGGAAATACACCATGAAGCCCTCGACCAACAGCCAAGCCAAGGTGACCGGAATCAAAGCCTTCCAGCCAAGGCGCATGATCTGATCGTAGCGGTAACGCGGGAACGTCGCTCGCAGCCATAAAAAAGTAAACATGGGAAACAGCGTCTTCAGACCGAACCAGAAAAAGCTCGGGCCGGCGAGCCACGCATCGGCCGGAAGCACGCCATCGAAGGGCGACAACCAGCCGCCGAAGAAAAAGATGACGGTCAACGCCGAAATCAAGATCATGTTGACGTATTCGGCGATGAAAAACAGTGCGAACGCCATGCCCGAATAATCGACGTGGAAGCCGGCGACGATTTCCGACTCGCCCTCGGCGACGTCGAAAGGCGCGCGATTGGTTTCAGCGACACCCGAGATGAAATAAACCACCAACAGCGGGAACAGCCAACTCCAGTTCCAGCCGAAAAAACCGCGCTGCGCTTCGATGATGTCACCGATGTTGAGGCTGCCCGCCGCCATCAGCACGCCCACCATCGCGAAACCCATGGCGATTTCGTACGCGACGATTTGTGCCGCGGAGCGCATGGCGCCGAGGAAGGCATACTTCGAATTCGCCGCCCAGCCGGCCAGGATGATGCCGTACACGCCCATGGATGTGAGAGCCAAAATATATAAAAGCCCCGCATCGATATTGGCGAAAGCGCGTTGCGGGGATAGGGGGATGACGGCCCAGATTGCCAGCGCGGGAACCAATGCCAGGAAAGGAGCCAATCGAAATAGAAATCCGTTGGAGTCGGCCGGAATCAAGATTTCCTTGAACATCAGCTTGATCACGTCCGCGAACGGTTGACCGGCCCCTGGAATCCACAACAAATTCACGCGATTTGGACCGCGCCTCGCCTGTATCCAGCCGATGACCTTGCGCTCCGCCAGCGTATAAAACGCCATGATGATGATCAGGCATAGCACCACCATCAAAGCCTGAACCAGCGTCAGCAATGGAAAGGTCCAGTACGGCGAGATATAGCCGGACAGCCATTCACGCAAGGGACTCCACTCCCACATGGTCAGAGCACCGTGCGAGTCATACGCCCGTCCTTGGTTTTCGACAGCGCCTCAGATCGGCGAACCAGCACATCACTCTCATACGGCGGAAGGTCCACCCAGGATCCCGCGGGAGTTTGACCATTGGGCACGGAGCCCGCTCCCTGGCCGGCCGTGACCCCGTTGGCCGTCGCCTCGACGCGGCTTTCGCATAGGGACTTGAGCGCCTCGCGAATCTCCTCGGAGCTCACATAATCGACGCCATGAAGGTTCAGCATATTCGCCAGTACGCGCAGCACCTTCCACCCCGGCCGGCTTTCGCCCGCAAGTTTCGCGGCGCCCGCCCAGCTCTGCCAGCGTCCCTCCGCGTTGACGTAAGTACCGGAGGTCTCCGCAAACGATCCGATCGGCAACACCACATGCGCCACCGCACGCATCTCTTCGGACAGATGAGTGGTCACGGCGACGACGTGATCTGCCGTGCCCAACGCATGCGGGTCGACCGCGAAATCCGCTGCCGGATCGATTCCGCCCAACAGCACGTAAGCCCGCAATGCCGTTTCTACCATGCCGCGCGAGGACATTCCCACGGAAGCGGCCGTCGCGCCGCCCGGTTCGCGGTGCGGCACGACTCCCGCAAGGTATGCGCCCGCCGCATTGGGTCCCTCGGTGATGCATCCCACACTTGACGCACACAGATCGCCGAGCATCGCCGCCAGCGCCTTGAGTTCCGTGTACGCCGGATGTCGCTGCGCCAGGGCGCCGAGAATGACGGCGTGGCGGGCACCATGCGTCAGAGCCGCGACCAATCCGCGGTGAACATCCGTGACCTGCGCCGCCGGCACGCCGGCCGGGGTCGCCTTGTTGCTCGCGGCCGCGGCCGCACGCACCACCGCAGCCAGTTCGGCGACCAAGTCGCTCTCGGCAACCGAGTAGGCGGCTATCGGAAACATATAATCGAAGCGACGTGGATTGAGGAACGCCACCTTGGCGCCGCCCACCCTCACCGCCGCCTTGCGAATGCGATGCGCCAAGAGCGGCATTTCGTGACGCAGGTTCGAGCCGATCACCAGCAGGCCATCGAGCCGTTCCACATCGGCAAGCTTCAAGCCCAGGTGGGGAAACGTCGGGTCGTTTTCCTGCCCGCGAAAATCCAGTTGCCGCAGGCGATGATCGATGTTGCGGCTGCCCAAGCCGCGCGCAATTTGCGCGAACAGGTATAGCTCCTCGACCGTCGCCATGGGCGAGGCCAAAAATCCCGTGGATGCGCCGCCGTGCGCGGTGCGGACTTTTTGCAACCCTTCCGCCGCCGCGGTGAGCGCCACTTCCCAATCCACGGATTGCAGGATTCCATCGACGCGCACCATGGGCAGCGTCACGCGATCCGCCGAGTACATGCCCTCGAAACCAAAACGGTCGCGATCGGCGATCCAGGTTTCGTTGATCTCCTCGTTCTCGCGCGGCACCATGCGCATCACTTTGCCGCGCAGCACATGCGCGTACACGTTGGTGCCGAAGGCATCATGCGGCGATACCAACGCCTGTTGAGTCATTTCCCAAGCCCGAGCGTGGTAGCGAAATGGCTTGTTGTTGAGCGCGCCCACCGGGCATAGGTCGATGATATTCGCCGACAGTTCATGATCGACGCTTTGCTCGATGTAGGTGCCGACTTGCATGTCTTCGCCGCGGCCGGTCGTGCCCATCTGCGGATAGCCTTGGATTTCCTGGCCAAAGCGGATGCAGCGCGTGCAATGAATGCAGCGTGTCATGTCGGTCGACACCAGCGGTCCTAAGTTCTTGTCCTTGACCACGCGTTTGCGTTCGGCGAAACGCGAAATGTCGCGGCCATAACCTAAGGCCAAATCCTGCAGCTCGCATTCCCCGCCCTGATCGCAGATCGGGCAGTCGAGCGGATGATTGATGAGCAGGAATTCCATCGTCGCCCGTTGAGCAGCCACGGCTTTCGGCGATTTGGTGAACACCTTCATACCTTCCGCCACGGGTGTGGCGCAGGCCGGCATGGGCTTTGGAGCCTTTTCCACCTCGACTAAGCACATGCGGCAATTGGCGGCGACCGTCAGCTTGTCGTGGTAGCAAAACCGCGGAATGTAGATGTTGGCCGGATCGGTGGCCTGCATGATCATCTGGCCCTTGCGAGCTTTCAGCGGCACACCATTGACTTCGATATTGACCGTATCGTCGCTCATGGGGAACCTATGCCGCCACGGCCGCGGCATTCGCCGTTGCCTGGCCTTCGACGATCGAGCGGCCTCTGTGTTCGATCATGTATTGAAACTCAGGCCGGAAGTGTTTCAAGAAACTCTGCACGGGCCACGCGGCTGCATCTCCCAGTGCGCAGATGGTGTGACCTTCGATGCGATTGGCCACGTCCAGCAGTAGACCGAGATCCTCGCCCCTGCCCTGCCCTGCGATGATGCGTTTCAGCATGCGATCCAGCCAGCCGGTGCCCTCGCGGCACGGCGTGCATTGACCGCAGGATTCAGACCTGTAGAAGCGCGCCAGGCGCTGCAGCGCCCGCACCATGCAGGTGCTCTCATCCATGACGATGACCGCGCCGGTGCCGATGGACGAGCCTGCCTTCTTCACCGCGTCGTAGTCCATGTTGGTGGCCCACATGACATCGCCGGGGACCACCGGGCAGGAAGACCCGCCGGGAATGACGGCTTTGAGTTTTCTGCCCTTCCACACGCCCCCGACCAGTTCCATCAAGTCCTTGAAAGGAATCCCCAGCGGCAATTCGAAATTGCCGGGTCTTTCGACATGGCCGGAGACGGAAAAAATCAGCGTGCCGCCGGAATTCACGGGACCTAGGCCCGCGAACCACGCGGCGCCTTTGCGCATGATGGTCGGGACCGACGCAAAGCTCTGGGTATTGTTGATCGTGGTCGGTTTGCCGAACAAACCGAAGTTCGCCGGGAACGGCGGTTTGAAGCGCGGCTTGCCCGGCTTGCCTTCGAGCGACTCGAGCAGCGCGGTTTCTTCGCCGCAAATGTACGCGCCGGCGCCGATGAACGTGTGCAGATCGAAGTCGACGCCGGATCCCCGGATATTCTTGCCCAATAACCCGGCCGCGTAAGCCTCCGCCAGGGCCGCCTCGAAGCGCGGAATGGGTTCGGCTAAAAATTCGCCGCGAATATAGTTATAGCCGACGGTGGCGGTCATCGCATAGCCGCCGATGGCCATGCCTTCGATGACTGAGTGCGGGTTGTAGCGCAGGATGTCGCGGTCATGGCAGGTGCCGGGTTCGGACTCGTCCGAGTTGCACACCGCATACTTCTGCACCGGCGAGGTGCGCGGCATAAAACCCCACTTCACACCGGTTGGAAAGGCAGCGCCGCCGCGGCCCCGCAGCCCCGAGGCTTTGACCTCCTCGATGATCTTCTCGCGCGGCGTCTGCTCACGCAGGATCTTCTCCCACGCCTCATAGCCGCCGAACTTGCGGTAGCCTGCCAACGTCCACGGCTTCTCGTGCTTGAGGGCTTCGAACAACACCAGGTTCTGCTCGTACGCCATCGGTTAAGCCTCGTTCACGTCAGTTCATCCAAAATCTTGTCAACCGTCTCCACTGTCAGATTCTCGTGAAACACATGGTCCACCATCAACATCGGAGCACCGGTGCAAGCCGCCAGGCATTCCTCTTCACGCTTCAAATAAATACGCCCGTCAGGCGTACTCTCGCCGGTCTTGATCCCGAGTTTTTTCTCGACATAGTCCACCACCTCTTCCGCCCCGCGCAGCATGCACGAGATATTGGTGCATACCGACACGTGATGCCGGCCCACCGGCTTGGTTTCGAACATGGAGTAGAAGGTGGCCACTTCATACACCTGAATCGGCGCAAGTCCGAGATAGTCGGCGACCGCGTCCATGAGGTCGGTGGTCAAATACCCGTCATTTTCATGTTGCGCCGCGTGCAGCGCCGAGATCACCGCCGAACGTTTGCGGTCAGGCGGAAACTTCGCAACCCAACGATCGATTTCTTCGCGCACATGCGCAGACAGCTGCACGGTCATCGATCGATCTCGCCGAACACGATGTCTTGGGTGCCGATCACGGCCACGACGTCCGCCAACATATGTCCTCGCACCATCTCATCGAGCGCTGCGAGATGCGCGAAACCCGGTGCACGTACTTTCAGGCGGTAGGGTTTGTTGGCGCCATCGGACACCAGGTAGACGCCGAGTTCCCCTTTGGGCGCTTCGACGGCTGCGTACACTTCACCTTCCGGCACGCAATAGCCTTCGGTCATCAGCTTGAAGTGATGGATCAGGGATTCCATGTCGCCCTTCATTTCTTCGCGGCGGGGCGGACGCACCTTGCGATCATCGATCATGACCGGCCCCGGATTGACCTTGAGCCACGCGATGCATTGTTCCACGATGCGCGTGGACTGGCGCATCTCTTCGATGCGCACCAAGTAGCGATCGTAGCAATCGCCGTTGACTCCCACCGGAATGTCGAAGTCCACGCGATCGTACACATCGTAGGGCTGCTTCTTGCGCAGATCCCACTCGACTCCCGAACCGCGCAGCATGGGCCCGGAAAATCCCAACTGCATGGCGCGCTCGGGGGTCACCACGCCGATGTTGACCGTGCGCTGCTTCCAAATCCGATTGTCCGTGAGCAGCGTTTCGTACTCATCGACGCAGGCCGGAAAACGCCCCGCGAAATCCGCAATGAAGTCCAGCAAACCGCCGGAGCGCCGTTCATTCAGACGGTCCACGGCCTTTTTGCTGCGCCACTCGGAGTACTGATATTTCGGCATGGCATCGGGTAAATCCCGATACACGCCCCCCGGACGATAATAGGTGGCGTGCATGCGCGTGCCGGACACCGCCTCGTAGCAATCCATGAGATCTTCGCGCTCACGGAAGCAATACAAGAATACCGTCATGGCACCGATATCGAGCCCATGCGCTCCAAGCCACATCAGATGGTTCAGAATCCGTGTGATCTCATCGAACATCACGCGGATATATTGCGCCCGCAGCGGCGGCTCCATCCCCAACAGCTTTTCGATCGCCATGACGTATGCGTGTTCATTGCACATCATCGACACATAGTCGAGCCTGTCCATGTAGCCGATCGACTGGTTGAAGGGTTTGCTTTCAGCCAGCTTCTCGGTCCCACGGTGCAAAAGACCGATGTGCGGATCGGCCTTCTGGATCACTTCGCCGTCCATTTCCAACACCAACCGCAGCACTCCATGCGCCGCCGGGTGCTGAGGACCGAAGTTCATCGTGTAATTGCGAATCTCAGCCATTGGGTTTCCCGGCCGGCGCGACCGGTGCGGCAGGAGCGACAGGTGCCACAGGGGCGTTTGTGAGCAAGGGATCATAACGATTGTCGTGGCGGATCACTTTCGGTACGAGCACGCGCGGATCGATGCTCACCGGTTGATACACCACCCGCCCCTTTTCAGGGTCGTAGCGAACTTCAACATTGCCTGACAAGGGGAAATCCTTGCGAAACGGATGCCCGATGAAACCGTAGTCGGTGAGCAAGCGCCGCAGATCTGGATGCCCCCTGAACAGAATGCCGAACATATCGAAGGTCTCGCGCTCGAACCAATCCACACCCGCCCAAATACCGGCCACCGAATCCACCATGGGCTGTGCATCGTCGCCGCAAAATACGCGCAGGCGCAGCCGCTGATTCAACGATACCGACAGCAAGTGATACACCACCGCAAACCGCGTGCCCGCCCTTACCGGCGCGTCGAGGGCGGATCCGCGCGCCACACCGCGGCTGAAGCCCGACGAGGTGGCCTCCTCAGTCTTCCATTCGGCGCGGCCGTATTCGAGATAGTCGACACCGCACACGTCCATGCACAACTCGAATTTCAAACCCGCAGCGTCGCGCAAAACCGCCGCGGCCCGCAGCAAATCCCCGGCCGCCACTTCATAGGTCAATTCGCCGGTACTGTTCGGCATCGGGCGCAAAATGTCCGGAAGCGCTTGCACAACTGCCGCGGCAAGCGCCTGCAGGCGGGTCGGCTCGATGACCGCTGCCGCGATTTGCTGCGTACTCATCGGATGATGGCCTTATTGCGCTTGATTTTATTTTGCAGCTGGATGATGCCGTAAAGCAGTGCCTCGGCCGTCGGCGGACATCCCGGTACATACACGTCGACGGGTACGATGCGATCGCAGCCGCGCACCACCGCATAGGAATAATGATAATACCCGCCACCGTTGGCGCAGGACCCCATCGAAATCACCCAGCGCGGCTCGGCCATCTGGTCATACACCTTGCGCAATGCCGGTGCCATTTTATTCACCAAGGTGCCGGCGACGATCATCACGTCGGACTGGCGAGGACTCGGCCGAAAAACCACACCGAAACGATCGAGGTCGTAACGAGCCGCGCCGGCATGCATCATTTCCACGGCGCAGCAGGCAAGCCCGAACGTCATCGGCCACAGCGAACCGGTGCGGGCCCAGTTGATCAGCTTGTCGACAGTGGTGACTTCGAAGCCGCGCACGCTGTTGGTGTCGGCGGACACGGCCTCTAATCCCATTCGAGCGCCCCTTTCTTATAGTCGTACACCAAGGCGACGACCAATACCAATGCAAAGATCAGCATGGCAATCAAGCCGAAAGTACCGGTGGCGCGGAGCGAGACCGCCCACGGGAAAAAGAAGGCGATCTCGAGGTCGAAGACTATGAAAATAATGGCGACCAGGTAATAGCGGACGTCGAATCGCATCCGCGAATCCTCGAACGCCTCGAAGCCGCATTCATACGGAGAGAGTTTTTCTGCGTCCGGTCGGCGTGGACCTAAAATCCATCCAAGAGTGAATAACGCGAGCCCCAAAACGGTGGCTAAACCCATGAATATCAAGATCGGCAAATACTGTCGCAGCATCATCAGCGTCCGACCACGTCAATTACCATAATTGTAGCAGGCGCAACCGTGTTGCGTTGCGTAACGAGCATCGCATGAACACAAAAAATGATGGTGCCGACGGCCGGAGTCGAACCGGCACAGGTTGCCCCACTAGCCCCTCAAACTAGCGCGTCTACCAATTTCGCCACGTCGGCTTGCATCACTTTTTCTCGGCCGTCGCGGGTACTGCCGGAGCAGTCAACGTTCCCGCGGGCGGCGCGCTCGACTTCGGTGCAGGCGTACTCGCCGCCGCTGCCTGCGCAGCAGCCCGCTCCAACACACTGCTGGGCTCGACCGTCGCGTGAGCGCCCAGGTACGCAAGAGTCAAACTCGTGGCAAAAAACAGCCCCGCGAATACTGCCGTCAACTTCGAGAACAAGGTGCTGGTGCCTCTGGCGCCGAACACGGTCCCGGATGCGCCCGAACCGAATCCAGCTCCCGCCTCCGCACCCTTGCCCCGCTGCAGCAGCACGAGTCCGATAATCATCAGTGCCAGCACTACATGCACCGCTAAAATAAACCCACGCAACATAAGAAATCTCTCAATGGCGAACGGCCGCGGCCGCGCATATCTGCTGAAACTCATCAGCGCTCAAGGAAGCGCCACCCACCAACCCGCCATCAACATCAGGCATTGCGAACAGTTCCGCCGCATTGCCTGCCTTGACGCTTCCGCCATATAGGATGCGCAAATGGCGCGCCATCTTAGCATCTTGTGCGTGTATTCGACTGCGCAGGAACTCGTGCACCGCCTGCGCCTGCTGCGGCGAGGCCGTCCGCCCCGTACCGATGGCCCACACCGGCTCATAGGCAAGTATCGCCCGCGCAAAGCCGCCGATCCCATGCATGGCGACGACGGCATCGAGCTGCCGCCCGACCACCGCTTCAGTCTGCTGTGCTTCGCGCTCCTCCAGGGTTTCGCCCACGCACAGCACCGGAGTGAGGCCTACCTCCAAGACAGCCGCGAATTTGCGTGCCACCAATGCATCATCTTCGTGATACCAGCGCCGTCG
>JALYIW010000150.1 GCA_030775625.1 Pseudomonadota bacterium | reverse complement strand
GATTGCTTGGAGACGCTTCCGCTTGCACCCGCGGCAATGAGTAGCGCACTGAAAAACGGTCCTTCGTAGTCGACGCGATGATGCTCGCACGACATGCGCACCGTGAGCACTGCCGGCCGAATCCTCGCCAGATGCAAACACACGTAGTCGATGGCGTGAGTCTTGCCCATTCGCGGTCTGGCATACATCAAGGCGCCCGGAATCAAGACGCGCAGACAGCGTTCGACGAGATCCGCGAACGATTCAATCGCCGCGGTTGCCACGCGATAATTGCGGCGTATCAGCGGGTGTTCCATTCTCTCAATTTGTGCTTGTGCCATCGTTGATTGTCCCGGATCGTCAAGCGTTGCGACAGCGCACGCGTTGTTGACCATTTCGTTTCCGGTTGATAGGTCTGCATTCGCTCGATTTCATACAAATCCCGATGGAATGCGCAGGCGGAGCGCTTTGACCGGGCCCACTGCGAGTGGCAAGGGGCGCTCTTCCGCGTTCGGCGCGTCATCCGTAGCTGGTTTTCGTTTTCCCGCGTCAATGGTGTCTTTGATCTGCGCAATTTCGCTCGCCGCCTGCCGAGAGCGCTTTGACTTTGCGCGCTTGAATTGCAGGTACGCCTCCACCGGATCGCCCAAATCCCCAAAACGCAGTTGGCGCAATCGCCTCGCGCGAAAGATTCGCTGGCGCGTATCGAGCGAATGCGCGGTCGTGGACCATATACCGCCCGCCTTCAATTCGCCGAGCTCCGTGCCGTCCGCGAGAAACGCGCGCAAGACTCGAATGTCGTCGGCGGAATAATAAATCCGCAAGGTTTTACCGATCAATTCCGGCGATCGCGCCAATCGATGGCTCGTGTAGCGCACATGGTAGAAGCTGATGTGCGGCTTTTCACCGCGATTGATATTTCCGCGGACGTGCGCCGGATGAACGCTTTGCAGGAGGCAGATATTACCCCTCAGGCTCAAGGGTAAATGCCGCAACAGGGTTCGCCGCCCCCGGATTGCCGCGGTCATGGCCTCGAGCGGTGTGCGGGCACTGCCCAAACCGCCATGCGGCGTCCCGTTGTAATTCCATACCCACACAGCAAGCAGCTCCCGCAATTCCTGCAGAGAAACCACCAATTGCAGGTCGCCCTGTGGATCCTTCAGTTTTCGCAAGATGTCGTCCGGCGCAGACCCGGTCGTTCCGGGCAAGCGATGGCTGAAGCGCGTCGCGACCGTGCCGAAGAACCGCTCGATGAACGGGCGCTCGTCGGGATGATAGGGAGGACCCACCTCGACGGTGCAACCCAAGAGCTCGCAAGCGACTTGGAGGCTGTCCGCAGCCAAATGCGCCCGTGCGTGATCGAAACGAATGCGCCGCCAGCACGCGAAGGCGGTTTCCGGTAGCGCGACCGAGACAAAGCCACCACACTCGATCGGCGCAAGCCCGGGGATCATCAGTGTCGGCATCGATGCCGGCGCCAAGGCGGTCTCGAACGTGCGAATGACGTCATATCGACTATATTCTCGCCGCAGGCATAGGGTGTAGCCCAGGATTGCTCGGGTGCAGACGTCGATCAGAGCGAGCAGCCAGACGCGCTCGATCTCGAGGATTTGCTCCTCACCATACGGGTCCTGATCGAGAATCTTCAGGCGCAAGTCTAGGCGATGGGCGTCGAACTCGACCGTATCGAAGGGGTCTCTGACGGGGGCGATTGCTTTCTCAGCAAGCGCCGCAGCGGGCTTGATCCGCTCGCCGCCCGCGGACCAATGGGCCTCTTTGAACTCCTGCATCATGCGCTGGCGCAGCGCCGCGCCGAGGCTCCGGAGCCCCTGCTGCTCTTGGTTCAGCGGATAGTCGGCCGCCGTCAATCGCAAGGATCGGCAGGCTGCCGTAAATCGATTATGGGCATTGCGCAGATTCTTTAGATACACATGCTCGCCTTTTTGCACCAGCCGAATGTCGCGGCTCGCTATCAATTGACGGACGAGTTCCTCAAGCTTCGGCTGTCGCTCGAGCAATTGGCTGAATGCACCTGCGAGTCCAGCCCCTGAGTTCCTGCTCGCCTTGCGCCGTTCGTAGGCCTTGGTATGCGATCCCGGAACCAACGCTCGAAATCCCCAAGGCCGCCCGTCAGGACGTCAGGATGCGCTTGCAGGGCGCGCTCGATCATGCGATATAAAACCCGCCGATGGATTTCAGTCTTGGCTTCGACGTCCCCAAGGGGTGCGCCCGCCGCGTAGTGCTCGACGGCTGACGCGCGCTGCTGGTAGCGGCGCCTCGCTTTCTCGTCGAGCGCGTTGACGTCGACGCTCGGCCAACGGGAGATGTCGAGGAGTTCCGACGCGGGCCGCTTCACGGAGCCGCTCGCCGGAACACGGTATCCAATCCGAGCGGTGCGAAGTCCAGGTCTGGGGCGCTCGCTCGGCCTTCGGCAAGCAGATCAAACAATGCAGCTCGCACGGTGCTGACATCGATGGGATGGAATGCGGCCTCGATTCGCTCAAGACGGTGCGGCTTCTCCAGGCACGCAAACAGATCGTTCTGCAGCCGACGATCCGTGTGTCGCATGAAACTCGTCCGGTACGGCAGGATCTGCGCCCAATTCTCGATACGCCGCGCGAAGGCGATCATGTCGGGACGTCGCAGCACCTGCAGTTTGACGCCATGGACGCTGCTCGGCAGTGACTCGGCATCCGAAACCTCCGTGGACAACACGAAAAACTTGGAGCGACCACCCTGATCAACCCAGAAATCGAGCACCCTCCCCGCTTCGCCGTCGAGATACGCCGGCCGCTCGCAAAAGGTCCGTACAGTCGGGTCGGCTTCGAGTAACAGCCAGGCGTCGTGGGCATCCCAGGAGAACAGCGTCAGCCGACGCTTGATCTTCGGGCTGAAGACTTCGATGCGCCTAGCCCCGGCGGGCCGCTTGGTTTCCACAGCTCGATCGTAGTGCAGCATTTTCTTGCCCCACCAGACTTACCGGCAACAAGTGACGTTTTTACTCTCGCCTGCGCGTAAGTGACAACTTTATTCTCCGCCGCGAGACGGCAAAATCGTCACTCCTGGCGAACAGGATTTGCCAAAGCCCATGAATTCTTTGGAAAACACGATTTTCGAACGGGTGACAAAATTGCTTTGCTTCACGCCGGTGTGCTCATCGACCAGATGGACCTGGGTCAGATCCCAGCTCGCGTAACGCACCAGCAAACGATCAATATGGCGAAAGGCGTTCGGCACCTCGAAGCGGCGGGTGTCAATGACTACGGTCCCGTCGCTGCGTCGCTGCGAACGTCGCTCGGTGCGCGTGAAGGCGAGTCGCAGCGCAGCGCTGTCCGGACTCGGCCTCATCACCTCAGGTCCCGACATCCAGCGCGCAAGCGGCGTTTGGCCGATTTCGCTGTGGATTTTGCGGTTATATTCGAACTCGATCCACGCTTGGGTCGCCTCGTTGAGGAACTCCAGCGTGAGATCCGGGACGCCCTCGAGCATAGCCATCAGTCGGCCTTCTACTTGCGTCCAGAGGTTCTCGATTTTCCCGTTCTGGTACGGACTATAATCGAGCGTGGTGTCGTGGACGATGCCGAGGCGTGCAAGGGCTTGCGTGTTTTCCGCGGCGGTCATCGCCGTGCCGTTGTCGCTTAAACCGGCTCGCGGCAACCCGCGACACATAAACGCCTGCGATAATCCGTGCGCGACGTTCTCCGCATTCTCGACCAGATACCACTGTCCGTGACAGACCAGCCGCGAGCGATCGTCGATCACGCCGAACAGCGCGGGTTGGATCCGCTCCGCACGCCGAGTGATCACTTTGAGCGATCCCTTATGTGCATCCCAATGCCAGAGCCCTCCCACGTATTCAGCCTCGTAACTACGCACCTCGCGTTGCGCCAAGCGCGCTTCGGCGCGCTCGACGCCGGCCGTTCGTCGTGAACTTAAGCGCCGACGTTTGTGCAGCCCCTGCGCTTTGAAGAACCGTCGGATCGTCGAGTAGGACGGCACCGGGGCGAGTTCGGCATGCTGCTCGGCGAGCGCCCGCAAATTATCGTGATGGAGCATCGTGCTCCAGCTATTGTGCTGTGCATACTGCGCGCGCAGCGCTTGACGTATCGCGAGGCTCAACGAGCTTTGAGCGCCCAAGTCGGTGCGCACCTTGCGCCGCAGGACCCGCACCGGGTCGCGCCGCTCCTTTCTGGCACGATGCAGCCATCTCTCGACCGTTGACACACCAAAGCGCACCGGCAAGCCCGTGATCGGGTGCTGCCACTCGCGCGCGGCGAGCTTTTCGATCTCGCCGCGCAACTCCCCCTTCGGCGGCGGTGCGGCCAAGAGATGTCCTACCACACTGAAGCGCAGCAATGCCCAGCGCTCGTGGTTCGATACGAGATCGGATTCTTTCACGTCACGCACTCTCCTCGATTCGGTGAGTGCGCACCGTAAGACAAGGCTCGCCAGCTGGCGATTAGCTTCTTTTGCGGACCAGCATCACCCGTTAGATAGCGCGCAAAATCCCGCGCCCCGTCGTGATCGGCGCGAGGAAGCGCAACAGCAAAATAAGTTGTTGCTCGGCCTCTCCGGCAAATCGTTTCAGGAGCGAGGTCGGCAGATCCGCCGTCGTGACCGGCGGCACGAACGCGCCGTGGGCGCGCCAGAAGGGGCTCTCCGTAAAGACGCTGCACCACCAGTCGCGCCAACGGGCGACGGTGCGCCGGCTCACCCCCACCAGGTCCTCGAGTTGTCGCGCCCGAGCGGCTGATAGCCTGCTCTGCATCGCTGTGACCAGCACCACCATGGCCCCCAGGAACACCTTGCGGCCGAGAAACCGCAGCGACCCGGGCGTCTCGCGTTTGCGGCAGTCGCGCGCCGCACAGCAGAAGCTAAATCGCTCCCGATGCTCAGGCCCGAGCCCCACCGGCACGCCACGCGGCTTACGCGCGAAGGAACCACAATGCAACTTCGCGCCGCACCTCTGACATCGACCCTCGTGTGCTGCGTCCGCGATTTCCCGGTCAAACCCCAGCAACAATTCGTAAAATCGTTTATCCGCCAGTATGTTTTCTATCGTTTGATCCACGCCTTTTCTCCGTCTCCTTGGGTAAAATGAGTCCCTACGATGACCAAGACGAAGATCGGACGCAACGATCCGTGCCACTGCGGCAGCGGACAAAAATATAAGCGCTGCTGCCAAGAAAAGGACGAGGCAGCCGAGCGAGCCGCGCGCGCGGCGCTCGAAGCCGCGAAGCCGCCAAAACCGGATCGCCTCGCCGGTTTAGATCTGTTCAGGGACGAAGAGCCCGATGAACTCACGACCGCATCCAACGCGATCGTCGATATGGTCCACGCCGGCAAACTCGATGACGCCGAACAGGCAGCACGGGATTTTCTCGTGCGCTTCCCCGAGGTCCACGACGGCTACGATCGATTGGGGATGGTTTACGAGGCGCGCGGCGATCATAAGCAAGCCGCCCACTACTACCGACTGGTCATCGACTTCGTCCGCGCTCACCCCGATCAGTACGAGCCGGCATTTGAAACCGCCTTCCTACAGCTGATCGAAGAACTCGACCCAGCTCCGGCCGACTGACGCGGCCCGTGTATCCGCTAAATATCGCCAATGAACTATATGGAAAGTGTCTCGAGTAACCTCGCGCAAATAGTAGTTCTGAATGGTGTTAGCAGCGCCGGAAAGAGCTCCCTTGCTCGTGCAGTGCAAGCCATCACTTGGCCGCCTTTTCTGCATGCGCAGCTGGATGTATTTACGCAAATGTTGCCACTCTTATTCAAAAAACGACATGTGACTGAGCAGACGCCTGAGTCCGGGTGTCTGACACCTGCCGGTGAAGCAAATATTGATGAGATTGTCAGCCAAACACGGCGGGGTATGCGCTACGCCATCGCCGCAATGGCCGCACAAGGTCTTCGTCTCATAATCGATGATGTGCTGGACGATGCGGCTGCCGAGGAATACGTTCGGCTACTGGCACCATATCGAACTCATTTTGTAGGTGTTCTGGCATCTCTTGAAGTCTTGGAATGCCGTGAACAGAAGCGGGGGGACCGCGTAATCGGGCTAGCCCGCTCACAGCTCGCTTTTGCCCATCGCAATATTCGGTATGACATGACCATTGACACAAGCTCGATGACGCCCACGGAAGGCGCACTACAGATAAAGAACCAACTTGGACTCTAGGTTGCGGAAAGCGGTCATCTCGTCGGGTCCGCGACGGCTCGCCGATGGCCGACAACACGGGGCCACGAACGGGGATCTGACAGCGGGGGGGCCAATTCTGGGCGCGCATTCGTGTGATGTAACGCGCCGGGCCAAGCAATTTGCGCGTTGTGCGAGGCGGTTCACCCCGTGCACCTCATCTATCACGATCAGAATGCCCTGGTTTCCCCATCGCTTTTCGAGCGCAGGGTCAGCTCCGTATAGTGGTTACTGGCGAATCGATGCGCTCGAGCGCGCTGCCCTGGACGCCCTGGCGCTCGTCCGGGTCCAGATCCTCGTCATCGAAGAGTTTCAGCAGCTCCTCGCCGGCGGCGCACGAGATCAACGCGTATCGCTGAATCTGATCAAGACCATCGCCAATGACTTGCGCATTTCCGTTGTCGGTGTTGGCACCGACGAAGCCCGCTATGCAATCGAGGCGGATCCGCAAATTCGGCGCCGCTTTGACCCCTTCGCCCTTCCCCGTTGGACTGAGACCGAGGACTTTCGCGACTTCGTCAGCGCCTTTGGCAAGATCTTTCCGTTACGCAAGGCCTCGACCCTCGGCGAACGGGCAATGGTGCAACGTCTTCTTCACGCTTCCGAAGGAATCACAGGACCGGTCACTCGACTGTTATCGCTGGCAGCGGTCGAAGCGATCCGCAGCAGCAGTGAACGCATCGATGCAGCGGGTATCGATCTGGCGGCCACTCGTTTGGAGGACGATTTCAAATGAATGCCGTTGCTCCCCTGCCCCTCGCACCGCCGCCCTACCGCGCGGAAGCCCTCCATTCTTGGCTACGGCGTGTGGCGGCTCCCTACCGCATGCAACCACGACAACTTCTGCATGCCTTGGGGGTGAGGCCATTCTTAGGACCTGCGATCTCATTTCCCGACTTGCCCATCGAAGCCGCTCTTGAACCTAGCGACCTGCGCTACCTGGCACGCCTCGCCCGCTGCGACCCATCCCGGCTGGGTCTCTGTGCCCGTCGCAAAAATCCATGGGTGTTGGCTTGCGACGATTGGATGATTGTTTGCCCTCAATGCATACGTATGGATCTACAAACTGGCAAGCCCGCTTATGAACGCGCCGTCTGGCGCATCGCCACGGGTTCGTTTGTCTCCGACATCGCGCCCCGCTTGTTCGAACCTCCGCACTTCCCCAAGACATCGATGCCTGTAATTGCATGCTACCCGCGTTCAACGACCTCGAGCAGATTGTTTTTCCGGAACTAATGGAATTCGAGGCAAGCATCGCCCGCGCCTTCGACGGAGTCGGCCCGCGGCAGTCCACGGAAACTTTGAACGCGGCGCAGTTCCTCCAGGTTCTCAACGACCTGTGCACGTTCGCCGTTCAACTATGGGACACGGAACATCACCGAACAACGAGCAGCTTAGAGCAGCATTCGAGGCAGCTGTTGAGCCAATGTCCGCATCTGTTCGACTATCGTCGTCCGAGGCGCAGTACTTTTTCTCGGCCAATAACGCAACGACTCACACTGCATTGGATTGCCGATCCGGCGATGCGCAGGGCCGCCCTGTGGCTCGTGATGCAGGTCATTTGGCTTCCGCCAACACCACGTCCCTGCCATGCATTGCGACTTGGGGTTTCCGCGCAGGACGAGTTCTTCGGTAATAGACCGCACGACGGCTGGGCCTGGTTGACCAACCAGGCTCAAGCGTGGCCCGCGGCCTATCGCGCGTACTACTGGGACGGTTTCGAGAGGGCCAGTGACAACTTTAAAGGTACAAATGACATCGATGAAGGTACGAAATGACAAGTTTGAAGGATGCCGACAATAGGGCTTCGAAGTCCTCGAGGCCCTTGGCATGGGGAAGCCGCTCAAACACGTGAGAGAGGTAGGTGTCGAGTTCATTATTCTTTGGCCAAACATTTCAACATTTTGTCACTCGACTCGCTCGTGAATTGCAGGCCATGCGATTGAAATAATTGTCGTCTCCGAATTGTTGCGTTGCAAGTGTCGCTGCTGCGGTGTGACATTAATATTTCAGCAATTCGTGGCCAAAGCACGTTCGGCAATAGTAATCCATGGCCACGTCCGCGAGGACATCACAGACAATCGAGTCGATAATCGCTGATTTTGAAGGATGTTAGCGTTTAGAGCCAGATCAGATGGCCACAGATTCCTGAAACTTTGGCCAAAGAATGTTGAACTCGACACGTAGAGTTTCTCGCGGATCGATTCAAGTTCCGGAGGCGCTCCCTGCGGCGCGAGCGGATGCTGATAACTTTTCGTACCGTCAATCTTGAGATGCTCGAACCATATCGCCTTATGCGCCGGCAGTCGTAGCCCCCCAAGCGTTTGCGCGTGTGAATCGCTCGGTGAGCCAACGCGAGGCTGTTTAGACATGATAACGAAGGCTTCTATTGAGCGGCTGCGGGAAATTCTGGCAGCTTGCCGATGTCGCGCGGGTCATGCTCAATGATCACGGTGGCCTGTAGATTCTTTGCGATCTGTTTGAAGCGATCGAGCGAGGTCAATGTATCGGCGCGATTGAAATTCCCCTGGGGCACGCCGTTGCCCTCGTAGTTTTCGCGAAAGTGCGCGACGTCACCGCTCAGCAGCACATTGCCCATCTTTTTGAGCCTCACCAGCAAGCTGTAATGCCCTGGAGTG
>JALYIW010000149.1 GCA_030775625.1 Pseudomonadota bacterium | reverse complement strand
GCGCAGGGCCGAGGAAGCTCTACGTGCCAGCCAAGTGCGCCTGCGAGCGACCTTCGACCAAGCCGCAGTCGGTATCCTAGTCGCAGACTTGAATAACCAATTCCTGGAAGCGAACCAGCGGTTTTGCGAGATTCTCGGGTACCCCCCTGACGAACTGCACCGACTGACATTGAACCAAGTTACCCACGCCGACGATTTTCCCGACGCGCAGGCACACACTCACGCCGTGCTCTCCGGTAAGATTGCGCACGCCGCCTTCGAAACGCGCTATATCCACAAGAATGGTTCCACGATTTGGGGCCGCACGACATTGACTTTACTGAGCGACCCGAGCGCTCAAGCCCAGCGATTCATCGGCATCGTCGAGGATATTACCGATCGCAAGCGGACGGAGCAGGCGCTGAATGATGCTCGAGCGCAAGCGCAGAAGGTTCAAAGTCGCCTCGCCGCCATTGTGGAGTCCTCGGAAGACGCGATCATCAGCAAGACCCTAGACGGCGTAATCTCCACCTGGAACCAGGGCGCAGAGCGCATATTTGGGTTTGCCGCGGAGGAGGTCATTGGCAAACCGATCACGCTATTGATTCCACCAACCCACATCGATGAAGAGCCGGTCATACTTGAAAAGCTCAAGCGAGGCGAGCGCATCGATCACTACGAGACCGTGCGAAAAAGGAAGGACGGCGTCCTTATCAACGTGGCCCTGACGGTCTCTCCTATTAGGGACGAGAGCGGATCAATTATTGGTGCGTCCAAAATCTCCAGGGACATCACACAACGCAAGCGGGCGGAAGATTTGTTGCGTCAAGAAATTACCATTCGGGAACGGGCGGAAATTGCGCTTCGCGACGCCGATCGGCGCAAGGACGAATTCCTTGCAACGCTTGCCCATGAACTACGAAATCCACTCGCACCCATCCGCCAAGCTGCGCTCATCTACAAGTCTCCCGTGGCGACAGATGCACAGAAACGGTGGAGCAGCGATGTGATCACCCGCCAGGTACAGCATATGTCTCTGCTGCTGGAAGACCTGCTGGACATTTCGCGCATCACACGCGGAACACTACAACTGCGCATGGAAGTCGTCGATCTTGCCGAAATCGTTCAGGCGGCGGTGGAGACGGCGCGCCCTATCATTGACGCAAAGCGCCACGACTTCCGGGCCGAGCTATCTTCCCAGCCTGTGCGCTTCGTTGCCGATCCCTTACGCTTGGCACAGGTTCTTTCTAATTTGCTGACGAATGCCGCGAAGTACACGGATCCAGAAGGCATACTGCGACTGCGCGCCTCATGTAGCGGTGAGATTGTCTCTATCAGCGTTGTCGACAATGGAATCGGTCTCCCGGCCGACGCGATCACAAGCGTATTCGAAATGTTTTCTCAAGTCGCATCGAGCCGAGATCATTCTGAAGGGGGGCTTGGAATCGGGCTTTCTCTGACCAAAGGACTCGTCGAGCTTCATGGGGGCGAGATCGAGGCGAGAAGCGCGGGCGTTGGACGCGGTAGCGAATTTATCGTGCGCTTGCCGCTGCGAGAGGCCAACGTCACCTATCAGAAGCCAGTGATTGAATCAACCTCCGTACCTCTCGTGAGTCGACGCATACTTATTGCGGACGACAACCGAGACGCCGGGGACAGTCTCGCTGAACTCCTGCGAATGGACGGTCATGACGTCACGGTGGTTCACAATGGGCAACAAGCGCTCGCGGCTTTCTCCGCATTCCAGCCGGAGGTTGCTCTTTTGGATATCGGCATGCCGGAGTTAAACGGCTACGAGGTCGCCCGCCGAGTACGTCAAGGCTCCCTGGGTAGAGCTGTAACGCTTATCGCCGTGACAGGTTGGGGCCAGGATCGGGATAAGGCCCAATCACTGGCGGCAGGCTTCAATCACCACCTTACAAAACCAATTGAGGCTGATCGCCTCCTTGAAATGCTTCGTTCGGCAGAGCTCAGCAGTTAAAGCGTTAAAGCCCGAGCAGGAGCACAGTGCGCCAGTGCTAGTGGAAACCTGGCCCGTGTTATGCGTCAGCGATGCCTAGTTCCACACCCGTGTCGTAACAGTTCACGATCTCGGAACATTCTCCAGCCAGGTCACGATTTCGGAACATCTTATGTATCGCAAGCCTTTTTATTTTTTGGCGCGCTCGTCCTCGCCAGTTCACGAATCTCGGAGCACCGACACCGCCGCTGCGACAAAGTCAATTTGTGACGCGATTTCCTCGTTGAGGTGAGTCAGCTCTTCCACCAGCCGGTCACACTCGACTTGAGACTCCCATTCAAAATTCACCAGGCCTCCGTGAATCAATCGGTTTCTCAATTCCAGGAGTCTCTTGAGGGATTCAGCGCGTGTAGCGGATGATTCAGAATCCTCGACCGAAGAAAATTCTAACCGCATCGTAGGATCAAACAAATCAGGTGTCGGGCAAACGGGTGGGCCCTCACCTTTCATTGCGCTGAGCCAAGCATCTATCGCCTGGCCAAGGTTAAAGCAGGATGCCTTGTCGATTCGCCGCTCAAGATCCCGTTGAACCTTGGCGAATACTCCCTCTAGTGGCCCGAGACGCGCTGCAATTTTTAAATTGTGTTCAAGCCTCTGGAAGTTGACGACCGTGCGTCCGACAGCTGATAGGGCGGATTCTTTGAACGCGACGATGCTACTGGACATTTGTGACCTCCAGCCCTATGTCTCTCTCACGACCTTCTTGGGATCTTTGTCCTCGCGTAAGCCCACGAATTTCGTGTGGCGCAGCTTGTCGGCGCTGGTCCATTCCGCGAAATCGATTCGAACTACGACCTTGGGTCTCACCCACGTGCATGATTTCATTTTTTCGGCAGTTAAGCCTTGGCCCCATCGTCCCTCAGATTTCTCCGGCAAATTCGTGAACGGGCATTTGTCCGTCTTGAGTTTCTTGATCTTGGCGAAGACTTGGCGGCGGGTCGCGGGAACGAAGCCCGCGCGCACGCGCGCGGCAAAGATGAGATCCTTGCCGCGATAGAAACCCAATACCAGCGCATCGAATCCATTGCCGCCCGGCGTATAGCCGCCCACGACGAACTCCTGGCCCAAATTGATGCGGTACTTGCACCACGCTCCGGAGCGTTTGCCCGGCTCGTAATGACTGTCCAGTCGCTTCGCGACCACGCCCTCAAGACCGTGCTCCTTCACGAAGGTCAAAATCTCGGTGGACGTGCCCTCCTCCGCCGGCGAGCTGCTGATGTGGTCGTTGGGTTTGAGCGTTTTCGCGAGAATCTTGCGTCGCTCGGCTAAGGGTAGTGTCGAGACATCTTTTCCCTTCAAGACCAGGATATCGAACACGTAGTAGTGAATCTTCGACTCGGCGGAGCGAAAGTTCTGCAGCAGATTGAAGTCTGATCGACCTTGGTTATCGAGCGCGACGACTTCGCCGTCGAGGATGGTGTCGTCCGGCAGACCCTTCAATGCAGTCGCGATGTAGGGGAATTTGCGATTCAAGATATTCCCGCGTCGAGAGAAAAGCGTGGTTTCGCCCTTCTTCTTCACCGCTTCAAGCCGAAATCCATCGAGTTTGATCTCAAAGCTCCAGCCTTTGCCTTCGGGCAGCGTCGCTACCGGCAGGCATTCCATCGACTC
>JALYIW010000148.1 GCA_030775625.1 Pseudomonadota bacterium | reverse complement strand
AGCCGGCAAGTTTCGCTCACCATGGTGGGTGAATACATGCTGGCGCATACGCGGCGTGTGCTCTCGGCCATGCGCGATGCCGAGGATTTGGTGGCGCGTTTCCGCGGACTGCAGACCGGACCATTGGATGTGGGAATGGTCAGCACCGCCAAGTATTTTCTGCCGCGCATGCTCGCGCAATTTCGTCAGGAACATCCGGGCATCGAGATTCGGCTGCAAGTGGCCAACAACCGAGAGCAGATCGTTGCGCTCATGCAAGAGGGCGACATCGAACTGGCCGTCATGGGCAGGCCTCCTGAAGGATGGCCAACTCGCGCGGAACCTTTTGCGATGCACCCGCACGTGCTCGTGACGTCGATCGATCATCCATTCACGCGCATGGAAGTGGTGCCGGCGCAGGCGTTGGCGGGTGAGGGATTCATCGTGCGCGAGCCGCGATCAGGCACACGGGCGGCTTTCGATGAGTACATGCGCAACCATCAATTGGCGCCGCGCATCGTGATGCAAATGTCCAGCAATGAAGCCATCAAGCAAGCAGTCATGGCTGGCATGGGGGTATCGCTGCTGTCGCTGCACACCTTGCGGCTGGAGCTGGATCACCATCTGATCGCGTCTCCGGAGACGGAAGGTCTGCCGGTGATGCGGCGCTGGCATGTGGTGAACAACCTGGCCAAGACGTTATCGCCCGCGGCGGAGGCGTTTCGCTATTTTATCCTCGAACGCGGCGAGGCATTTCTCGCCAAGCATTTCAGCGCTGGTTGATGGCTTTATCCTACGGAGTGGGGCGGAGATGCCCTACGTACTTTAACGCCGCAACGATTACTCTGAACAAACCATTTGGCGCGGGAGAACGGTGATGAAAGCTGCACGCAAGTTGACGAAACTGGTGGATGACGTCGAGGAATTGCTTGCGGAATTGGGCGATGAGCAAAGCCCGGAAATTCAAGAGTTGCGCGCGCGCGTGGTAGACGCCATCAGCTCTACCAAGCGAGCCATTGCGAAACAAGGTCATTCGGCGGGGGCGCAGATAGGGCACTACGCGAGTTCAGTGAATGACTACATCGGCGATTATCCTCGGCTGGCCTTCATGACGGGGGCGGTGTTATTCGGAACTCTGGGCTATCTTGCCGGCGCGACGACTCTTACCCGGAAGTAAAAGGCGGTTCTGGTACACTGGCGCCGCTTCCGATTCGGGTTAGTCGAGGTGCGAGTTCGACAGTCCGGGGTGTAGCTCAGACTGGTAGAGCGCTACGTTTGGGACGTAGATGTCGCAGGTTCGAATCCTGTCACCCCGACCAATTAAAACAACTAGTTACGCGTCGGCGGCACGATTCAGCAAGTCCGTCTTGATGCCTGGTGACTTGCTGGTGACTCAGGCGAGCCGTGATAATATTTTTTCCGCTCAAACCGTGCCGCGACTGCCGCCTATTCATCGACTCAATCCGCGTGTTCGCGAAAAATCCCAGTTAATGTTCGCTCCCACGGCAACGCCGCGTAGCTGTTTTCCGAGATGCTGGTCCATCACCGGCCGCCAGGGCACGAGACTGAAGCCGACGCCATCGTCGAGCATGGCAAAGCGACCACTCGCCAGGTCCAGCGGGCGGCGATACACGCCGCGGATCGACTGCCCGTCGCGCGCTTCGCGATAGGTCAGGCCGGTCTCGGACGCGATCGACTTGGCAGTCGCGGCTAGTTCGCGACTGCGTAACGTCGCCAGCAGATTCGGGTTGAGCGTGACATGGCCGCCGGTGTGCTCGGCCAAGCCCTGTTTGACTAAGAAAGCCAACCGCCGGGGCATGGCCTGCCGCACGTCGGCGCCAAAGCCATGCTGACTGACGCCCGATACATCGCCCACGAGCTGACGATCGATCCAAGTTGCTCCCAGCGCGCTGACCTGTCGCTCGAGGGATCGCGTCGACAAGACTTTGAGATCCATGCTGCCTTGGCGTCGAACGTCATACTCAAGACCACGCTGCGCCAAGTCAGCGGGTACGCGCCATACGCCGGCCTCGATGCGCTCGACGATGCCGGCGCGACGCAACGCCTCCAGACGCCGTTCGTGCGCCTCGATGACCGCCTCCGGGGATCGGCCGGGGACAGGGTGGGCATACGCGGCGGATAAGTGGTTCGCAGTTCGGTAGACACCGCTCTGTGCAAGCTTCGCGATGTTTTGATCGGCCGGCCGAAGTCGGTCGTTGGCACGCACGGCGACGACGGCACCGACGGGCAATTCCAAGTCGTCGGTATGACCCGGCAGGACCAGGTAATGCGCCCGGCCGTCGACACCGTCGACCATGACGTAGCGCCGGTCATTGAGCTCATCGGCGAGACCCTTGGCCGCGATCCGTCCCACGATGGGTATGCTCGGCCCCGTTGCCGCTACGATGTCGAAATCCCGCCTCTCCCTCGAGAACGCTCGTTGCATGGTTCGAATGATGTCGCCCCGCTCGCCCATCGCCCGCAGCACCGACTCCGCCCGGGGATCGACCGTCCAAACGCTGGTGGTGGATTCCTGGGCGAGGCCCATCCGGGCGAGATGCTGCAGGCGTCCCAACTGAAGGTTGCGGTCGAGCAGCGCCTCGTGACCGCCGGTGCGCTGCCGCAAGTCAATCACCCTATCGATCAGCCGCGACTGAATCGCCCGGTCGATCCGGGTCCAGCGCTCCTGCTCGACCTCCCGGTTCAGGCTTTGCCCCGATCTAGAGTTCCGAGCGCGGCCCGAGCCACGCGTCAGCCACCTCCGTTGCCCGCGCCCGCATGCCGTGCGTGATGTACTGCCGATCGATCACCAGATCCTTGTTTGCGGAATCCTTACCCCGCAACACCACATGGCTGTGCGGGTTATCGGTGTCCCAATGATCCACCGCGACCCAATCGAGCCGAGTCCCCAGGTCCCGCTCCAGGTGCGTCATCAGCTCGCGCGTGAACTCTCGAAGGTCGGCGATCTCGACACCGTCTTCCGGCGACACAATGAACCGAAACTCGTGCCGGTCATCGCGGCAACGCGAAGCGAACTCCTTGGTGTCCGCCGCATCGACTTGCGCCCCGTAGGCGTGAGCCGGCGATCCATCCGCCGTCACCCC
>JALYIW010000147.1 GCA_030775625.1 Pseudomonadota bacterium | reverse complement strand
GATCGAGCTGCAATGCTCGACCGGCGCAACGCCCATAGATTCGGGCACCGGCTACCTTCGACTAAGCGACCTTCGTCTTTCTCTGTTTACCCTTCGGAACGGCCGGTTTTGCCGAAGTCGCCTTTGTCGAGCCCTTCACGGTCGCCCTGGCTTTCTGCTCTTCTTTGAGCGCTTTGCGAATGGCGTCCGTGTCGATTCGGGAGCGTTTCGCGGCGCCAAGCAGCTTCGCCGGCTTATCCGTGCTGTAGGCATGGGCACGTACCTCATCGATGAGCGCGCAATCGAGCACGAAGCGCCGCAGCTGCTCTTCGGATAATTTCGCGATCTGAGCCGCGCTCTGATACACCACGTCACTCGCTTTCTTCTTGTCTGCCCAGTTCCAGAGTGTAACCAGTCGAATTCGATCGTCATGCCCGGCTTGATGCCAAAGCGCCGTGGCCACCAATCGCAGATCCTCGCCACCGAGTAGGCTCGGGGTCTTGGTGCGAACGGCATTAAACACCCGTTCCCGAAACGCGGTTTCGAGCTTCGCAGCCTTCTGCCGGTGTCGTTCGCCCTCGCTGCCTGACGATCGCCCTTGCTCGGCACGTACACCCTTGGCTTTGAGTGTCTCCGCGTGATCGCCCAATTTGGCAAGTTCTACGATCTGCCCCGTCTTTGGATCTTGCAGCAGGGTCTCGGCCTTGAAGTCCTTCCCGAGCAGCTGCCGGTAGGTCCGATGTTTCGCATCTTGGTAGCAGGTGTCGTCGAGTTTCACGTAGCCGCCCTGTAGGCTGGAGTCAACGCCGTAGGGTGCGATGCGCTTCGCGTCCTCGCCGGCGAGCACCTTGCGTCCTTCTGCCTTCGCTCGAGCCTCGATGAGCACGTACCAGGCAGAGCGCTTTTCGGCAAAGCACTCCGGATCCGTGCAGACGTCTGCACCTTTGACATCGCCGAACAGTTCCGGCTGATTGCCCGTACGTTTCGGGCAGCTCCCACATGCGCCGGCGGCCGGGACCAGATCGATCTGCTTCTGATCGAAAGGGGCATCTTTGAGCCGCAGCATGTAATTCTGCTGGACGTGCTCGGCGGCGGCGCGCACGGACATGACTGCGCCGTTCCAGCCCTCGGTGATGTCCTTCAATGCCTTATTCTGTAGTGCGGGGACCGGTATGCGCGCGAGTAACAGTGCGGTGGAAGCGTTCAGTTTCCCTTGATAGAAAGCCTCGCGAGATTTCTTGTCGAGCGCGAGCAATTTCAATCGGGCATAAATGTAGGCTCGACTTTGCTTCCCAAACTTTGCGACCAGGCCATCGATATCGTAGCCGTGCTTAGTCATGAGGGTCTCATAACCCTCCGCCTCCTCGAGCTCGTGGAGTCCCTCGCGCTGCAGATTCTCAACCAACTGGATCTCGAGTACCTGGCTGTCATCGATCGTTCGTACGATGGCCGGCACGGTCTCGAGGCCTGCCTGTTTACTGGCGAGCCAGCGCCGCTCGCCGGCGACAATTTCGAACGACTCGGCACTTGCGTCTGTCGGTCGCACGATGATCGGCTCGATCACCTGCATCACTTTGATGTTGTCCGCGAGTTCTTTCAACGCCGTTTGGTCGTAACGCGCCCGGCGTCGCTTCTGTACGTCGGTCGCGGATGGCTTGATCCGGCTCAACTGCAGCAGGCAAATGGCGAGTGGAGCCTGGTTCGCACCGAGGTTGATGTTGTTGATGATAGTATCCATTAGCTTGTCCTTTTTGAGGCTTTAATCGGCGAACTTGCCGACGCCTCTCCCCGTTCACACCGCAGCGCAGCCGTCAAGGCCGCGCGTAGCGCGCTTGCAAGCGCGGGCTTTGCCCGCGCGCCGGCCTTGACGGCAAGACCGGCGTGGCACCCTATCGAGGCACAGGCAAGCTTCTCCTCTGTCACCGGAAGTCGGCTGAGTTCGCGTGTACTGGTAATTATATAGACGGACGCCGCGTATGATTTCGCGCCTATGGAGCGCGTCAGCGTGTGAAATCGGGATCCTTTGGATCGTCCTTTCGACGGACGAGGGTACCGGCGGGAATGATTTCGCCGGTCTCGAGGCGCTTGACGAGTTTCAGCTGTATTTCCGCCACAAATAAGCGCCGATCCTCAACACCTTCAAACAGTTTCAGCGCGCGCTGCTCCGCGGACGCCAGCGCGTCAGCGGCACCTCGCAGCTCGGGAAAGCGCTGCACGGCATCGAGGATGTGTTCGTCTCGAAACGCTAGCGCGCGACTCGGTGTCGTAATCTTGTTGAATACGTCCAAAGCGAGGCGCGGATCAGTACCGCTCGTTAGCCGCTCCGCCGCAGCGTTCCACGTCTTCTCACTGACGCGTTGGTATTCGATTTCGTATCCGGCTTGCTTGCCAAGCTGATATAGGAACTCTTTGGTTGCTCTACCATTACCCTCCCTGAACGCGTGAACCCAATTAATTTCGTTGTAGTGGTGAGTGAGCCGATCGACGAACGCCGTCTTATGCAATCCTTTTAGATAATTTTCGGCAGCGAGATCGCCCAATATTTTATCGGTCCAGCTTTCAAGTGTATGGGCATGAGTTTTGAGCGGTGCGAAGGAAGAATCCCCTTTGGTAAATTCCACCTTGCGAAACTCGCCGGCCCACTCGTAAACTTTATGAAACAGACGTCGGTGGATTTCGCGATAGTGAGCGGTGTCGAACCTGCCCTGAACCGGATCGCGGCGTAACTCTTCACTGGCTTCACGAGTGGCGGCATATTCGAACCGCTTGAGTTCGTCAGCGGTTCTAAAACCACGAATGTTTTTGAAAACGTCCGAGTCAGGCCAAAAGTATGCGTCCCATTCGTCCACGGACGCCGTGCTGTTTAGGCCGGCTGCTTCCGCTGACGCGCGAGGGCTTTGCGCTCGCGTTCCAACCCACGCTGAGCGAAGAGCTCAATCGCTTCGTCACTGGTAATCTCGCCACGCTTCACCTTTTGGTGAATTGCCTCATCGTCGGCGTTTTGCACATAGCCTTCATGCTTAAGACTTCCGACGATACCAGCGGTATCGCGGGCCTTTTCGGCGTCGGAACGTGCATCTTTGGGGTGAGGCTTCATGCGTGAGAGTATATAACGCGGACCCTTGGATGTCAGGCCGATTGTTGTGCCTTGGTTCATGGTTAATGGCCTCTAATTACGGATTATTGACTGAGTTCAAGCGTGGCCGTCCCGGTCGGGGGACCGCTATCAGAATGGGAAGACAAAACAGGGCCCCGGCGGCTGGCCAGCACCCGGGTTCGCCGTCTCCCGGGCTGGGCTATTCTGTTGGCGGCATACCCCGCTTTCGTTTCGACGCGAGTGCGCTCGCCCTTAGAATTTTTCCTAGGTCACGATAGATCGCCACAGCACGTGCTCGATCGATCACAATCGATTCGAGGTACTCACCCTCAGCGAAAATCGCGAATTCGATGCGACCCGTGACTGTATCGCAGGTGGTCTCCTCCTTCCGTACATCGACGTCATCTGGCGTTCGGACATTTGGAGTACTGCGGTTAATGGTCGCCGCTTCGCGTCCCGATAAACCCAATCGATCTGCGTTGGGAGGGTCGAAACTCTGTAGTTCGATCCAGTTGTCGTCATCATCGCTCCCGTTGCGGACGACACTTAATGCCTTTTCTTGAAATTCCACTTTCCACCGTGCACCACAGGCCCTGTTGTACAGGTGAAAGTTTCGTAAAGCATGCTGCCGTCCGAGTCCCGATCGATGATCTCCATGTCGTCCCCACCGCAGCGCGGACAGTGCGCGTCTGCCGCACGCCATTTTCGTGCCCACTGGAGGTGGTCGTGCCGAAACTCTAGCTGCTCGATTCGCTCTCGGTCTTCGCCGAAAGCGGCGGCAATATTTTCCTCTCGTGTGTTCATTGATTTGTTCTCCAAGTTCTGGGGCGGGTTTGCCCGCTCCCTCTGCGGCACGCCGCAGCGCCGCCGTCAGGACCGCGCGTAGCGCGCTTGCAAGCGCGGGCCTGGCCCGCGCGCCGGTCTTGACGGCAAGACCGGCGTGGCACAATGAGTTTGCAAGCAAGCCCGCCCCTCCCCTGCCCCACGGAAGCTCGCTCTGAAACTTGTAGCGGTGGACAGCAGGCGTCATTGATACCGCGGCAGCTACGACAAGGATGAACCGTTGTCGTATTTGCTATCGCGAGTGTGACGGTAGCCAACTTCGAGCGACCGAGGAACTCGTGACGCACGTTGACGCTACCTTGCGCCAATGCCGCACCTATGCGTAAATAGGCGTCATGGGTGATCAACTGACTGATTTATGGTGGCTTTCTCGTCCGGAACTCGCGGCTCACTATCTCTCGTTGCTCCTGCAGGGCACGAGTGGGCGGCTCGCCTTATTCGGCCCAAGGAGGACCGGAAAAACCTCGCTCATCCGTAGAGAGATTGTGCCGCTTGCCGAGCAAGCCGGTCTCCTGGCGGTCTATTGTGACTGCTGGCAAGACCGTCTTGATCCGCTGGGCTCAATCATTTTTGCCCTCGAAAGTGCCATCGAAGCGATCGAGGTGCCGACCTCGAAGCCCCGGCGCCGACTGCAAACGGAAGTCACGAAATTAGGGGCTGCAGGATTTTCAATTGAGTTCGGCGGGGAGCCCAAGGGGCGACCACCGGAGTCACCCTACTTTAAAATCGACTGGCTTCTTGGCCGCCTGATTGCTCGAGCCAAGCGGCCTGTTTTTCTCATCATTGATGAAGTACAAGGCATCGGCGAGCATAAAGAAGGAGAGCGCATTGCGGGCGCCCTTCGGACGGCGCTCACACGGCACGAAAAGGCGGTACGGGTGCTCTTTACCGGGTCGTCGGAAACTCAGCTCACCAAAATGTTCGCGCAGGCCCGCGCGAGTCTGTATCAGTTTGCGGCACGCGTGGCCTATCAACCCCTCGATGCCGATTTTGTTGCGCACGTTGCTCACCGTTTCAGGGAAGCGACGAAGCGGAAGCTGGACGATGCGCGTGGGTTGGAGATCTTGGAACTCCTCGGTAATCAACCGGAAGCCTATCTGTCTGTTGTCCAGGTGCCCCTGGCGCGCGCGGACCGGTCCCTTGACGATGGCTTGGAGAACCTTCTTGCCCCCGGCGGCGAGACGCCTTGGTCTCAATATTGGCAGCAGTCAACGCTGCTGCAGAAAGCGGTTTTAGTAGCCACCGGCACAGATCTGCAATTGACGTCCGAAGCCGGCCGCAACGCGATCGCGCAGCTTGCCGGTCAAACCGAGGTCAGCCATTCCAGCGTACAGCGGGCGTTGGGTGCGTTGCGCGGTCGTGGGCTCATTGAGCGTTCGACCCTCTCGAGCAAGGCTGTGTACGCCAAGACCGATCCCGTATTTGAACTGTGGATCAGTCGAAACGGAAAATCGCTATTACATGGTGTCCACGCCGATCGACCTCCTCGGGGCCGTAAGACAACTCGCTGAGTATCCGCCGCGGCGGGAATTGTCCGAGCCTGCGACTACCTACTTGGGCTGGGCGGGATCTCCCTTCTGCACCTTTGCGCGCCCTTGTCGCGGCGCCTCATTCATTTTGAGCGCACCGCTTCTGCCAATTTCCTCGCGTGTGTATGCTAAGGCTTGCTGCGCGCTCTTTAGCTCGCTCGTAATTCGCGCGAATTCTCCGGCGTTGGTCTGCGCCGTCTGTCCCAGTTCATCGATCCTCGCGCGCAGTTCGAGCACCGTGTGCTGCGCACTCTTTTCGCGGTCCATCAGATCGGCTAGGCGTTCAGCCAGCCCTTCTCGTGAGGCCTTTTCAGCAGCATGCTCGCGCAACGCCTCGTTGCGCGCCGCCCGTTCCTGCTTTACATCGTCGCGCAGCTGCTCGATAGTCTTAGTCTGTGCTGCAAGCTGGTTCCCTTGAGCTTCGATGGTAAGCCGAGCTTGAGCAACTTCAATGCGCGCCTCCTCCGCTGCCCGTCGCTCTCTTTCCACCTCTTTTTTTAGGCGCTCCAGTTCGAGTCCCTGCTCAGCAGCCTTTCCCGCCATAACGTCGCGCTCTTGTGTGAGGGCCGCGAACCGCTCTTCCATCAGCTCCTTCTCAGTCTCGAGCCGCTCTCCTTCCCGCGCAAGAACCGCCGCCTCCTGCTCGGCCAGCGCCAATTTCTCTTGAATCTCGGCTCGTGCGGTGTCCGCCGCGCGCGCGATCTCTGCGTGAATCTCTCGAATAATGGTCGAGGGTAGTTCAATCGCCATGCTCGGCGCATTGGGCCGCGCGCCTCGCCATTTCAACAGATGACCCTGAATAGTATTCGGGCTGCCTGTGCCGAGGCCTTCCCGCACAGCCGTAATAGTCGGTGTCTGTCCTTTCGATACTAGGCCATCGGCGACTGCCTTGACCTGCTCATAACTCACACCCAGTCGCGCCATGAGGGAACCCTCTGTTGAAGATTGATACGATACGATAAGGAAACATAATAGGCAATACGATACACTATGATATTATGATACGGGACGCGATATGATACGCAAATACGATACGAATACGCCGCGGCGGTGGGCGGACGACGGGATCTCGGCGGAAACCGCCGGCCTGGTACGACAGAAAACGGCCCTCTTTAGAGGAAGGACGGGGCTAATGCGCTCAAAAATGCTGGGGATGGGAATCGGCCGCCAATCAGGGGCGCCCGGTAACGACAAATACCGAGTTCGTTAGAGTTTCTAGCCCTACGGTTTCGCGCGCGCCGACCTTAATCCCGTGTTGTGTCGTCTGGCTCACGTTCCACACCAGCCCCTCCCCGCGCTGGCCGCCGTGGGGATCGACTTATTTGCCGCGCAACCCTCCGCCAGAAGGCGGTCTACACGTTCTGTACGCAAACGCGGCGATATCAGCAAGCACAATCAACGCAAACAGACTGATGGCGATTCCAAGAATCGATGAGAGCGCCGGATTTTCAAACCCTATCAAGCAGTCGTAGTAGTAGGGTCCGGAGAGTACAAACACGCCGATCATGAGTTGCTTGACCATCCCGAATCGCTTGCGCCGGCGTAAATCCTCGTAGTACCGCTCAAAGCTCGAGCGCGGAAGCACCATAAGCCCAAGTACGAAAATAGCGCAGAACAAACCAAGTCCTAAAGCCAATTTATCTTTCGGTGACATTGATTTGGTTCCCCTTGACCGAGATGCCGCAGCTTGAGGAAAAATCAGGTACCGCAGATTGTCGCATGGATCGACGCAGGCAATAGTTTCAAAACGGTCACTGGTCCCATACTCCAAACAATTGTGTTGTTGCAAGTATGCATTTATCGTGGCGCCCGCGCTGTCCTGGGCTTCGCCTTATTCCCGGCGCGCGACCTGCCATTCTGTTTGTGTGCCAAGGCAGTAACAAACTGCTGTAGTTCTGCGACCGCGCTTGCAGGGACATCAACCGTTAATCGAATCCAGCCTTTTGGAATTTCCGTCTCCGCAGCGTGACGCGACTCGTGGAGCCGGGATTGCTTGACGAGAATGCCAGCGACCAGGTCGTGGACTCCGTGGCGCGTCATCCCGGCGATCTCGCCGGCGGCTTCTAACGACTCCCCTTTGACCAGGCGGTTGTAAGCCGCCTTCAGTCTCTCAGGCTTAATACGTCGCATCAGCGGCAATAATTGCTGCCACTCATGGTCGGTCATTCGCGGTGGTGACACGCGGTTGGGCATGGTGGTTACTGCTGCCGCCCTGCCATCTTCTTAACAGCGCGCGGCCTTTCGGCGAGGTCCGCCATTCCGACGCTGATGAAGATACCGATCATCTTCCTTTTATCGGCAATTTGATGAATCAGCGACGCGATCCGGTCAGTGAGCTTGACGTGTATCGCGCGCTTGCGCCGTGTGTGGGCGGAAACTTGCGTGCAGTTTCGAGCGGACGTGCGTGTTCGCGCCTTCATGCGAAGTTCCGATTCGGGATTTTCGGTTCGCGATTGAATCTTCACATCGACTACTCTCCCTGGTCCAGAACTCATGCGTCCCCGCTACTCTTAACTTTCGCGGCCTCAATCGATTTCAAGTATCTTACGACTTGGTCAACGCCGGCTTGCTCAAGCAAAGTCGTTCAGCTTGGCAGGAATCGAATGCCAGGATCGGCCAGCTGCCCAATCGCCGCGGAGGGGGCGGACAATGATTGATTCCCACGTTGCCCTCCTAGCATAGTTAATGCATCGCATCTCATATAGAGCAATCTCCGCGTTAGTTCCCAGAGGGTTGCCGACCACTGCTCTGTTCGAGTACCGCCGTTAACGCTCCCCGGTTTGCTGCGAGCTCGGCGGTCAGCCGCGTTATGGTGTTTTGCAGTGCGCGCACTTCGCGCGCGTAGTTCGGTTGGTTGCGTAATGCTTCTCGCAGTCGATCGACCTCTACCATCCAGCGATCCTGGTGCGACTGCTCGCGCAGTTCGGCGAGCTCGGCGCGGATTCTCATTTGGTTCGATAACACTTCAGCCTCAGCTAGCCGATCCTGGAGTTCAACCACATCTGTCGGGAGATCAGAATATCCCAGACGGTCGGTCCCTAACTTCGCGCTGACAAGACGTTCGGATTCTTCGCGCCAAATCCTAAGCACGCGAGTGGTCTTGCCGGCTGCCCCGAAGCGCTCGCGAAGTACATTGCGCAGCCGTCGATGTGTCACCCGGCCCTCCAGTCGCAGCAATTCTTGGCATACGCCGCGAAGGCGCGTCTCGCTAATCCGTACATTCATTCAGCCAAGGGTAACATGTTTCCCTTCAGGTACACGAGGTGACGCTGCGCGGTCAAATCAGCGATCTGGAATCAATTAAGTGATTGATTATATTGGTAACATCTCCTTTAATGTTCCACGGAGATGTTCCACGGTGGGAGACCCGGCATGTAGCTAACGCCACGTGTCACCCAAGGTGTCAGTGCCGGAAGATAAAGAGACTGTGCCGGCAATTCGGAGACTAGCCGCCAGTTGTGGTGACTGAGGAGGTCATGTAACAAAAGAAGTCGGCGGAGATCTAAGCCGCAGATTCCGAACTTCCTGACGCAGATGGACAGGATACCTCATCGTTATCCACCCGTTAACGCTGCAATACTTGCCGGTGCGCTCGGCGTTCTTGATATCAGCAACGTGTGAATCCGACGAGGTGCCCGCAGCTGATTTGCCAATATGCGCACGGCAGGTACGGCTGGACCCTGTGAGATTGTTCAATATCTATCGGGGGAGGTCAATCAATGAGTACGCCGGCATTCCGCCAGCTTGGTTTCCAACACGAGATCCGCCCTAACAAGGGCTCTCATCGATTAATCCGATTCGCCCATCCGGGTTAGAGCCGCGGGTCAATCGGCGAGCCGTTGCAACCGCCCTCCCCGAATGTCGCGCCCCAGCCTTGTCGGGCTCGGGCCGGTTGAGGGCGGGGTGCCCACCGGCAATCTCCAGAACCTATGCCTCACCTCGGTAACGGTCACTGACGTCATACCGGGCAGCGTTTGAGGGATTGGGGATGTGTAGATTGAGGTCTGACACAAGTGTCGAGAGAATAGTAATTTCTTCAATGAAATCAACGCATAGGGCTTCACTCCAGAGGCTGCATCGCGATTCAACGCTGCCGCTCAATCCCATGGGGCCTTGTATTTCAATGGGTTAGGAAGTGCGAAATCGAGATTAACGGATACTGTATCAGTTAATTAGCAGCGTACGTAGGGCTTCACTCTTCCGTCAGGTGCCTCTTGGCATACGCGCTGCCCTGCCCTACGATCGGGTCTCGGGGATCGGCTGCTGCACGCAGCAAATCGTGCTTAGGTCGCTTTGGATTTGGCTGATACCACAGGAG
>JALYIW010000146.1 GCA_030775625.1 Pseudomonadota bacterium | reverse complement strand
AATCTGGCGAGCGACATTGTGGAGCTGGTGGTACTCACCGGCGACGAGATCTTTTTGCAGACCTTGCGTGAGGCCGTCGGCAGCGCCCGGCGACTCTGGCATGTTCCCTCTGCCGACAAGGTTAGCGATCTATTGGTGGCGGGTGGGGTGGGTATTCTGGTATTGGACGTGCAGGCGCCGCTCGACTCTGCCGTGGTGTTCATCGAACAAATTAAGCGGCAGTTTCCCGACCTGGTCGTGGTTGTCGCCGGCCATCGGGATGCGGAAACCTGGATTGCCCCATTGGTGAGTTCAGGGGCCGTCTATCGGTTCATTCATAAACCGATGTCACCGGGCCGAGCCAAGTTGTTTGCCGATGCTGCCGTGAGAAAATTTGATCAGCAACGCCGCCGAGCCGCCGAACCTTCCCCCGCGCAACGAGACTCGCCTGCCAATCGCCGATGGTTGCTTGTGGGTTCGGCCGCAATATTGGCCGCCATCGGCGCCGTCACATGGATGGTGCACAAAAGGGTGCTGCAGGAAGAGCGCGCGCCCCACGCTCCCGCGGCACGGACATCCCCCGCCGAATCGCCGGCTCTGGCCCAAGCAGCCGCCGCGCTGGCCGCCAATCGACTGACCGAGCCGCCACGCGATAACGCGCTCGAGTTGTTTCTTCAGGCGCAAGCCCGCAATCCGGCGGATCCAAAAGCCCGCGCCGGCCTGGCTGAAGTGCACGAGCGTTTACTGGCTCGGGCCGAGAACGCCCTGTTGGAAGAACGTCTCGATGAAGCGGCACTCGCCATCGAAGCCGCGCGCCGCTCGGGAGTCGAGGGCGCCCGAATAGCGTTCTTGACCGCGCAACTCGCCAAGTCACGCGAGCAGCTTAAAGCGGCCCAAGCGCAAATTCACGCCACCGGTGCTGCAAAGGCCGGCGACGACAAACTGACGGCGCTGCTCGCCCTCGCGAACCAACGCATCAATGACGGGCATCTGGTCGATCCTCCGCGCGACAGCGCGCGCTTTTATGTCGAGGAAGCATTGCGCATGGATGCGGCCAGCGTGCCGGCAGAAGATATGCGGCGCACGCTCGCGCGGCGCTTGCTCTCGGAAGCGCGCGGCGCCGTCGATCGACGGGAATTCGCGCGCGCCAGCGCCTGGCTCGATGCCGCCAAAGGCATCGCCCCTCCGCCAAACATCGAGGCCGTCGACACATTGCTCGCGGGCGCGCGCCAGAAGGCGAACACGGATGCTCGGGGGCAATTGTTGAAAGATGCGATTGAGCGCCTGCAGCAGGATCGCCTGATCGAACCGCCAAACGACAACGCCAAATACTATTTACTGACCCTGCGCGGCCTGGATCCCGGCAATGCGGGTCTAGGACCGGCCATGCAGGATTTGGGGGCACGCTTGGTGGCCAAAGCGCGCCGTGCCGTGACGCTCGAACAATTCGATGCCGCACGCAGCTGGCTCGACGAAAGCAATGCCGTCGGTTTCACCTCGGGTGAATACAGCGCCGTTCAGCAGGATCTCGACGCCGCCCTCGCCAAACAAAAGTTTTTGTCGGATGTGGTTTCGGCCAATAATCTGGTGCTGGTGAAATCCGTGCACCCCCCCTATCCGGCGCGCGCGCAATCGATGGGAGCCGAGGGTTGGGTCGAATTGGATTTCACAGTCACCGACGGCGGCTTGGTGAAGGACATTACGGTGCATGCGGCCAGCACCCCGGGAGTGTTCGAGGGCACCGCAATCAAGGCGCTGTCGCAGTGGCGTTACAAGCCAACGATGCGTGATTCCAAGCCGGTAGCGCAGCGCGCCCGCATCCGCATCCGCTTCAGCCTATCGAGCTAGGCCCTAGTGAGGCATGTCTCTGTCGCGTCGCTTACGTTCTGCGATTTCTTCGCGATCGACCGTGACATCGCGAGGGGCTTTAATGCCGATGCGGACTTGCGTGCCGTTCACTCCCATGACGGTCACTTCGACGTTGTCGCCAATTCGCAGGGATTCGCCAATGCGGCGGGTGAGTATCAACATAGGGGAGGGCCCGCTGGTTTGTGCATGGGATTAACTCATGCAGCCATCGGATTGCCTAGGAGCGATAATGGCTTATCGAATGTAAGATTGCGCTTACCGCGCGCAGGCGCACCCAAGCGTCGCGAGCTTAGCGCGAACGGCGTGCCAAAGCCGCCAACACATGGCGCCCGCCGGGTATGCGCACCAAAATAAATACCCTGCGCCAAAAGCGTCGGGCCTTGTCATCAAAGGTTGCCAACGGCAGTACTTCGTAGAGGCGCGGCAAGAATTCATGCACGAGTGCGCTTTGCGTCCGCACGGCTCGCGTCCCGGCGCGACAGTTAACGTTCAACACGGCCGCCTCGTGGTCCCATTCGATGTTGATATCGGACAGCGCGCCGCCTTTCAATACGTCGATAGCGTCCGGTTCGGCACCTTTCAGATATACATCGATTCGCGGCGGCTCCCGGCGTGCGAGGCGCCACATGCCTTTGCCGGTCTCCTGCGCCGCAAAAGCACCGGATAAATTGCGTCGCAGTTTTGGTTTCATTGCTGCATCCTACCCGGGATGTATGCACCGATGAAACCGCTCCCTGGCCAAGCGTTGAGTTCCAGCGGGCGAGCGCGGCTCGACTATCCTGGGGTGTTGGCACTGGCAATGCCTTTCATGGTGAACAGCGGCGTGCAAGCGGTTTTGAACGCGACGGATACCTGGTTCATCGGTCGCCTGTCGCCGGGCGCGACATCGGCCATCGGTGCAGTCTACTGGCCTATTCTGGTGTTCGTGCTGCTGTTCGGCGGCGTCGGCTTGACGGTGCAAACTTTGGTGGCGCAGGCATTTGGCGGCCGCCGATATACGCGGGCGTCACAGGCGACCTGGACCGCTTTGTGGGCATCGCTGTTCATGGTTCCCCTCTTTGCGCTGCTGGCCCTGGCTGGGACTTGGGTCTTCGCACCTTTCAATATTCCGCAGGACACCCTGCATCTCGCCCTGGAATATTGGTTTCCTCGAATGCTCGGCGGACCGCTGGGCATCGCCTTGTGGGCGGTGCTCGGCTTTTTCAATGGAGTGGGACAGCCGACCATCACCATGTGGTTGAGCGTCGGCGTCGCCGTGGTCAACGCCGTGCTCAATCAGCTGTTCATGTTCGATCTTGGAATGGGAATCGCGGGCTCGGGCTGGGCAACGGATGTGGCGCAGTTCGTCGGCTTGGCTTCTACCATGGTGTTGTTTCTACGACCTGCCGTCAGGCTGCGCTATCGATCACATCTGACGTCGGCATTGGACCCATCGGCGCTGTACAGCCAATTCAAGTTGGGATTCCCCATGGGATTGCTGATTGCCGCGGATATCCTCGGATTTGCGTTGTTTCAATTGATGCAGGTCCGTCTCGGGATCGTTGATGGAGCGGCAACCCAGATCGTCATGATGCTGACGAGCTTTTGTTACATGCCCGCCGTCGGCATTGCGATGGCGGGCACGACCCTCGTCGGACAGGCGATCGGCGCGCAGCGGCGCGATTGGGCATTCAAGGTGGGCAACGGCATCATTCTGATGGCTGTTCTGTACATGGCTGCAATAGGCGTGGTGCTGGCTGCCGCCGGCGCCTGGATCATGCCGCTGTTTACCAATCAGGCAGATTCGCATTCCGCAGCCGTGGTTGCGCGCGGATCCGTGCTTTTATGGATTGCCGCAGGATATCAATTGTTCGACGGATTCAACATCAGCAGCGGCGCGTGCCTGCGCGGCGCCGGCGACGTACGCCTTCCCGCCGTCATGGTCCTGGCATTATCCTGGTTTTTTTTCGTGCCTCTGGCACATAGTCTGTCCTTTGCACGCGGCGCCGGGTGGGTTGATTGGTTGCCGCAATTCGGTCTGGGCGCCGTGGGCGGATGGTTTGCCGCATTGGCGTATGTGTGTTGTTTGGGATTGATGCTCTTTTTACGTTGGCGGTCCCGCGCTTGGCAGGGAATTTCGTTGCCTTTCGGTTGAGAACGATGATGCAGCGACGGAACTTTTGTTTCTCGATCCTGTGTTGTCTTCTGGCCGTGTTCTGCTTGCAGCCGCTCGGCGCATGGGCGGTCGGTGTTCCGCTGCCGGTGAGTCAAGTCATCGCGGCGCAGAAGCTCCCGCCGAGTGCGGTGAGCTTTACCATCATCGATGTGGAGTCCGGCAGGGTCGTGGCCGGCGACAATGCGGACACGCCGCGCAGTCCGGCATCCACCATCAAAGTGGTGACGACATTTGCCGCATTGGATGTACTGGGTCCCGCCTACACTTGGCATACCCTCGCCGCGACCCGCGGACCCGTCATCGAGGGGGTTCTCGACGGAGATCTGATTCTGCGCGGAGGCGGTGATCCGTACATGACTTTGGAACGTTGGTGGAGCTTTGCGCATGCATTGCGCGGCAAGGGACTGAAGACGATCAAAGGCGATATCGTCATCGACAATACGGCTTTTGCGCCGGAAAAACACCACGCCGCAGCGTTCGACGGCAAGCCTAATCGGTCCTACAACGTCTTGCCGGATGCGTTGATGGTGAATTTCCAGTCGATAGAATTCCGGCTGGTGCCTGAGCCCGAATCGCACCGAATCACTATCGCTGCGAGCCCCGCCCCGGCCAATTTGGTCATAGACAATGAAATTCGCTTTGCTACGGGACGGTGCCAGGGATCTGCGGCGAGAGTGGATTTCCAAGTCGTCTCGGCGCTTTGGGATCGAGTCTCCTTTACCGGAGCGCTGTCGCCGCATTGCGAGGAACGAAGCATCACCCGCGTGCTGCTGCAGCCGTCTACTTACGCGTTCGGCACATTCGTCGAGCTATGGCATGAAGTGGGCGGCGAGTTCAACGGCAAATTGCGCGTCGAACCGCTGCCCGCGGATGCGCAGACGCTGCTCAACTTCGATTCGTTGAGCCTTGGTGAAATTGTTCGATTGACCAATAAATTCAGTAGCAACCTGATGGCGCGTCATCTTTTGCTGACCATGGGCAGCGAGCGCATGGGCAGCCCCGCCACTCTGGAAAAAGGCGCCGCCACAATGGCCGAGTGGGGCCGGACTCGCGGCATCGATTTACAGGGGGTAGATCTCGACAATGGCTCGGGACTGTCGCGCAGCACGCACATTTCCACGCTGCAAATGGCGAAGCTGCTGAATGCCGCCCATCACAGCGCATTTGCGCCGGAATTCGCGGCTTCGTTGCCGCTTGCCGGGGTCGACGGCACACTAAGATCCCGTATGAAAGGCACGCCTCCGGGCTCGGTGCGCTTGAAGACGGGCCACATCGACGGAGTCAGCGGTGTCGCGGGATACGTCACGGCCACGAGCGGCAAGACCTATGTCCTCGTTTCCTTGGTGAATCATCCGCGTGCGGACTATGGCGCCGGCGAGCCGGTGCACGCCGCCCTGGTGAACTGGATACTGGATAACCTCTAAAGGTTACGCGCCCTCCATGTCCCAAAGAATGGCGGTCACGTCTTTGCGCAGCCAGACCCCGAAACCCAGATAATGGAACCGCTTGCGCAAGCGACGGCGATACCAGTCGCCGGATCGCAGATGCACCGAACGGTCGGTGCGGGCTCGATCGCAGTTCTCACGCCAATCCTCGAGAGTCAATGCGGAAACATACGCTGCGGCACGTGTCAACTTCGCGAGATTCGCGATGGCGCGCGTCGCCTCTCCATCATCGAGGTACTGCAGCACGTCGTAACACACGGCGAGATCGCCGGGGGTGCGCGGCGCGAAATCAACGACGGATCCCCGAGTCCACTTGTATCGCTTGCACAGATAATCGCTTGCTTCCACACCCACATAGCGTGCCCGGGGCAGCAGATCGGCGAAGGGTTTGCGCAACAGTCCGATACCGCATCCCAGATCGAGAATGCTGCGCACTGGAATACCGGCATGACGCAAAATGGCAGCTATCAACCGTGCCCGATCGCGCATTTCGGCGGCGGTCGTGACGCGCGTCGCCGTATTCAAGTAGTACTTGCGAAAATAAGCAGAGTCGAAAGCCGCGATGCGACTGCGGGTCACTCGCTATTCGACCGTCAAGCTTTTGGCCAGATTTCGCGGTTGATCCACGTCCGTCCCCTTCAGCACCGCCACATGGTACGCAAGCAGCTGCATGGGAATGGCGAAGACGATGGGTGCCTGCAATTCCGTGCAGGCCGCCGGCATTTCGATGACCGTCACGCCATCTTCGCTGCGCATGCCTGCCTCCGGATCGGCGAACACGAACAGTTTTCCACCGCGCGCCCGCACTTCCTGGAGATTCGATTTGAGCTTTTCCAGCAGCTCGTTGTTGGGTGCGACCGCAATCACCGGCATGTCTTCGTCGACCAGCGCCAAGGGTCCGTGCTTGAGTTCCGCGGCCGCGTAGCCTTCCGCGTGAATATACGAAATCTCCTTGAGCTTCAGCGCCCCTTCCATGGCAATGGCGTGCAGCGGACCTCTGCCGAGAAACAAGGCATGCCTCTTGTCGACGAACACTTCGGCCAGCGCGCGAATGGTCGCATCCAGCTTCAAGGTCCTTTCGACGAGACCGGGCAGTTGCAGCAATTGCGACACCAGGTCGCGTTCCTGCGCCGCATTCATTCGATTCTTGGTCAACGCGACCGCCAGCAGGGCGAGACCAGTCAGCTGAGTGGTGAAGGCCTTGGTCGATGCCACCCCTATCTCGGGCCCGGCTCTGGTCAGCAGCACCAACTCCGATTCTCGGACCATCGAACTCTCGGCCACGTTGCAAATCGTCAGGGTCGACAAATAGTCCGCCCGCTTGGCATTGCGTAGCGCCGCCAGCGTATCGGCGGTCTCGCCTGACTGCGAAATGGTCACGAACAGCGTGTCCACGGTGATCACCGGATCGCGATATCGATATTCACTGGCGATCTCGATGCGCGCCGGTATTCGGCATATCTGTTCTATGAAATAACTGGCGACCAGCCCTGCGTGGAAACTGGTGCCGCAGGCGGCGATGTGCACCGCCTTGACGTTCTTGAACACCTCACCAGCAGCGGGACCAAAGGCGGCATCCAAAAGCTTACCGCCAGCCAGCCGCTCCTCCAGGGTCTGGGCGATGGCGCGTGGCTGCTCGTGAATTTCCTTCAGCATGAAATGCCGGTATTGTCCGCGTTCGACGGCGTCCGCGGGCAGTTCGCTTTCGCGAACCGGACGGACGACGGGTTGTCCGGACGAGTCCCAGATCTTGATCGACTTACGGCGAAGCTCGGCGACATCGCCCTCTTCCAGGAACATGAAGCGGCGGGTCACGGGAAGCAATGCGGCAACGTCCGACGCGACAAAGTTTTCGTCGATACCGAGACCGATGACCACGGGGCAGCCTACGCGCGCCACCACGATGCACTCAGGATCCGCCTCACAGAGGACCGCCAATGCGTAGGCGCCGCGCAATTCGGCAAGCGTCTTGCGAACGGCCGCGCACAGATTGGCAGAGCCGCGTAGATGATGATGTATTCTATGAGCCACCACTTCGGTATCGGTTTCCGATGTGAATGCATAGCCCAGGGTTTTGAGCCCCGCGCGCAGCGCCTCATGATTCTCGATGATGCCGTTGTGCACGATGGCGATGCCGTCGCGGGAGATGTGGGGGTGGGCGTTTTGGGTGGTCGGCACCCCATGCGTAGCCCAGCGGGTGTGCGCTACGCCGACATGACCGCTGATGGGTGCCGCGTCGACCGCTTCCTGAAGGATTTTCACCTTGCCGACGGTCCGCACACGGGCCAGGCGTCCTCCCTGAAGAACGCCGATCCCAGCCGAATCATAACCGCGATATTCCAAGCGCCGCAGACCCTCCATCAGGATGGGAACTGCGTTGCGCTCTGCGACCACACCTACGATTCCACACATGGCGCTTGCTCGTCGATTAGCCTAGAACGGGCGCCTAGTGTGCCCGAGCCGGAACGGAAAACCACGGGCGCGGCCCACAAAGCGCAAAAGAGCTCAATGGGGGCCTGGCTGATGCCGGTCGCCACCGCGTCATGATTTCGGTTTGGGGCCCAGCGCCCGATCGATGATGGCTGCCTTTTGTTCTTCACCGAACTTCGCCGGACGAGTCCACGAAGGGGCGGCTATTTGCTTTGCCCGCGTCAGGGTCAATTGCCCGCCCGGCGCGTTTTCCGTGATGGCGGAACCCGCACCGATGGTGGCCCCCGCACCGATTCGTACCGGCGCCACCAACATGCTGCCCGAACCGATGAAAGCGCCGTCCTCGATCACCGTCGGCCACTTGTTTTCGCCGTCATAGTTGCAGGTAATGGTACCGGCGCCCACATTCACGCCGCTGCCGACGGCCGCATCCCCCAAGTAGGTCAGGTGGTTCGCCTTACTGCCTGCACCGATTTTGGTGTTTTTCACCTCGACGAAATTTCCGACGTGCACCTCGTCGTGCAGCAGCGCACCGGGGCGAAGATGCGCGAAAGGGCCGACCCGGCATCGTTGTCCCACCACGGCTCGGTCGAGGACGCAATTTGCGAGGATTTCGCTGTGTGCGCCGATCGACGAATTACTGATGGTACAGTTCGGGCCGATGCGCACGCCCGCCGCCAACTCCACCTTGCCGATGAATACGACGTTGATGTCGATGAAGACATCGCGGCCTACCAAGACTTCGCCGCGTGCGTCGACGCGGTCCGGATCGGCAAGAGTCGCCCCTGCCACCAGCATTTCTTGCGCCTTCTCGCGGCGGTAACAACTCTCGACTCGCGCGAGCTGCAGTTTGTCGTTGACGCCCAGCACTTCGGCAACGTTCGCCACCCGCAACACTTCCACCGGCCCGCCGCCCTGCACGGCGGCGGCGACGACGTCGGTGAGGTAGTACTCGCGCTGCGTATTGTTGGATCCGAGTCCGAGCAGCCATTCACGCAGGCGCCGGGCTGGGGCGGCCATCAGGCCCGTATTGAGTTCGCGGATTTGCAGCTGTTCAGCACTGGCTTCCCGCTGCTCGACGATGGCGCTCACTCGTCCCGCCGAGTCGCGCACGATGCGGCCGTAGCCGGTCGCGTCATCGAGATTCACGGACAGCACGGCCAAAGCACCGTCATCGGCAAGGGCAAGCAATTTTTTGAGGGTTGGAGCGCGGATCATCGGCACATCGCCGTAGAGCACCAGCACCGTGTGATCGTCGGGCACGACACACATGGCCTGCATTACGGCGTGTCCCGTGCCCAGTTGATCCGCTTGCAGAATCCAGTCGACATGCTCATGGGCCAACGCAGCCTGTACCTGCGCACCGCCGTGGCCGTATACCACATAGATATTGGCCGGCTGAAGCAAGCGAGCGGTGCGAATCACATGCTGCAACAGCGGCTCGCCCGCCAAGGGTTGTAGCACCTTCGGCACCTCGGAATTCATCCGCTTGCCTTGACCCGCTGCGAGTATGACTACCGAAAGCTGCATGACGGTGCCGAAGGTTGCTGATCCCTAGCGCTTTTTACGCAGGCGTTCAATCGCCCGCAATTGGGCCATGGCGCGCGCCAATTCCGCCGTTGCCTCCGCGATATCGATTTTGTCGGTGCGTCCGCGCACGGCCTCTTCGGCGCGTTGTTTTGCGGCAAGCGCGGCGGCTTCATCCAGATCATGCGCGCGCACGGCCGTATCCGCCAATACCGAGACCAGGTGAGGCTGAATCTCGAGGGCGCCGCCGCCGACGTAAAAAGACTGTTCCTCCTGGCCTTCGATCTGAACGCGTACTTCGCCCGCCTTGAGCGTGGTGAGCAGCGGCGCGTGGCGGGGGGCGATGCCGATCTCGCCCTGCGACGCCGGCGCGAATACCATGTTCGCATCGCCCGCGAACAACTGGCCTTCGGGACTCACTATGTCGACATGTATCGTTCCAGCCATGGCGTTTTCCGTACGGCGTTACTGCAGCGTCTTGGCTTTCTCGACGGCTTCTTCGATGCCGCCGACCATATAAAACGCTTGCTCGGGTAAATGATCGTATTCGCCGGCGATGATTGCCTTGAAACCGCGGATGGTATCCGCCAAGGGCACGATCTTGCCATCCTGACCGGTGAAAACTTTCGCCACGTTGAAGGGCTGCGATAAAAATCGCTGAATTTTTCGCGCGCGATATACCGACAGCTTATCCTCTTCCGACAGTTCGTCCATGCCCAGAATGGCGATGATGTCCTGGAGTTCCTTGTAGCGCTGCAGAATGGCCTGTACTCCGCGGGCGGTATTGTAATGATCGTCGCCGACCACCAAAGGATCGAGCTGGCGACTGGTCGAGTCCAAAGGATCCACCGCGGGGTAAATACCCAACGAGGCGATTTGCCGCGACAACACCACGGTCGCATCCAAGTGTGCGAAGGTGGTGGCCGGCGACGGGTCGGTCAAATCGTCCGCCGGAACGTACACGGCCTGCACCGAGGTGATGGATCCGGTCTTGGTGGAGGTGATGCGCTCCTGCAGCACACCCATTTCTTCAGCCAGCGTCGGTTGATACCCCACCGCCGAGGGCATGCGTCCCAGGAGCGCCGAGACTTCGGTACCGGCCAGGGTGTAGCGATAAATATTGTCGATGAACATCAAGACGTCGCGGCCCTTGCCGTTCGCCTGCTTTTCGTCGCGGAAATATTCCGCCATGGTGAGACCGGTGAGCGCAACCCGCAAACGGTTGCCCGGCGGTTCGTTCATCTGGCCGTACACCATGGCCACTTTGTCGAGCACGCCGGAGTCTTTCATCTCATGATAAAAATCGTTGCCCTCGCGGGTACGTTCGCCGACGCCCGCAAACACCGAGAGGCCGGAATGCTGTTTTGCGATGTTGTTGATCAGTTCGAGCATATTGACCGTCTTGCCGACGCCGGCACCGCCGAACAGGCCGACCTTGCCGCCCTTTGCAAAAGGAATCAATAGGTCAATGACCTTGATGCCGGTCACCAGCAGTTCCTGGCCACCGGTTTGTTCGTCGTACGCAGGCGAGGGGCGATGGATGGGCCAATATTCGCCGGCTTGCACCGGACCCGCCTCGTCCTGGGGGTTACCGAGCACATCCATGATGCGTCCCAGTACCCCGACGCCCACCGGCACCGAAATCGGTTTGCCCGTGTTCCTGACGCTCAAGCCGCGTCGCAGGCCTTCCGAAGGCCCCATGGCAATCGTGCGCACCACGCCGTCGCCCAACTGCTGCTGGACTTCGAGGGTCAGTTCCACTTCATCGAGCTTGAGCGCGTCGTAGATCTTGGGGATTTGGTCGCGTGGAAACTCCACGTCGATGACTGCTCCGATGATTTGCACGATTTTTCCGCTGGACATTCTTGAACCCTCTACTTAAACCGCTGCAGCCCCGCCGACGATTTCCGAAAGCTCGGTGGTAATCGCGGCCTGACGGGCCTTGTTGTAAATCAGTTGTAGCTCGCCGATGAGATTGCCGGCGTTATCCGTGGCGCTCTTCATCGCGACCATTCGAGCAGCCATCTCGCAGGCCACGTTTTCGACGGCGCCCTGATACACCTGAGACTCCACATAGCGCAGCAAAATCCCATCGAGCAATTCTTGGGGACTCGGCTCGTAGATGTAATCCCAACGCTCCTGCAAAGCGGCGGTGTCGGTCGCCTCCACCGGCAGCAGCTGCGAGACAACGCCTTTTTGGCTCATGGTGTTCACGAACACGTTGTGCACCAAAATCAACCGGTCGATGTCGCCAGCGCGATACTGATCGAGCATGACCTTGACCGTGCCTATGAGCGCAGCCACCTCTGGCCGGTCACCCAGGTGCGTGGTCGAGGCGGCAATGGGCATTCCCAATCGGCGAAAGAATTGCACGGCTTTGGTACCGATCAAGCACAGCTGGATTTTTTCGCCCTTGGCCGACGCCGCCTTGATCGCGACCAAGGCAGCCTTGAACAAATTGATGTTCAAGCCGCCCGCCAAGCCGCGGTCGGTGCTGATGATGATGATGCCCGTCGACTTGACCGGCCGGCTCACCAGGAATGGATGCTGGAAGTCCGGGTTCGCCTGGGTCAAATGTCCGATGACGTTGCGGATTTTTTCGGCATACGGCCGCGCGGCGCGCATGCGTTCCTGCGCCTTGCGCATCTTGCTGGCGGCTACCATTTCCATCGCCTTGGTGATCTTCTGAGTATTTTTGATACTCGTGATCTTGCTGCGGATTTCCTTAGCGCCTGCCATGTTTCAGACCGTCGCGAAAAATTCTTCGCAGCATTTTTTCAAGGAGGCCTCGACGTCCTTCGACAAGTCAGGCTTGTCGCCAATCGCCTTGAGCAGCTTGCCGTAATTGGTGCGGGCAAATGCCTGCAGCGCGGCTTCGGTCGCCACCACCTTGGTTCGATCGACCTTGTCGAAAAAGCCGCTGTTGGCCGCATACAGCGACAGCGCCATTTCGGCCACCGACATGGGCGCGTACTGCTTTTGCTTCATGAGCTCGGTGACGCGTATGCCGCGTTCCAGCTGCCGGCGCGTTGCTTCATCGAGATCGGATGCGAATTGCGAGAACGCCGCGAGTTCGCGGTATTGCGCCAGCGACAAACGGATACCACCGCCCAACTTCTTGATGATGTTGGTTTGCGCGGCGCCGCCGACACGCGACACGGAAATGCCGGCGTTGATGGCCGGACGTATGCCGGCATTGAACAAGTCCGATTCCAGGAAGATCTGGCCGTCGGTGATCGAGATGACGTTGGTCGGCACGAATGCCGTGACGTCGCCCGCCTGGGTTTCGATAATGGGCAGTCCCGTGAGGGAGCCGGTCTTGCCTTTCACGCGGCCGTTGGTGGCCTTCTCGACGTATTCTTCGTTCACACGCGCGGAACGCTCGAGCAGGCGCGAATGTAAATAGAACACGTCGCCCGGATACGCTTCGCGGCCGGGAGGGCGGCGTAGCAACAAGGAAATTTGCCGATAGGCAACGGCCTGCTTGGACAAATCGTCATAGACGATCAATGCGTCTTCGCCGTTGTCCATGAAGTATTCGCCCATGGCGCAGCCGGCATAGGGCGCCAGGTATTGCATGGCAGCGGGCATGGACGCTGAGGCCGCGACGATGATGGTGTGCGCCAGCGCGCCATGTTCTTCGAGCTTGCGGACGACATTGGCGATCGAGCTCTGCTTTTGGCCGATCGCGACGTAGATGCACTTAACGCCGGTGCTCTTCTGATTGATGATGGTGTCGACGGCCACCGCCGTCTTGCCGGTCTGGCGATCGCCGATGATGAGTTCGCGTTGACCGCGCCCCACCGGAACCATGGAGTCGATGGCCTTGAGGCCCGTCTGAACGGGCTGCGACACGCTCTTGCGGAAAATGACCCCGGGCGCAACGCGCTCCAGAGGAGCCTTCGCGGTTGCCGCGATCGCACCCTTGCCGTCGATGGGAACGCCCAGTGCGTCGACCACCCGGCCGAGCATCTCCGGGCCCACCGGCACTTCGAGAATGCGGCCGGTGGTTTTGACCGTGTCGCCTTCGACGATGTTCTTGTAGTCACCCAGCACGACCGCGCCCACCGAGTCCTGCTCGAGGTTCAGCGCCAGTCCGAAAGTATCGGCGGAAAACTGCAGCATTTCGCCATACCGGGCGTCGCCCAAGCCATGAACGCGCACGATACCGTCCGTCACGCTGACCACGGTGCCGACGTTGCGGTCTTCCGTCGCGGATTGGAACTTATCGATACGCGCCTTGATGAGGTCGCTGATTTCAGATGCCTTGATGGACATGATTCGCCTTCTTTAAATTCAACTACCCTGATTCAATTCACGAGCTCCGACGCCAGCCGCTGCAGACGGCCTTGGATCGAGCCGTCGATCACCAAATCTCCGGCGCGGATCACGGCGCCGCCCAACAACGCCGCGTCGACCGACGTGCTCATACGTACGTCGCGTTTGAACCGAGTCGTGAGCGAGGCCGCAAACTTGGCTCGTTGCTCCGGATTCATCGCAACGGCCGAGGTCACTTGCACGTCCAGCTCATTTTCATACTGGGCTCGCAGCATTTCGTACTGCTGCGCGATGGCCGGCAAGACGGCCAGGCGCTTGTTGCGGGCCAGCAGCCTGATGAAGTTCTGCCACTGGCTGTCGATCCCGCCGCCGTCCAAGCCCGCAAACATTGACACGATCTGATCGGTGCTCAATTTGGGGCTGCTCAACAGGTCTGCGATGCGCGAATCCGCGACTAGGCCCGAGGCGCGCTGCAGCGCCGTGGACCAGCCGGTCAACGTTTTCGCATCGCGTGCCGACATGAAGGCCGCTTTGGCGTAAGGGCGGGCGATGGTGGCCGCCTCAGCCATTCGCGATCTCCAGCTCCAATTTGTCGAGCAGCGCGGCGTGGGTCTTGGGGTCGATCTCCCGTTCGAGCAAATGCGCGGCGCCTTGCACGGCGAGGCTCGCCACCTGCTTGCGCAAGCCTTCACGCGCACGTGTGGTATCGAGCGCGATCTCCTCGTGCGCCTGAGTCACGATGCGCTGACCTTCGGCGATGGCGGTGTTCTTGGCCTCGTCGATGATCTCGGCCGAACGCTTGCTTGCCTGATCGACGATCTGCACCGCCTTGTCGCGCGCTTCGCGGATTATCTCCTGAGCCTTGATCTTGGCTTCGTCGAGATCTCTCTGCGCCTTGCTGCCGGCAGCCAGTCCTTGCGCGATTGTTTTCTGCCGCGTTTCGATCGCCGCCATGATGTGCGGCCATCCAAACCGCATGACTATCAGAACCACCGCGAAAAACGCGACGCCCTGAATGATTAGCGTGACTGCTATGTCCATTCGTCAAAGCTCCTAGCCGACATCCAAGGCTACTTTGCGGCAATCTGCGCCAAGAACGGGTTTGAGAAGATCAACAACAACGCGATGGCCACGCCGATGATGGGCACGGCGTCGAGCAAGCCGGCGACGATGAACATCTTGGTTTGCAGCATGGGCGTGAGTTCAGGCTGGCGGGCCGAACCTTCGAGGAACTTGCCGCCCAGCAGCGCGAAGCCGATGGCCGTGCCAAGTGCGCCAAGGCCGATCAACAGGCCGACGGCGATCAGTGTGTAGCTCATGACTTGAGCGATTAAAGGTGCGTGCTCCATCTATGTCTCCAGGTCTTAAGGGTCAGGTGGTCGATAATCAGTGTTTTTCGGCGGACATGCTCA
>JALYIW010000145.1 GCA_030775625.1 Pseudomonadota bacterium | reverse complement strand
TTGCTCGGCCAGCTGTTGATCTTGTCGCTCTATGGCATCGTGATCGGCCGCGCGCTATATCTGGCGATGCAGGGTCAGGACACCTTTGCGCGCTTGACGGGCGGCGCCATCGCGCTCAGCTTCTTCGTCTATGTATTCGTCAACTCCGGCATGGTGAGCGGTGTTCTGCCCGTGGTCGGCGTGCCCCTGCCCCTGATCAGCTATGGCGGCACCTCCATGGTCACCCTGTTGGCAGGCTTCGGCATCCTCATGTCCCTGCACTCGCACCGCAAGCTCATAGGCTCATGAGATCAGTCGTTCTCTCGTTGACGCTCCTCGTCTCGCTCGCGGGCACCTGGCCCCCACGCGCATCCGCGCTCGACGTCACGCGCCCGGAGGTCAAAGAGTTCATAGCGCACATGGCCGACACCTCGAAGTTCACGAAACACCAAGTACGCAAATTGCTCAAAGCGGCTCAGAGCCAGCCGGCCATCATCGAAGCCATGGATCGTCCGGCCGAAAAGGCCAAGCAATGGTTCGAGTATCGCCCCATATTCATCACGGAAAGGCGCGTGCGCGAAGGGGCGGATTTCTGGCTCGCACACCGCCAGGCGCTCGATCAAGCCAGCGTCAGGAGCGGAGTCGCTCCGGAATATCTGGCCGCCATCGTCGGCGTGGAGACTTATTACGGGCGACTGACGGGGTCGTACCGCGTACTCGACGCCTTGGCGACTTTGGCTTTCGATTATCCCGCTCGCGCGAAATTCTTCCGCGATGAGCTCGAACAATTTCTTCTGTTGACCCGCGAAACCGGTCTCGATCCGCTCAAGGTCAAAGGTTCCTACGCCGGCGCCATGGGTGCGCCGCAGTTCATGCCCTCGAACTATCGGCGTTACGCCATCGATGCGGACGCGGATGGACACGTCGATTTATGGAGCAATTGGCGGGACGTCTGCGCCAGCGTCGGCAACTATCTCAAGGAACACGGCTGGAACGCCGGCGAGCCGGTGCTGGACGAAGCCAACGTTCTACCCGACAAGCTGGCGGATCTCGATGGGCGCACACTGGCCTTGTCCGAGACGGTGGGCTCGCTGCGGACCAAAGGCGTCGCCTTCGACAGCTCTCTGTCCCCCGAGGCCCCCGCCCTGCTGATCGCCGCCGACGAGGCCGACGGCGTTCACTGGCGCGTGGGCTACAACAATTTCTATGTGATCACCCGCTACAACCACAGCGCCCTGTACGCCATGGCGGTGTACGAACTCGCGGCCGCGGTGAAGCAGCAGGTCTTGTTGCGTGATGCTGCGCCCATTGCGCCCAGCGCCGCGACGGCCGGTGGCGCCGCCCAGCCGCCGTCCTCAACACCGTGAACATTACTCGCGCACTCACCGCACCGCTGGGACTGGCCGTCGCGGTGGGGCTGAGCGCTTGCCTCGGTGCCTCCTCGCGCACCGATTCGAATCCCGGCTCCCCCACAGCGCCGGTCCTCGTGACGCCGCCGCTGCCCGATGCCGTGCCGGACGCCATGCCGCGCATCGAAAAGCGCTCGCGCAACGGCAACCCGCCGTTCTACGAGGTGTTCGGCAAGCGCTACTTCGTCCTGTCCTCGAGCGTCGGCTACGTCGAGCGCGGCGTGGCTTCCTGGTACGGCCCGGGCTTTCATAAGGTGCGCACCTCCACCGGTGAGTCCTACGACATGTACGGCATGACGGCCGCGCACAAGACACTGCCGCTGCCCGCGTACGTACGCGTCACCAATCTGCAGAATGGCCGCAGTGTCGTCGTTCGCGTCAACGATCGCGGGCCCTTCGTCGGCAATCGCATCATCGATCTGTCCTACACCGCCGCGTTGAAGCTCGACATGTTGCACAATGGCACGGCAATCGTCGAAGTGCGCACCATCGAACCAACTTTGGCGCAGCAGATCATCACCGCATCGCTCAGCCCCGTCGGCGTCGCCTCCGCACCGCTCGCCCCGCCCGCAGCGTCTGGTCCTGCAGCCCTCGCGCCGGCGCCGCCCGCGGCGGCTTCAACCGCCGCATCCGACGCTCTTGCGCCACCCGCCGCGGCCTCGTCTCTTTTCATCCAGGCCGGCGCATTCTCCGATCCCGCCAACGCGCAACGCCTCGCTGAAAAATTGCGCGGCGGCAACTACGGCAAAATCTTTGTGCGCGACGATCAAATCGCCGGCCGGCGCATGTACCGGGTGCGCATCGGTCCGGTGCCGGATGTGGCGCACTTCGACCACATCGTCGCGGCGCTCGAGCAGGCCGGCGTGCACGACGCGCATCTCGCCCTCGATTAGGCGGTAGTCAACTGTTGCCCTGGGGCAATCATCGGTACACTTGAATCATTACAGCAAGGTATTTATCCACTATGTTTCGTTCCCTGTTGGTCTGCTTTTTTTTTACTGCGTTCACCACTGTCACGACTGCGGTCTGCTTTGCCGTCACGCCGCCGCCGGCCGCCTCCATTGCCATCCCCACCGCACCGCAGGTGGACGCGCGCGCCTACCTGCTGATCGACTATCGAACCGACAAGGTGCTCGCCGCCAAAGATCCGGTCGCGCGAATGGAACCGGCCAGTCTTACCAAACTCATGACCGCCTATCTCGTTTTTCAACAACTGGCGGCCGGTAAGCTCAAGCTTGACGAGACGGTGAGCGTAAGCGAGCACGCTTGGCGCTCGGAAGGCTCCCGCACCTTCATCGAATTGGGCAAACCCGTGTCGGTCCAGGATCTGATCCTGGGTATGATCGTGCAGTCAGGCAATGATGCCACGATTGCCCTGGCGGAACGCATTGCGGGTACCGAAGAGACCTTCGTGCAGATGATGAACGCCAATGCGAAGCGCTTAGGGATGGTGGGGACAAATTTCGAGAACAGCTCGGGTCTGCCTGCGCCGCAGCACTACACCACCGCGCACGACCTGGCGCTGCTGGCAGGCGCCATGATTCGGGACTATCCGCAGTTCTACAAATACTATTCGGTGCGCGAATTCGAGCACAACGGCATCAAGCAGCAGAATCGAAATGGCCTGCTCGAAAAAGATCCCACCGTCGATGGTTTGAAAACCGGACACACGGATTCGGCAGGCTTTTGCCTGGTGACTTCGGCGCTGCGCAACGGCATGCGGCTCGTGTCCGTGGTGTTGGGATCAACCAGCATGAAGGGGCGGGAAAATGCCAGCGCGGCGCTGCTGAACTACGGTTTCACTTTCTACGACACCAAACTCATCGTCAAGGGCGGCACCATCCTCGCCTCCTCGCGGGTGTGGAAGGCTGAGCGTTCGCCCATCGACCTAGGCATCAAGGATGACCTCTACATGACCGTGCCGCGCGGCGAAGCCGACAGCATCACAACCGTTGCCGATGTCATGCCGCGGCTGATTGCACCTCTCGCCGCGGATGCCAAGGTGGGAGCCGTCCGCGTGCTGTCGGGCAACCAGACTCTGGCAACCGTGCCGCTCTATCCGCTGAATGCGGTCTCGGCCGGAGGTTGGTGGCGGCGGCTGATCGATACCATTCGACTGTGGTTCGCGTGAGCCCACCGCTGCCCATTTGCTACCTGAATGGAAATTTCCTGCCGCTGGCGCAAGCGCGGGTGTCGCCGCTCGATCGAGCATTCTTGTTTGGCGACGCGGTTTATGAAGTGGTGCCGGTGTACGGCTCGCGCCCGTTCCGCCTGCGCGAGCACTTGGACCGGCTCGATCGGAGTCTCGCCGGTATTCGCATGGCGCCGCCGCTGTCGCACAGCGATTGGTCGGGGGTCTGCCGGGAATTGATTTCACGAAATGCAGGGACCGAAGCCTACTTGTATATTCAGGTGACTCGCGGCGCGGAGCTCGGCCGCAATCACGCCTGGCCGGAAGGTCTCGCCGCTACTTTATTTGCCTACATCACGGCGTTGGAACCGCTCGCCCCCGCGGTGCTGTCGCAGGGCGTGTCCGCCATCACCGCCGCCGACACGCGCTGGGCGCGGCGCGACATCAAGTCCACGGCTTTGCTCGCCAATATTCTGCTCAAAAAGCTTTCAGTCGACGCCGGCGCATATGAAACCATCATGATCGAAAATGGCGAACTTCGCGAAGGCTCATCGACGACGGTTCATGTCGTCAAGGACGGCGCCATCCGGACTCCTCCCAACGGCCACCACATCCTTCCCGGCACGACTCGTGATGTAGTGACCGAACTCGCCGCACGCTTGGGGGTCCGCAGCGCAAGCGCCGCGGTGACCGAGGCCGAACTGCGGGCGGCCGACGAGATTTGGCTGACATTCGCCACGCGCGGAGTGATTCCCGTGACCGTGCTCGATGGGGCTGCGGTCGGCGGCGGTCGGCCCGGTCCGCTGTTCAAGCGGATGCACGCCGCCTTCGAAGCCTACACTCGCGAACTGCAGCAGGCGCCGGCGCTGTGAGCGAACCGCCACCACTGCAGGAATTTCCCAGCGAATTCCCCATCAAGGTGATGGGCAGGCACGACAGCGACCTGCGCGCGCTCACTCAAGCCATCATCGAGCGCCATGCCGGATCCCTCCCGGAGTCCGCCATTCGCACTCGGACCAGCGCTGACGGGAATTTCCTGGCATTGACCTATGTCGTGAACGCCACCAGCCGTGAACAGCTGGACGCCATCTACCGCGAATTGACGGCCTGCAAATCGGTGTTGATGGCACTGTGATTCTCGAGACCATGCTGATTAGGCTCGAATCCCAGATGCCGCAACAAATGCGCAGCCAATCCGCTCGACACGGAACCGACGTCCAGCGTCACACCATGATCGGCCAGCCGCGTGACGGCCAGGCCGCGAATGCCACACACATTGATGCGCTGGAACGGTTCCAGGTCCAAGGACACGTTCAGTGCCAAGCCGTGATAGCTCGCACCGCGGCGTATCCGTAAACCGATGCTGGCGAGTTTGGCGCCGTCGACGTAGACCCCCGGTGCCTCGCGCGAACCTTCCGCGGTCACTCCCCACCCGGCGGCATAGCCGATGATGGCATTCTCGAGCGCCACCACCAGTTGACGCACGCTCAAGCGGCGGCGGCGCACATCCACCAGCGGATACACGACGAGTTGTCCGGGGCCGTGGTAGGTCACTTGCCCGCCGCGGTCGATCTGCACCACGGGGATATCGCCCGGCGCCAGCAGATGTTCGCGGCTGGCGTTCAGCCCCAAGGTGAACACCGGAGGATGTTCGACGAACCAGATTTCGTCGCGCGTGTCGGCAGTCCGGTCATCGGTGAACCGCTGCATCGCCCGCCAGGTCGGTTCGTATTCCACCAACCCCAATTGCCGGATCAGCGGCGCATCGCTCATGAGCCGCGCACGGGGATGGGCCCAGCCATAGGCGCGGCCGTATGCAGGGCCTCGCTCTGCGCCGGGTTGAGGCCACCATTACCGAGTCCGGCATTGTTGCGCGCCAGGGCCTGTTCCGCGCGATAGCTCGACCGCACCAGCGGGCCGGAGACGCACTCCAAAAATCCCAGTGCCAGCGCCTGCTCGCGATATCGCTCGAACTCGGCCGGAGCAACGAAGCGCTCGACGTTCAAATGATTCGGCGTGGGGCGCAAATACTGGCCTAATGTCAGAATATCCACCGCCGCGTCTCGCAGATCGACCATGGTCTCGTGGATTTCAGCATCGGTTTCGCCCAACCCGAGCATCAGACTGGTTTTCGTCAGTACCGCGGGTCGATAAATCTTCGCCGCGCGCAACAAGGTTAGCGTCTGCCGGTAGCCGGCGCGCGGATCGCGAACTGGATGAGTCAGGCGTTCGACCGTCTCCACATTCTGCGCGAACACGTCCAATCCAGAATCGAGCACTGCCTGCACATCGCGCATCGCGCCTTGGAAATCCGGTGTTAGAGCCTCGACGGCGGTGCCGGGGGTGTGGCGCTTGATGGCGCGAATCGCGGCAGCGTAGTGCGCGGCTCCGCCGTCCTCCAAGTCATCGCGATTGACCGAAGTCAGGACCACGTATTTGAGGCCCATCAGCTGCACTGATCGGGCAACGTTTTCCGGCTCCTCCTCATCCAACCAACCGTGTGGATTGCCGGTGTCCACCGCGCAAAATCGACAGGCGCGCGTGCATACGGCGCCCATTAACATAATAGTTGCCGTTCCAGCATTCCAGCATTCGCCGATATTTGGGCATTTCGCCTCCTCGCACACCGTGCTCAAACGATGTTCGCGGACAATCTGCCGGACTGTGGTGAATTCCTTACCGGCGGCAAGCGGTGCGCGTAGCCACGTGGGCTTGCGCAATGTGGGCCTGGCCGTGGCCGTGGCCGTGGCCGTGGCCGTGGCCGGCAGCTTCACGCCATCCTTGATCGCTGTAAACCCTTGTGCCGTCGTGTATTTCTCGCCGCTGCGGGCGGTGCGCTGCTCTTGCAGGATGGGTATGCCTTTGAATTCGAACATGCGCTAAATTGTACTCCAGCTAGGCGTTCAAGGCCCGCAGCCGCTCGGGACTTCCCACGTCCTCCCACGGTCCCGTATACAGCTGCGCCGCACAGCGTTCAGCCGCGATTGATCGCAGCAGCAAGGGCTTGAGGGGGAATATTCCGTCGGCGCAGCCGGCAAAAAAACCGCATCGATAAGTGGCGATTCCGGCGAAGGTATGGCGAGTCTGCGCCGCGCTCTGTGTGGCCGCCACCGCCAATCCGGCTTGCAGACCGAAGTCGCCTCGGGGGTGGTGCGGCGGGTTCGGCACGAGCACCAAGTGCGCGTCCTGATGAGCTGCCACTCCCAATTCCTGAAAATCAAAATTTGTATAAATGTCGCCATTGACCACTGCGAACGGCCCCGGCAACAACTGCGGCAATGCGCGGAATATTCCGCCCGCGGTTCCGAGCGCCTGCGGCTGCTCCTCGCTGTAAGCGATCGCCAGGCCATAGCGCGAACCGTCTCCGAGATACTCCCTGATTTGTTGGCCCAGCCAAGCAAGATTGATCACGATTCGCTCGATGCCGGCCTGCGCCAGACCGATGACGTGACGCTCGATCAGCGGCTGGCCGCGCACTCGCAGCAATGGCTTGGGCGTGACATCGGTCAAGGGCCGCATGCGCTCGCCGCGCCCCGCGGCCAGAATCATCGCCGTTCGCGGCTGCTCGAGTTGCGCGCTCACCCGAGGGCTCGCTGCTGCGCAGGCGGAAATTCCGGCTCCATGCGCTCGGCGATGAAATCGGCAAAGGCTGCAGTCTCCGGGTAGGCGCCGGCGGCTTGCTTGGTGTAGTGCAGCACCCGCGGCAGATCCTTCAGGTATTGCATTTTTCCGTCGCGGTAGTTCAACCGCGCGAAAATTCCCAGCACTTTGATGTGGCGCTGCAAGCCGAGCAGATCGAACCAGCGAATGAACTCAGTCTCGTCCGCATTCAACGGGAACCCCGCGGCCCGCAATTGCTGCCGGTGCGACAGAGCCCATGCGCGTGTTCGGGCCGGCGCCCACTCGATGTAGCAATCCTTCAACAGCGACACCAAATCATAGGTGACGGGCCCCCACACCGCATCTTGGAAGTCCAAGATACCGGGATTATTTTCCGCAGTGAGCAGCAAGTTGCGTGAGTGGTAGTCCCGATGCACCAGCGCGGCGGGCTGCGCCAGCGCGCTTTGCGTCAAGGTCGTGAACAGCTGTTCCAACATGGCACTCTCGGCCGCGGTCACCTGCAATCGAAGATGCCGGCGCAAAAACCACTCGGGCATGAGTTGCATTTCGCGCAGCAGCAGCTCGTGCGAATAACGCGGCAGATCACGCGAGACGGCGCTGTCGGCCGTCTGCATACGCGTCAAGGCCGTGAGCGCATCCGCATATAGCCGGTCCGCGGCGCCTGCCACTGCAAGCTCATCGAGATATTGGCGATTTCCCAAGTCCGACAGCAGCAGGAACCCGCGCTTACGATCCTGCGCCAAAATCATCGGTACGTTCAGTCCGATGCCGGCCATCATCCTCGCCACGCCCACAAAAGGACCCAGATCCTCCTTAGCGGGTGGCGCATCCATCACGATGTAGGTGGCCGTGCCGCGGGTCACGCGAAAATAGCGGCGAAAACTCGCATCGGCTGACGCCGCATCGATCCGGCCGCCGGCAAAACCCAAATCGTCGAACACCCACCGGGTCAGAGCCTCGAGTCGGGAATCGCTTGCATCCGGTAGACCCATGCTTGACCATTCACCCACCGCAAATGCGGCGATCCAGTATACCGACTAAGGCGATGCATTTTGTCCATGGCTTCTCCTGTTCGAGCAGCAACCGTATTCTTTTGCCTATTGGCAGCCTCGATGGCGCATGCCGGAGACATGTGCCCCGCTCCACCGAAACATACTGCCATCCGCCCTGCGGGCATCGCCAATGACGATCACCGGATTCACATCGATAGCGACGATGCTCTGCTCGGTACCGACGGCAACGCCGTCTTCAATGGACGTGTGACGGTTCACCAAGACGAGCGCAGCGTCGCCGCGGATTCGGTGGTTTACAACAGCAAGACCGGCCGCGTTTCCGTAAAGGGCGGCGTCGATTTCGAAGACCCAAAATTGCGCGTGCGCAGCGACGACGGCAGCTACGACACGGACGGGACGGCGAATTTCGACAAAGCCAACTTTCAGCTCATGGATCGCAACGGCCGCGGCTTCGCCAAGGGCATCGATGTCCGTCCGGACGGCAAGGTGGTGCTGTCGCAGGTGCGCTACACGACCTGTCCCGTCGGCAACGAGGATTGGATGCTGCAAGCCTCCTCCATCAACCTGGACACCAAAGCAGAGGAAGGGTTGGCACGCGGCGTGGTGATGCGATTCAAAGATGTGCCTGTTTTCTACACTCCATACATTTCTTTTCCCTTGGGCGATGAGCGCAAGAGCGGACTGCTGTTTCCGAGCTTCGGTCATTCGGGAAAGAACGGCTTCGAATTACAGGTTCCCTACTACTTCAACCTGGCTCCGAACTTCGATCTGACGATGACACCCGGGCTTCTGTCCTCGCGCGGCGTGCAGCTGGCCGCGGATTTGCGCTATCTGACGGCGACGTCGCGCGGTGAAATCGACACCACTTTTTTACCCAACGATCGCATCGAGCACGGTGATCGCAACTATCTGCACTACGGGGACATCACGGATTTCAAGCCCGGACTGCGCTTTGTTGCGGACGTCGCCGGCGTCAGCGACAGCAACTACTTTCAGGATTTTGCCGTGGGCTCGGATCAAACCAGCGTCACTTACCTGGAGCGCCGCGCGGATCTGCTCTATTACGACGATGCCTGGCGAATTCGCGCGCAACTGCAGAACTTTCAGACCATCGATACGTCGGTGGGCTCTGTGGATCGACCCTATTCGCGGGTCCCGAGAGTGCAAGCGCAGGGCCTGTGGCAGATTTTGAACAGCAATTTCGAATTTGCCCTCGACAGCGAGGCGGTGAATTTTTTGCGCCAAATCGGCCCCACCGGCGTGCGCTTGGATCTGTCGCCGGAGATTCGTTGGTCGACCCGCGGCAGCGGCTATTTCTTCGAGTCGGCGGTCGGCTATCACTTCACCCAATATGATTTACACGACGCCGCCCGCGGCGCACCGAGCGCGCCGACCCGCACGCTGCCCTATGCCAGAGTGGATGCGGGTTTGGTGTTCGAACGCGATGCGGGCGCCCAAGGACAGCGCACTCAGACCCTGGAGCCACGGATCGTCTATAGCTACGTGCCCTATCGAAACCAGGACCGGCTGCCGATATTCGATACCGGTCTTCCGGACTTGAACTTGACCGAATTGTTCCGCACCAACCGCTATGTGGGTTCGGATCGCATCGCTGATGCAAATCAGGTCGCACTGGCCCTGACGACACGCCTGTTCGATCACGTGTCGGGAACCCAATACCTGTCGGCAACCATCGGACAAATCCGCTATTTCTCCATTCCCCGAGTGGCTCTGCCCCTGTCCGGTCAATCCTCAGCCCTCGTGGCAGGGCAAGCCGCGGCGGCCCACCCCGCCTCGGACATCGTCGGGGAAATCTCCCTGACCGCCTATAAAAACGTCAGTTTCAATCTCGACTATCAATGGAATCCGTACACCTCGCAGAGCGAAAAATCAGAGGTTTCCGTCCAATACCACCCGGATCCCAGCCGGGTGATCAATCTTGGATACCGCTTCCAGCGGGGCATTCTGCGGCAATGGGACGGCTCTTTCGCCTGGCCGATCAGCGATCATTGGGACACGGTAGGACGCTGGGTGTATTCCTTTCAAGATCGCCAGACCATCGAACAAGTGGCTGGTTTTGAATACAAAAGCTGCTGCTACCGCGTTCAGCTCGTGCAGCGGCGCTATGTCAGTAACCGTAGCGGAGGACTCGATACCTCGATTGCATTACAATTGGAACTGACGGGCTTGAGTTCTGTCGGAAAACGTGCGGAATCGTTCTTGGAACGATCGATCCGCGGGTATTCGACCCGCGACTCGAATGCCCAAAACCAGGCCCCCTGACCAGGACGAAGTCTATTCATGCGTAAATCTAGCGTTTTTTCTTGGCTTTTGGCAGCCAGCCTGGCGCCCGCCCTGTGCTTCGCCCAGACGCGCGACATCGGCGTTCACGGCGAAATGCTCGATCGCATTGCCGCCATCGTCAACGATGGGTTGGTCCTCAAGAGCGAACTAGATTCCCAGATGGATTCGGTCACCAAGCGGCTGCAAGAGCAGAAAACCGAACTGCCCAGCCAGAGCGTGCTCAAGCAGCAGGTGCTCGACCGCTTGATTTTGCAGGAGATCCAGTCGCAGCATGCGAAGCGCGTCGGATTGACCATTTCAGAAGAGCAATTGAATTCTGCGCTGCAGGAAATCGCGGGACGCAACAAGATCCCCTTCGATCAGCTGCCCACCGCCTTGCAGGCCCAGGGTGTGGATTACAAGCAATATCGCGAAGCCATGCGCAAGGAATTGACCTTGAGCACTCTGCGTCAGCGCGATGTGATTGCGCACATCAACGTCACTCCGCACGAATTGGAGCAATTCTTGACGCGCCAGCAGACCGCGGCCGCGAACGACGAATTCAACGTGTCGCACATCCTGTTGTCGCTGCCGGCCGCCGCCACTCCGGAGCAACTCGATGAAATCACCCGCAAAGCCCAGGATTTGGCGTCCCGCGCCTCCAAGGGCGAGGATTTCGGTCAACTAGCCATCGCGAATTCCAACAGTCAGACCGCGTTGGATGGCGGCTCGCTCGGTTGGCGCAAAGGCTCGCAACTTCCAGAATTCATTCTTGCGTTGGTCACAAAACTTAAGCCCGGCGAGGTGGCCGCACCGGTGCGTACACCGAGCGGCTTTCACATCGTCAAGCTCAATGAACGGCGCAGCGGCGAAGCGCAGGTCATCATCAATCAAATCCACGTCCGGCACATCCTGATGAAGCCGAACGAATTGGACGACGATGAGACGGTGCGGCAAAAGCTCGGCAAACTTCGCGAACGCATTTTGAACGGTGAGGATTTCGCCGGCATAGCATCCACCACCTCCGCGGATCCGGGTTCGGCGCCGGACGGCGGCGACTTGGGCTGGAGCGGACCGGGTACCTTCGTGCCGGAGTTCGATAAAGCCATCGCCGACCTTAAGGCGAACGAAATAAGCGAACCGTTCAAATCTCGTTACGGCTGGCATATCGTCCAGATGCTGGGTACGCGCACCTACGACAGCACCGATGACGTGCGTCGCCAGCGTGCATTCACCGCCATTCGCGAGAGCAAGGCGGATGAGGAAACCGAGTTGTGGCTACGCCGATTACGCGACGAGGCCTTCGTCGAAATCAAGATGTAGTGTACGTACCGCGCATTGTCATCACTTCCGGGGAACCCGCGGGCATTGGACCTGATGCCTGTGTCGCGCTGGCCCAAACCCTCTGGAATGCCGACATCGTCGTCGCCGCCGATGCGGATTTGCTCAGCGCCGCCGCCGCCGCCCTGAAGCTGCCGCTCACCATCGAGCTCTACGACCCCTCGCAGCCCACCCCCCCGCGGCGCGCGGGGGGGCTCAAAGTCATGCATATCCCCACCGTACGGCCCGTGATTGCGGGACATCCGGACGCGCGTAACGCCGCCTACGTGATCGAGACGCTCGACCGCGCGTGCGACGGCTGCATGAATGGTGAATTCGCCGCGATGGTGACCGCCCCGGTGCAAAAGAGCATCTTGATGGATGCGGGCTACGCGTTCAGCGGCCACACCGAATACCTCGCAGCGCGGACCCGCGCCGCCCTGCCGGTGATGTTGCTGGTCAGCGGTTCTTTGCGCGTGGCTCTGGTCACGACGCATTTGGCACTCGCCGATGTGCCCCATGCCATTACGCGAGAGCGGCTGCGCGCGACTCTTCGCATCGTCAACGTCGATCTGGAACGGCTGTTCTCGCTCACTGCCCCTCGAATCACGGTGCTCGGGCTCAACCCGCACGCGGGCGAAGCAGGGCATCTCGGCCGCGAAGAAATTGAGGTGATCGAACCCGTGATTCGCGAACTTCGGGCCGAAGGACTCAACCTTCGAGGGCCCGTTCCGGCGGACACCGCATTCACCCCCGGCTTTCTCGATAAGGCGGACGTCATCGTCGCCATGTACCACGATCAGGGCCTGCCGGTGATCAAGCACGTCGGGTTCGGCAATGCGGTGAATTTGACGCTCGGGTTGTCCATTCTACGCACCAGCGTCGATCACGGTACGGCGCTCAGCTTGGCCCGCACCGGGCTGGCCGATTCGGGCAGCCTGCGCGCGGCGCTGGCGCTCGCCGTCGATTTGGCGAGTGCGGCTCCGGCTCATGCAGGCTCGTAAACGTTTCGGCCAACACTTTTTGCACGATCCTGGGGTCATCCGCCGCATCGTCGACGCGGTGGCTCCGGCCGCCGGCGAACGCTTGGTGGAGGTGGGTCCCGGTCGCGGCGCCTTGACTTGGCTGCTGCTCGCGCGCGCCCGCACATTGGACGCTGTCGAGATCGACCGCGATTTGGCGAAGTCGCTCGTGACGGACCCGCGCGCCGGGAACGGACTGCATGTGCACGTCGAAAACGTTTTGGACACCGATTTCATCCGGCTGCGCGGCGACGGCCCACCCTTGCGCATCGTCGGCAACCTCCCGTACAACATCTCGACGCCGCTGCTGTTTCGCCTGCTCGATCAACGCGCCGCCATCGCGGACATGCACTTCATGCTGCAAAAAGAAGTGGTGCAGCGCATGGCCGCACTTCCCGGCAACAAGGAATACGGTCGGTTGACCGTCATGATTGCGGCCGCCGCGGAAGTCGAAAGTTTGTTCGATGTCGGGCCCGGGGCGTTTCAGCCGCGCCCAAAAGTATGGTCAGCCATCGTGCGCCTGCGCCCTTCACCGACACCGCGCTTCGAAATCGGCAGGGACGGCGCATTGCGCAGCCTGGTGACAGCGGCGTTTTCCCATCGGCGCAAAACTTTGCGCAATGGATTGAAGGGCTTCCTGACGCCGCAGGATATTGAATCCTGCGGCATCGACCCGCAATTGCGACCCGAGACTCTGGCGCCCGCCCAATTCGGTCGGCTCGCCGCCCATTACTCGCGCCTGGTCGGCTATACTTGAGGTCACATGCCAGGCTATAAGAAACTTTTGGTGCTCCTGGATCTGTCGCAGGACAGCGCGCAGGTGGCACTTGCCGCAAAGAACATGGCGGCGTGCTCCGATGCGGCGATGGTCGCCCTGCATGTTGTGGAATTCGTGCCGGTCGAACCCATGGGCGAATCGTTGATGCCCACCGTGCAGATCGAGCAAGAATTGCTGAAACGTTCGAGCCAGACTTTGAGCGAATTCGTAGCCAAGCTGCAGTTGCCGCGCACCACCTGGCGGGTGGAGGCCGGCAATACCAAAGCAGAAATTTTGCGGGTCGCAGAACAAGAGAAGGTGGATCTGATCGTTCTCGGCAGCCGCGAGCGCCACGGCCTCGCCATTCTGGTCAATTTCACCGAAGATACCGTGCTGCACGCGGCCCACTGTGATGTGTTGGCCATTCGATTGAAGTAAGGCGATGCAGAACATGACATCCGAGCCGGCCAATCCTCGAATCCGCGTCGAGGTCGAGACGTCCTACGTAGAGGAACAGTCGGACCCGCACGACAAGCGCTTCGTCTTCTCATACACCATCACCATACGCAATGAAGGCGAGGTGCCGGCGCGCCTGTTGACGCGCCATTGGATCATCACCGATGCAAATGGCAATGTGAAGGAAACGCGCGGCGACGGCGTGGTCGGCGAGCAACCCTATCTCAAGCCGGGCCAGGGTTTTCGCTACTCGAGCGGCGCCGTCATCGAAACTCCGGTGGGCACGATGCAGGGCAGCTATCAAATGGTAGCCGACGACGGGCAGCAATTCGACGCGCCCATCGCTCCTTTCAGGCTGGCGATGCCTGGAGTGCTGCACTAGCCATATGGGTGGCTAATGGCGCTGTACGCAATCGGCGACGTGCAGGGCTGCGATCAAGAGCTCGGCGAATTGCTCGACGCGCTGCACTTCTCTTCCGATCGAGATCGACTCTGGTTCGTCGGCGACCTGATCAATCGCGGTCCGGATTCCCTGGGCGTTTTGCGCAGGATCCGCGCAATGGGCGATGCCGCGACCGTCACCCTCGGCAATCATGATCTGCATTTTTTGGCTGTCGCGCTCGGCCGTGCACGCGTGCGCAGCGACGATACTCTCGGGGAACTGCTGGCGGCTGCCGATCGCCATGCATTGCTCGAATGGCTCGCCGCACAGCCGCTGTTTCACGAGGACGAGGCGCTCAATGTGTGCATGCTGCACGCCGGTCTCGCCCCGCAATGGGATCTTTTTCAGACGCGGCAATGCGCCCGGGAATTCGAAGCGGCGCTGAAAAATGCTCCCGAAAAACTCTTCGACCGGCTGTACGGCGATGAGCCGGACCTATGGGACGAGGCTCTCGCCGGGGAACAGCGGCTGCGCTTCATCGCCAATTGTTTTACGCGTCTGCGCTATGTCGACGGCGACGGACGATTGATGTTGCGCGTCAAGGGCTCGCCGAAAAAGTCGCAAAGCAAATTATTCATCCCGTGGTTCGAGGCGCCCGGCGCGAAATGGCGAGGACCTCGAATCGTATTTGGTCACTGGTCGACCTTGGGATTTTTTCGCAACACCGACGTCATCGGCCTCGATACGGGTTGTGTCTGGGGAAATACGCTGACCGCGCTGAGATTGGACGTGCCCGAGGCCGCGCCGGTACAAGTGCGGTGCCGCGCGCCTAGGGCGCCCTAGCACCGGGGGAATTCAAATCGCGGGGCAATGCCCGCAGTATCTCGCCGCGCACCAGGAAGCGGCTGCCACTCAGTTGGTGGGGGACGCAGGCAATATCTTCCTTGATGTCTCGAGTCGCGAGCTTGGGCAGTACTTGATGAGAAAACTGCTGTACCAATTCGCAGTCGCCGACATCCATGTTATGAAACACATCGCGGATGATCGTAAACCTCTCGAAGCGCGCATCTACGGCCTTAAGATCCCCCGGGTGCAGCGGCTGCGCCGCCGCATCCGGCAGCGCGGGCGAGGAGAAAATCAACGTGACGCTCGGCCCCAAGGAATTCCTTTGGGCGCTCGCCGTGGAATCGTCGCAATCCACCGCGATAACCCGCAGATCCCTACGCGCCCCCAAATCGAGCAGCATGCCGCGGATTTTGTCGCGCAAACCCTCACAGGAATAGCGCGACGTTCGTCCCAGATAGACGAAATTCAACCGCTGTTCCTTCCATACCGCGGCAACCGGGTTGCCGGTAACGGGCACAGCCCACGCCGAGGTGCTCAGCAAAAGCGCCGCCAACGCCACCGCCCAGACGACCCGCATAGCTACCTCCACGGATTTTGACCGTGCCCGGGACGGCGAAGTTTCACGGCGCCGGTATAATGTGGGCATGTCGCCACTTGCACCCTTCAGCCTGCACCGTTGGATCGATCAGAATCGCGATCTGCTCAAGCCCCCGGTAGGCAACAAGCTGCTGTTCCAGGACAGCGAGTTCATCATCATGGCCGTCGGCGGACCGAACTCGCGCAAGGACTTTCACCATGACCCCAGTGAGGAATTCTTCTACCAACTCGAGGGCGACATGGTGCTCAAAACCGTACAGGGCGGACGGGTGACGGAGGTACCGATTAGAGCCGGCGAGGTATTTTTATTGCCGCCGGAAATGCCTCACTCGCCGCAGCGGCCCGCCGGCAGCGTCGGAATCGTCGTCGAGCGGCGGCGCGGTCCCGAAGAAATGGACGGTTTCTCCTGGTACTGCGAGAACTGTGGAAATCGCCTGTACATGGAACGCGTTGCCGTGGGCAACATCGAAACCCAGCTCCCGGAAATATTTTCCCGATTCTATGCAAGCACCCTGCTCCGAACCTGCGGTGCCTGTGCCACGGTGATGCCGGCGCCTCCCGCATGAACCACTCGCTCACCGCGGCGGCCGCAGCTTCCCTGGACGCCGCCGACCCGCTCGCCGGCTATGCGGCGCAGTTTCACCATCCGCACGATGCCGCGGGACGGCGAATGGTGTACTTGTGCGGCCACTCCCTGGGGCTGCAACCCAAATCGGTTACGCGCTACGTTGAACAAGAACTACAGGATTGGCGGCGACTCGGCGTCCTCGGTCATCACCGTGCGGCGCGGCCGTGGATCCCCTACCATCAGCACGCCGCCGCGCCGCTCGCCTCTTTGGTCGGCGCGGGCGAGAGCGAAGTCGTCGCCATGAATTCACTCACCGTGAATTTGCACTTGATGATGGTGAGCTTCTTTCGACCCGACACGAACCGCAACCGGGTGTTGATGGAGCAATCGGCTTTTCCGTCCGATCGTCATGCCATCGGCTCGCAACTCCACTTTCACGGACTCGATACCGCAGAGCATCTGATCGAAATCGCGCCGCGGGCCGGTGAACGCGCATTGCGAACCGAGGATGTGATCGAAAGAATCGAACGCGAAGCAAGTCGATTGGCATTGATTCTGCTGCCCGGGGTTCAATACCTCACGGGACAGTCCTTGGACCTGGCAGCCATCGTCGCGGCAGGGCACCGCGTCGGCGCGATCGTGGGCATCGATCTCGCGCATTCCATCGGCAATACACCATTGAATTTGCATGACTGGAATGCCGACTTTGCCGTGTGGTGCAGTTACAAGTACCTGAACGCCGGCCCTGGCGCCGTCGGCGGGTGCTTCGTTCACCAGCGCTACGCCAAATCGCCTCGGCTGCCCCGTCTCGCCGGTTGGTGGGGTCACGACGAGGCGACGCGTTTTGCGATGTGTCCTGAATTCGATCCCATCCCGGGCGCGCAGGGTTGGCAGGTCAGCAACCCACCGGTGCTGGCCACCGCACCGTTGCTCGCCTCACTCGAGGTCTTTCAGGCCGCCGGTATCGACCGCCTGCGTGTCAAATCGATTGCATTGACGGGATTCCTGCAGCGTATGGTCGAGGCTCGACTGGCAGGCCTGGTCGAAATCATTACTCCCCCCGCGGCCGATGAACGCGGTTGCCAGTTGAGCTTGCGAATCATGCGGCCGGCCGCGCAAGCTAAACGCTGCCACGAATTGCTCACCGCCGCCGGCGTGGTGGGCGACTGGCGCGAACCCGACATTCTGCGCCTCGCGCCCGTGCCGCTGTACAACTCCTACAGCGATGTGTTCGCGGCGGTGACCGCTCTGGCGCAAGCCGTGCGCGCGTGAGCGCAGCTCGACCCACGGTTCGTATCGCCGGCGCGGGCCCCACCGGCGCATTGTTGGCGATTCTTTTGCAGGGCCGCGGGTTCGCGGTGGAACTGTACGAGAGCCGAGCTGACCCGAGGAAGGGCGCCGAAGAATCCGGCCGCTCCATCAATTTGGCCTTGGCCGATCGCGGCATCCACGCCCTGCGTTTAGCGGGTGTGTTCGAGGAGCTGAAGCAGATTCTGTTGCCCATGCGCGGTCGACTCATCCATCATCCCGACGGCACCAACTCCCTGCAACCCTATGGGCAGCGGCCGAATGAGCTGATCTATTCTGTTTCGCGGCACCGGCTCAATCGAATCCTGATCGAGGTCGCGGCACGGCAGCCGCGCCTGAGCCTGCATTTCGAGCATCGCCTGGAGAACGCCGATTTCGATGCCGGAAACGCCGTCATCCGCGATGTTCGCGGCGAGCGATGGCTCGAGCTGCCGATGGAACCTCTATTGGCCGCCGACGGCGCCGGTTCGACGATGCGGCGGCGCATGAGCGCTGCGCACCTCATCGACTCCCAGGAGACCGACCTGGAATACGGCTACAAAGAGCTGTCGATTCCCGCCGACGCCGCAGGCGGTTATCGAATGGATCGAGCAGCGCTGCATATCTGGCCGCGCGGCAATTACATGTTGATCGCCCTACCCAATGAGGACGGTAGTTTCACGGCCACGCTGTTCCTGCCGAAGCGCAGCGCGATCAGCTTCGAGAGCTTGATAGAGAGCGCGGCCGTCGAGGATTTTCTGTCGCGCAGTTTTCCCGACGCATACCAATTGATGCCGAATTGCGTGGCGGAATTCACGGATCATCCGCTGGGATTTCTCGGCACCGTTGCCGCGGCTCCCTGGTCGCACCGTGGGATGACGGCACTCATCGGCGACGCGGCACATGCCATCGTGCCTTTTCATGGCCAGGGAATGAACTGCTGCCTCGAGGATTGCGTGGAATTGGCCGCCTGCGCAAGCAGCTCTCCCTCGTGGGACGACGCGTTTGCGGAATTCTTTGCGCGCCGCAAACCCAATGCCGATGCCATCGCCGCCATGTCGCTCGATAACCATTCGGAAATGCGCGAACGAGTGATCGATAGCAAATTTCAATTGCAGCAGGTGCTGTCTTTAGAGCTCGAAAATCGCCGTCCACGGCAATTCATACCGCGCTACTCCATGGTGATGTTTCATCATGAAATTTCCTACCAGACCGCGCTGCGGCGGGGGGAAATACAGGCGCAGATCCTCGAAGAATTGACGGCGGGCAGGCAATCCAGTCTTGCCGATATAGACTTCGAACGCGCGGTGCGCCACGTCGATGCCAGACTCGAACCGATTTGACCTATTTAAAGCCAATCAGGCGGGGATTGCGCGATTAATGCGGTCGAGAGTTACGAAGCTATAAGGAAAGACATTTTTGTCATCCGCCGCATGGCGCTCGCGCGACGTCTCGGTCCAGTCGCCGCCGCGCCAACCGGCAAAAAACGTGTCGCCGTCGATGTCGGCGTGCACCAGTGTCAGGTGAATGCGGGCGGCGAGCGGCAGGCAGCGGTGATAGATTTCCGCTCCGCCGATCACCATCAGCGCGCAGTGCGCATCCGCGGCAATTCTCGCGTCCTCGAGAGTGCGCACCACCGTGCAATCGGGCGGCGCAAAGTCGCCGGATCGGCTCAATACGATATTCAGTCTGCCCGGCAGCGCTTTACCGATCGACTCGTAAGTTTTGCGCCCCATGAGCACAGGTTTGCCGAGCGTCAGCACCTTGAAGTGCCGCAAGTCCGCCGGCAAGTGCCACGGCAGCTTGTTGCCGCGGCCGATGACATCGTTATCAGCCACCGCCAGCACCAGTTCGAGCGCGGCCGGCCCAACAGCCGCCTCTGCATTTGGTCCGCCATCCATAGCGGATTTATACCCTGCGCGCATGCAACTCGCCAGCCGGGAGCGCCGGCGGCGGCTGGCACCCGCGTCCCTCCTCAGAAGCGTGAGGCGAGAGTCGCCGGTTGAACGGCCGGCAGCGGTATCGACGAAAAGGCAACGACGTTACCGCGTAAGTCGACCGAGCACTGCGCGCGCGCGATCAACGAGCGTGTCTTCGGATCGAGGGCCCGCATTTCAAAGTCGAATTCACGGTTATAGAATTCCAGGGTCGAGCCGGAGTAATCACTGTCACTGTAGGCCACTTTGTACGAAGGGGCCGCAGCGCCATGCGAGGCCAGGCTGGTCGCAAACGCTTGAGCACAGGCGTTCAATGCGGATTTCTCAGCAGAGGCATTCGAAACGGCGGGCGCGAGTGCTGCGATCGATACAGCGAGGAGACTGATTTTGCGAAAGTTCATGGTGGTATTCCTTGATGTCAAAAATACCAACGCCCCACATGTACGATAAGCAGGCCCTAAGCCAAGGACAAACGAGAAAGTTTTCCCGGCAGTGGAAATTTGCTCATCTGTATGCCGTCGCCGACACTCTGCGGCAGCAGATGCCTCACGCGACCCGGCACTTGCTGAGTATCCACCGAGTCAACTCCTGCAAATCCTCTCGTTCACGATCTTCCGGTCTGTGTAACAAGACGTAGCTCTCATTGGTGGTGAGTTCCGCCTCGAATAGCTTCACCAGTCCGCCTGCGATGAAGCGATCGGCACTCAGGCGCGACGGCACCAACGCCACGCCCACGCCCTGCTCAGCGGCGAGCACCACCGCCGACATGGTATCCAGCCGCACCAAGCGATTGGGATTGATCGGCTCGATACCCAACCCCGAGGCCCAACGCTCCCACGCGTCGCGGCGCTCCTCATGGAGCAGCAAGGTCTTGCCGTTCAAATCGCCGTACGCGTCAATGGGATTTTCCAGCAGGAATGCCGGCGAGCAGGCGGCGATGAAGCTCTGCGTGAACAACTCGTGCACGGTCAACCCTTCCCAGGGACCGCTGCCCACGACGATGGACAAGTCGGCTTCCGGGGGATGCGTTTTGGGCGCCGAAAACGTCGTCTCGATGCGGATATCGGTTTCTTCACGAGCCTGCGAAAACGAGGCCAATCGCGGCAGCAGCAATTCGTTCGCGAAGAACGGCGGCACATTCAACCGAATGATGGTGCGCCCGTAACGAACTTGCAGCTGCTCGGTGACGGATTCGAGCTTGGAAAAAATATCGTTGATGTGTTCAAGGTAGTGCGCGCCCGCGTCGGTCAACGTCAGCGTTCGCACGCCCCGCTCGAATAAAGCCACGCCGAGCTGCTCCTCCAGCGCTTTGATCTGGTGGCTGACGGCGGACGGTGTGACGAACAACTCCTCAGCCGCTGCCTTGAAGCTTTGCAGCTTGGCCGCGACCTGAAAGGTCTTCAGAAACTTAAGCGACGGCAAGCGCATAGGGAACAACCGATTCCGGGACTATGGGGCGTAATGGCCATCGGGCCCCTCACGGCGTACACCCGTTATACTACATGATATAGGTGAAGCAAAATTCGTGCCAGCCATCCAAAAGCCCGGATCGCCGGTCCAGCATGGGATACGGGCTGTAACTGCCATGCTGGCGAGCGTTGCTTGACCGGCGTCGCACGGTAGTAGCGCAAGCATGGGACCTCGTGGCTCTCGCTCACTAATCCCGCGCGCGCAACCAGCCCGTGACGCTCAAGCGGTGCTGCCTCGTCGGCAGCACCTCATGTTCGCGCTCGGCCGTCAGGAAACAAACCAGTCGCCCGGCGATGGGCTCGATGTCTCGAGATCCGCCGTTCGCATCGAATACTCGCAGCTCGCCGCCGGCTCCGGGCCGCCATTCCTCGTTCAGGTACAGCACCAGCGAAATCCGGCGTTGCGCGCGTCCCATCGGTTGGTCCACGTGCCGTGAGTAACCGGCGCCGGGCGGATACCACGCATAGTGTAACTCGAGTTCGAATAGACCGAGCCAGGCTTCACGATTCAACTCCAGGCGCAGCAATTCGAGAGCACGCAACAATGACAGCTCGGCCGGAAACAGCGGTGGCGCAATCCAACAAATGGAGTCGCCGCGAATGTCCTTGCGGCGTCGCAGGGTTCGATCGTTGCCAATCCGCCCCGCCGCGAAATCGCCGCGTGCGCGACGCAAGTTTGCGCAGTCGACCAGAGCGCGTACCTCGATTGGCGCGAGGAAGTCATCCCGAACCGAGATGCCGTCGGCCCCAATGGCAGGTTCGATTGCCACCCGATGGACTCACCGCCCGCGGTGTTTCGAGCCTTTCGCCGGTTTACCACGCGCCGCGCTGCCTCGCCGGGTGGCAGGGCGCTTCGCGCGCGTTTTTTTTGGTTTTTCACCCTCGAGCATGGTCCCGCGGCAGTTCTTGGCCCCGCAGCGGCAAGCGAATATCTCATCGACATTGGCGGCGTCGTCGCTGTCGCGCTGGATCTGATAGTCATAGGCGAGTTCTTCGCCAGGCTGTATGGTGCGTATGGCTTCTATGAAAATGCGCTTGTTCAAAGTCGTGCTTTCGCAATTCGGATCGCAGCCATGGTTGATGTAGCGCGCCTCGTTGCCGTTGACGCCGGCGTCGATCACGGTCTTCGCGTCCACCGTGAATAAAAACGTATGGTTGTCGTTCGGATCCTTGTCCTCGTAGCGCGCATCCGCCTGCGCATGGGTGAGGCGATCACCCAAGTACTCGATGATGGTCGTGCCTTTGCGTATGCGACGGGCAGCGAAAACGCCATGACCGTGGATGGGAGAGTGCCTTACTTCGAACCAAGGAGTGCGGCGGCTGGCGGACTTTTTCATACGGCGATGGGGGCCTTGATGGCGGGATGGTATCGATAGTCCTGAATGTCGAAATCCTCGAACGAGTAGTCGAACAGAGTCGGCGGTTTGCGCTTCAGTGCCAGCCGCGGCAGCGGATAGGGAGTTCTCGCCAATTGTAGGTCGGCCTGCTCCAAGTGATTCAAGTACAAGTGGCAATCACCACCCGTCCAGATGAACTCTCCCACCGCAAGATCGCATTGCTGCGCCAGCATGTGCGTCAACAAGGCATACGAGGCGATATTGAAAGGCACACCGAGCAACGCGTCCGCGCTGCGCTGGTACAACTGGCAGGACAAGCGTTTGTCCGCGACATAGAACTGGAACAATGCATGGCAGGGCAGCAATGCCATCTGCTCCAGTTCACCGACGTTCCAGGCACTGACGAGAATACGCCGCGAGTTTGGATCGCCCTTCAGTTGATCGACGACGCGGCTCAATTGGTCGATGGTGCGGCCGTCGGCGGTCGGCCAACCACGCCACTGTTTGCCGTACACCGGCCCGAGATTGCCGGCTTTGTCCGCCCAGTCGTCCCAGATGCTGACGCCGTGGTCGCGCAGATATTTGACGTTGGTGTCGCCGGTGAGAAACCACAGCAGTTCGTGAATGATTGATCGCAGGTGCAACTTCTTGGTCGTTACCAGCGGAAACCCGGCCGCGAGATCAAAGCGCATCTGGTAGCCGAACACGCTGAGGGTACCGGTGCCGGTGCGATCGTCTTTGCGCGCGCCGTGCTGCCGAATATCGCGCAAAAAATCCAGATACTGCCGCACCTTAGGCCTTCACCACACCCAGATTACCCGACGCCTCGTTGCGGCGATACGCGTAAATCATCATGACGGCGCCGACCAAAATCATCGGCGTCGTCAACAGCATGCCCATGGTCAGCCATTGGCCCGCCAAATAGCCGATATTCGCATCGGGCAAGCGCACCCATTCCACGGTGAAGCGAGCGCAGCCGTACAGCAGCAAGAACAACCCGGTGGGAGCCAAGCGGGGGCGCGGCTTGCTCGTGAACCACCAGACGATGGAAAACAGCACCAGTCCCTCCAGCCCCGCTTCGTACAATTGCGACGGATGCCGCCCGATGAGGACTGCATCGGGACCCGGCACGCCAAAAGCCCAGGGCAGGTTGGTAGGCTTGCCCCACAACTCGCCGTTAATGAAGTTCCCGAGCCTACCTGCCATCAAGCCGATACCCGGCAAAGGTGCCAGAAAATCGCAGACGTCCCGAATTCTCTTGTGCTTGACCCGCGCAAAGATCACCGCTGCGGCGAACACGCCGGTCAAGCCGCCATGAAAGGACATGCCGCCGTCCCAAATATGAAATACGTTCAGCCAGTTCTCGGCGATGACATCGTGACCGTAAAAAATGCACCAGCCGACGCGGCCGCCGACGATCACGCCGATGGCACAGTAAAAAATGAGATCGTCGATGTCGAGTGCCGTCCAGGTCGATCCCGGCCGCCGGGCGCGATGCCGCGCCAGCCACCAAGCGGCCACGAATCCGATGAGATACATGATCCCGTACCAGTGCACGCGCAGGGGTCCGATGCCGAACACCGGTCCGATGGAAATGGCGATGGGGTCGATATGGGGGTAGCTGAGCATGGGCGCTACTTTAAACTGTCGCTGACCCGGCAGAAATAGGCCTTCAAATATCGCGTCTCCGGAATGGCGGGATGCACCGGATGATCGGCAGCCTGGCCGCCTGTTTGCAGAATCTGCACGTGCTTTTCAATCGCTCGCGCGGCCTTGGCGATGGCATCCTGCAGCTCTTCGGCGCTCACATGATACGAGCAGGAACAGGACACCAAAATTCCGTCATCCCTGAGCAGCTGCATGGCCAGCTGGTTGAGGCGTTTGTATGCGGCAAGGGCTTTCGGAAGATCTTTCTTGCGCTTCGCGAATGCCGGCGGGTCGATGATCACCACATCGAAGCGCTCGCGCTTCTTGGCGAGCTCCTCCAGCACATCGAAGGCATCACCCTTCAGCGTCGCCAGTTTGACGCCATTGCGCTCGCCATTGCCCGCGGCCAGTTCGAGTGCCGCCGTGGAACTATCCACACAGCTGACTTCGCCGGCCCCGCTCCTTCCGGCCCGCACCCCCCAGGCTCCAACGTAGCTGAAAACATCGAGCACCCGAGCACCCTTGCGCACGTAATGGGTCAACGCGCGGCGGTTGGCGGCCTGATCGAAGAACCATCCGGTTTTTTGCCCTTCCGACAAGGGCGCGCGAAACTCCAGCCCGTCTTCAATGACTAGGCTCCACTCGGCAAAACTACCTTTTGCGGGTTGCACATAACTGGATAGACCCTCCATCTCGCGTACCGACCCATCATTCTTGAACAGCAGGGATTCGCAACGTAGCACCTCCTCCAATGCCTGTTGAATTTGCGGCTTGAGGTTTTCCATGCCGGCGGTGCCGATCTGCACGACGCATGCGGACCCGTAGCGATCGACGACCAAACCCGGCAGGCCGTCGGATTCGCCATACACCAACCGGTAATAGGGCTTGGTGTAGAGTCGTTCGCGCAGCGCCAGCGCAACTTTGATGCGTGCGGCGAACCACGCGACGTCCGGAGTTTTCCACGTTTGCAGCAAGCGTGCGCTGATCAGCGATTGCGGGTTGACGTAGGCCAGACCCAACGCGCGATCGTTATGCGCCAAGACCCGGACGATTTCGCCGGCCTTGAATTTCGCCAACGGAGTTTGCTCCGTGTCGACCTCGTTGCTGAAGATCCAAAGATGTCCGGCGTGCAGGCGGCGATCTTCATTGCGCTTCAGGCGCAGGGCGGGCAACTCCGCGGCAATTCCGGGATCAGACATGGGAGGTACTTCGGATAAGATGGCGCGCATTCTAACCGACACGGACCTCGAACATGCAGCGCAATCACCTGGGTGCGGAGACCAGTCCGTATTTGCTGCAGCATGCCGCCAATCCCGTCGATTGGTATCCCTGGGGCGAGGCGGCGCTGCGCGCCGCCAAGCGGGCAAACAAGCCGATCTTGCTGTCGATCGGCTACTCGGCCTGTCACTGGTGCCATGTGATGGCGCACGAATCCTTCGAAGACCCGGTGACCGCCGCCTTGATGAATGAGCTATTCGTCAATATCAAGGTTGATCGAGAAGAACGCCCGGACTTGGATCGGATTTATCAAGTGGCGCAGCAGATGATCACTCGGGGTTCCGGCGGCTGGCCCTTGACCATGTTCCTGACGCCCGGTGAGCAACAGCCCTTCTTTGGGGGTACGTACTTTCCGCAGCAGGCCCGCTACGGCTTGCCGGCGTTCGGCAGCCTGCTGCGCCGGGTGGCCGAATATTACCGTGACCACGCCGCCGAGATCGCCAAGCAAAACGAACAACTCAAACTCGCATTCGGTGCCCTGACCCCGCTGGGCGCACCCGATACCCTGACATTCGACCGTTCGCCGCTGATCGAAGCAAGAGCGGCGCTGGAGCGCTCCTTCGACGCTTCGCACGGCGGGTTCGGTCAGGCTCCCAAATTTCCGCCTTCCTCAAGTATCGAGCGCTGCCTGCGTCACTGGTATGGCACGTCGGGCGATGACAGCCCGGATCTCAAAGCCTTGTACATGGCCAGTCTTTCGCTCACTCGCATGGCCCAAGGAGGGTTGTATGACCAGCTCGGGGGAGGATTTTCGCGCTATTCCGTCGACGGAATCTGGATGATTCCGCATTTCGAAAAAATGCTCTACGACAACGGTCAGTTGTTGTATCAGTACTCCCAAGCCTCGCTTGCCACCGGCGAACCTCTGTTTGCGCGCGTCGCCGGCGAAACGGCGGATTGGGCTCTGCGAGACATGCATTCGCACGAGGGTGGCTTTTACGCAAGCCTGGACGCCGACTCAGAAGAGCACGAAGGCAAGTTCTATGTGTGGACCCCGGCAGAGGTGCGCACATGGCTGACTGCGCAGGAATATGCCGCCCTTTCGCGCCGCTTCGGCCTGAACCGCGGCGCGAATTTCCAAGGCAAATGGCATTTGCATACCTACGAATCCGTCGATGAGATTGCGGCATCGATGGGCGAATCAGCGGCAGTCACAGCGACCCTCATCGACTCGGCGCGTGCCAAATTGTTGGCGGCGCGGAATTACCGGGTGTGGCCCGCTCGGGATGACAAGATCCTCACCGCGTGGAATGCCCTCATGATCAAGGGACTGGCCGCGGCATCGCGCGCGTTGCACCGTCCCGATCTGGCCGACGCCGCCGGCGCCGCGGTCGACTTCATTCGGCGGCATTTGTGGCGCGATGGACGCTTGCTGGCTACTTACAAGGATGGCCGTGCCCACCTGCCCGCCTACCTGGATGATTACGCCTTCCTTGCCGATGCCCTGCTCGAACTGCTGCAAACGCGCTGGCGGAGCAGCGATCTGCAATTCGCCCGCGAGTTGACCGATGTGCTCTTGTCACATTTCGAAGATTCCAAGAGCGGCGGGTTCTTCTTCACCGCGGCAGATCACGAGCAGCTCATCCACCGCAGCAAAACCTACAGCGACGATGCCACGCCGTCCGGCAATGGAGTTGCGGTGTCCGTGCTGTGCCGCATGGGGTATTTGCTCGGCGATTTGTCGCTACTCGAGGCCGCCGAGCGCACCCTGCGCGCGGCCTGGCCCATGATGGCCGAATTTCCCCAAGCCCATATGACCCTGCTGAATTCCCTGGAGGAATTTCTGGCGGTCACGCAAATCCTGATCATCCGCGGCCACGCCGCGCAAGTCGCAGTCTGGGCCAAGGAACTTGGTGCCTTGTACGCCCCCAGCCGTCTGATATTCGCTATTCCCCGCGACGCGCCCGACCTACCTCCCGCGCTAGCTTCCAAGCCTGCGACGGACAATACGGTGGCCTACTTGTGTTCCGGCATGACATGCTCCGAACCCATCGGCGAGCTGAGCGAGATCGCCCGCCAGATCCGTTTGCGGATTGCATAGCAATAGACTAGTAGCCGCCCAGCCCAGGGATGATTACCGCCCCTACCCCCTCGGGACAAGCCGCTGCGCCAAACGCCGCTTGAACGCACCGTGCACGGCAGCCGAATACGTCGGCGCCGCGTTCCAATCGAGCGCCCACGGCTGCGCCGTGCGCGTAGGCTCGGGTTCTGACGCATGGCGGGGGAAAATATGCGCATGCAGCGCTGGATCGACGTTGCCGAATATCGCGTAGTTGATGCGCACGGCCTCCGTGATCGCCAACAAGGCATCGCCCACCGCGGCCATATCCGCGAGAAATTCCTCGCGCGGTCCGCTCGGCAACGCGTTCAAATCGGGCACGACCGGATCCGCCAGCAGCAAGCAGTAACCCGGCAGGACCTGGCGCTCGCCCATGACCACCCAGCCGGAGCGCATCTTGAAAACCAGACCGGGATAGTCCGCGGTTCGACAGCGATCGACCATGGCGTGAATGGCGGTGAGCGCGGTCATCGAAGCACCCAAGCGTCAACGCCTCGCATGACTATTGTCCCAGCGCCTCGGCCACGACTGCGGCGTCGGCGGGCGGCGCAGAATTGCCGAAACTCGAACGCAAATAATTCAGCAACGCCGTTGCATCCGCCGCTTTCATCCAACCGAATTGCAGCATGAGGGTCGAATATCGGCCCCCCGGCATGCTTGTCGGCCTCTGGCCTTTGACCACCCAAAGCGCGAATTGCCGGGGGTCGCCCAATACCACGGGAGAGCGCGTCAAGCTGGGATAAACACCGGGTATTCCCTGGCCGGATTGCTGATGGCAGGGGACGCAGTTGCCATTGTAAATTTGTTCGCCGCCACCGCCCGCCATTGCTGCAATCGAAGCCGGGGGTACATTGGATGCTTTGGGAGAACAGGCCATCAAAGCCGCCAGCACGGGGATCAACCACACGGATCGATGCATCGTGGGCGCTAGCCTCTCCAGGTCCTGAACTTGCCCGTGTCCAAGTGCACGAAATCCGCTGCGCGGTAATATCCGACGCCGCCGAGCATCAACTCCTGGGCATGCGCCGCAAGATCGGCGCAATCGACACGCGCCATGCGCACGTCGATGGCCCGCCCTTGCATGTGCAGGCTATGCTGTGCGACCCCGGCACTCCTGTCGCGCAACGCCGCGTTGGTCTGCGGCGAGCGGTAGCCGGAAATCACACTGAACACCGCATCCACGCCCAAGGTGTGGGCGACCTTGATCAAATAATCCATGAGATTCGGATCGATGGAATGGCGTTCGCCGGTGCGAAAGTCCCGCAACAACACCGAGATTGCCGACAGCGCATCCGGGACGTAGGCGCCGTCACGATAGAACTCGAGGTCCAAGTGCTCGCCGGTATGTAAATTGGCCAGCGAAATGCGCCGCGAACGCGGCCCGGGTTTGTCGGCTGACTCTTGGCTGCGAGCCGTACGCCCGAACACTCCGGCCGCCGACACGCCTGCCAGCGCCGCGCCACCCACTGTGAGGATTTGGCGACGGTTCCAGCTCATCGGCGCCCACGATCGCTGAGCAGTCGACCACCGTCCAGCGCCAACACGGTAGCGCGTGGAAAGAAGTTGAATTCCGATGCCGAGGCCCATGTGTAGGCACCCATGGCACGCCCAATGACCAGATCGCCCACGTCTAGTTTGGGCAATGCCAAGTGTTCATCGATGACATCAATGCTGTCGCATGTGGGGCCCGCGAGAACCGCGGGATACCGCGGTCCGCCGTCCACGAGCGCATCCACCGGGTATTTCGCGTGATCGAACATCTGGCCGCTGTAGCTGCCATAGAGCCCATCGTCCAGGTAATACCACCAACGGCCGTCGCGCATGGCACGGCCCATTACTGAGGTCACGGAAATGGCGGCCGGGGCGGCGATATAGCGGCCCGGTTCCGCAATCACGCGCACGGCCCCGGGGAGCTGCTTCAATGCCGCACAAATGGGCCCACAAAATTCCTCGATGGGCATGGACTGTTGCAGATAGTCGACCGGAAAGCCGCCGCCGATATCCAGGATTCCGAGGGTATGTCCCATCTGCTCCGCAACTTGCAGCAATTGAGCGCAGCGGGCGATGGCTTCGACGAACATTGCCGGACCCGATGCTTGTGAGCCGACATGGAACGACAACCCGTCGACTTTGACGCGCAATTCCGCCGCGAGTCGCAACAACTCCCGCACTGCATCCGGTTCGCTGCCGAACTTGCGCGACAAATCGCACCGTGCCTCGGGGCTGCGGAACGACACGCGAATCAGCACTGAAGATCGAGTGCGGTATTTGACGAACTTACGCAGTTCATCGGGGTTGTCGATGACGAATCGCTTGACCCCGTAGGCCAACGCCGTGCGAATGTCGCTATCCCGCTTGATCGGGTGAGTATGAATACAGCGGTCCGCGGGAACCTTCAGACGCCTGACCAATTCCACTTCACCGTTGGTGGCCAAATCGAAAAAGGCGCCTTCGGCGCTCAACGTATTGATCACCGACGAATGCGGCAGCGGCTTCAGCGCATAGTGCAGATCGACGCCGGGCAACGCGGCCGCGAGGCGTCGATACTGCTGTCGCACCCGTTCTGCATCGATGATGAATAACGGCGAACCGTACCGCTCCACTAGGCGCTCGATGGACTTGCGCGCAAAAGGGTCCTGCGCAGGCTCGAGTTCAAAGGTCTGTTCCGCCGCGGAACGCGCATGGATCGATGTTTTGGCCACTAGCTCACGCTCAGCTCGAGAGAGTCATCGCCCATGCCGCTGGCACGTTGCAGACGGTCCAGAATCGCCGCCCAGCGTTCCTCCGCAGGCGGGCTTTGTACCAAAATCTTGGTGCAACCGGCGCGATCCAAGGTACGTAAATGATTATAAAGGTTATGGGCGTAAATGTCGGGCCTCTTGCCCGCATTGATCCATGTCATGTGGCGCTGAGTCTGCAGTGGCGGCCGCATGGCGAGGACCGCCACCTTTTCCTGACGCTCAGTGACCCCCCCGGCGCGCACCTCCAAGTCATCAGACGACACAATCTCGAGCGGTGTCATGGGCGCATAGTGCAGCGCATGGGTTCCGGGCGCGCGGGGCGGCACTCCGCCCGTCGCGAGCGTCCCCACCACCTGCTCGAGTTGTGAGCGAGTGATGAACCCGGGCCGCAAGAGTCGCGCCTCATTGCCGAGGCAGGAGACGATGGTCGACTCCAGACCAATGGGCGAATCCCCGCCGTCGAGTATTACGCTGACCGCCTCGCCCAGCTCGTCACGCACATGCTCAGGTTTGGTCGGACTCAGTCTTCCATAACGATTGGCCGACGGCGCGGCAATACCGCCGCCGAAAGCGTTCAACAATTGCTGGGCTATGGGATGTGAAGGCACGCGAATACCGATGCTGTCCTGCCCGCCGGTCACGATGTCGTTGACGTTGTCCGCTTTGGGCAGAATCAAGGTCAACGGTCCTGGCCAGAATCGGGATGCCAACTGTTCCGCGACAGGCGGCAGTGCAGACACCCATCGATGTAGATACCGCGGATCATCCAAATGCACGATCACCGGGTGATCGGCTGGACGTCCCTTGACGTCAAAGATCTTGCCCACGGCAGCCGGATTGGAGGCATTCGCACCGAGCCCATAGACGGTCTCGGTCGGAAACACCACTAAATCGCCGGCGCGCAAAGCTTCGACGGCTTCTTCTATCTCGGTTTGAGTAGCTCTTACCACGGCGCGCATGATATCAAGACTGCGATGCCAACAAAGCTCGCTTGGGCGTCGGATTAATCGATCTGTGCCGCAATGCCGGTTTTACGTGTAGTCCATCGCCCGTTTGACATTACTTGGACGGCGATTCCAAAGTCGGCGTCATGATACATTGCATGAAAATCAAGTCGAGCCAGCGCCCGAACTTGAATCCAACTTCCTGAAAATGCCCCACCTTCGTGAAACCAAGGCTCTGATGCATTCGGATCGACACGGCATTCTCCGCGTCGATGCCGGCGATCATCACGTGCTTAGAGCTGGCCGCTGCGCGGGCCATCAGTTCGACCACCAGCGCCCGGCCCACGCCCTGGCCGCGCCGCTCGGCATCGATGTAAACGCTGTGCTCCACGCTGTTGCGATAGCAGGGCCACGCACGAAATTCACCGAAGGTGCCGAAGCCTGACACGCCCGATGCATCGCGTGCAACGATCATGGGAAAATCACTGTCCCTTTTATTTTGCAGCCACGCCTGGCCGCGGGCCAGCGTGAATTCTTCCTCGAAATACACGGCAGTCGAGTTGCGAATGACTTCGTTGTATATCGCCAAGATCTGCGGGAGGTCCGCAGCGGACGCATCCTCGATCACGCAGCCCATGACATCACTCCAGAATCAAGGCGCCGCCGCGGCGATTTCGGGCGGATCGAGCGCCGTCCGTATCCAACTGCCGTCCTTCTGTCGATCGAGCTCATAGGCCGGCCAAAAATGCTTGTCGAGCTTCAGAGTAATCACATCGGTTTGGCCATTCCAGCTGACGGTCTTCAAACGCAATGAAGCTCGATCCGCTTTGCCGCTCACTGCCGCGATGAAGGCATCGAGGTCGGCGGTGGCCTGGCCATCCACTTCCGTGATGCGCCGGCCCGCATACAATCCATAATGGGTCGCGGGCGAGCCGTAGAAGAAGAACGATACGAATACGCCATAGGGGGCGATGCCGCGTTGCGTCGCCATGGCGCGGTGCGGAGCCTGCAAAGTGGCGCCCGCCCAAATGAGCACTCGATCCAGATCGCGGCCATCGAGGGCAACGGTCTGCATCTGCACCGTCTTCTCGGCACCGTCGCGCCATACCGTGACCTTGACTTCGGGGGTTTGCACCGCCCGTTCGACTTCGCGGAATCGATTCACGACTTTACCATCGATGGCCAGCAGCAGATCTCCCGGCTGGAGCAATGCGGCGGCCGGAGAACCCGCCACCAGCCGATCGACGGCCAGGACTTGGCGGCGCTGCGGATTGTGTTGCTCGAAGCGGCGAATCCAGTCATCGGACAGTCCGAACTCACGCGCCCCCGCCAACGAGTTCACGGTGAACTCGCCTTCAAATGAATACAGCGGTTTGCTGTCGGCGACCACGCCGAGCATTTCCGCGACCAGCTCCGCGGGTATGCCTCGATTGAGCTGTTCGAGGTCGCGCTGCGCCTCGAAAGCGAAACTCGACCACAGCGCGAGCACATTTCCCTTCTCATCCGCCAGCACGCCGTCGTAATCACCCGGGGGATTGACGAGACTCACCGCTTCCAGATTGCTGTCGCGAAAACGCAATGTGCGCGACAGCGGGAAGGAGACCATATCGACGCTGGATATTTGGGTTTTCTGCGAGAGCATTTTGGAATCACTGCGCTGCCCGACCACCCAAACATCATCGCCGGCGCCGAGCGGTTTGGTCAGCAGCGTTGCCGCACGAACCGGCGTATCGCCGATCGATTTCGGATCGTAGGAAACCACGGCAAGATTGTGCAGCGGATGAATGAACACCACTTTGCCGGGCACCTCGACCGTACCAGCAAACGTGATTCGCACATCCCCCATCGCGAGCGGCACGGTATTCCGGTCGATGGCGACCAAACCGCGCCGGGCGTCGAGGATCACACCCGTGCCGTGATAATTCTTTTCGGTCACACCGGACACGGAGTACGGCATGTCGAAGTTCACCATTACCAATGACGGCGCCAGGCGATCGATGCGCGGGTCTCCGGTTTTGGCAAACCGAGTGGCAGCGGGCGGGACAGTCGATGCGGCGGCTCCCGGGCTGATACTCACGCACGGCCACGTGCCCACGGTGTCGTCGCGCTTGCATTTGCGCGCCGGGAACCAGCGCCTGTCCATGCGAATGACCTTGAGCTGCACGGCGCGTGGATCTTCGAGCGTCACATAGCGAACCGGCGCTCTTGCGCCGTCGGCGAGCTCCGCCAAAGCTGCCTCGAAATCCTGCAGATTCTCCACCTTTTTGCCGTTGAACGAACTGATCAAGGCCGCGCGCGGAATGCCGGCGCTGCCAAAAACATATCCGGGATTGGCGACGTACACGCCTTTGATGGGCACGTTGAAGTGCCGCGCCTGCTGGTAGGACAGGGTGTGCACCACTGCTTCGCCGAACTCGATGTATTGATCCGACGTAATCGCGCTCAAGGACTGAACGTCGAGTGCGTGCCGCACTGTCTCGCTGCCGCGCTGCACTTCGACATCGACCTGCCGGCCGACGTGATCGTCGAGATCATCCTCGAGGGCGAAGAACTCAGGGATGGGTTTGCCATCGATGGCCACCAGAATGTCGCCCGGATTGAGCAGTCCGTCGGCCCCGGAACCGGGTTGGACATCCTCGACCACCAACATGCCGGTCAATTTCGGGTAAGTGCTGCGAATCCGCGTTTCGGTATTGGGATTCAGCCCGAGGCGCCGGAGTTCATCGAAGGGAGTGTACTTGAACACCGTTTCCAACGTGCCGCGCGGCACCGGCTTGCCCGCATCGATGAATTTCAATGCGCGCGCCACCGCATTCAGCGGCAGATAAAAACTCGACGCGGCGCCGGTCGCGCCGCCCGCATTGAGCGCAACCACCCGGCCTTCGATGTCGATGACCGGCGAGCCGGACGAACCCCCCGAGGTGCCGGAAGCGGCTTGAAAATAAAACGTATTCAAATCATTGTACTTGCCGTATCCGTACTCTGGGGCCTCGCGATCGAGGCGCGCCAAAGTGCCCGCCAGAATCGACAATTGCTCGCCTGCATCATTGCCGACGACGCGTATCTCGCGGCCGATGACGGCGCCGGCCGGATACAGCGGTAGTTCGGCCGGCTGAATGAACTTGAGTGCCGCCGGATCGTAGCGATAAATGCCGAAGTCATGAATGGGATCGCGATACACAGGAAACAACTGCACTTCCTCGCGATTCAAGAAAATGGCCTGGGCGGTGACCGGCCCCGGCGTCAACACATGTCGATTGGTCAAGATGAGCCCGCGCTTCGCGTCGATCACGAACCCCGTGGCCTGAGCCGTCGTATTCCATTCCGTATCGAAGGCACGCGTGCTGTCGATTTGAATGGTGACGACGCCGCTGGCGATTCTCTCCAATGTCTGCGCCCAGGTGGCCGGCGAGATGGGAATGCCCGGCGCCGCGGCGAATACACGCGACAGGGACAACACAAACATGGAAGCAAACAGCGCGATGCGGGACATGCCGATCCTAGGGGTTATATATAGGTCAGGAGCCATACGGTTCCTTGTTATTCAAGCGGCGGGTTTCCATGCCAAATCGAGCAGCTTCGCGGCGCGTACGTCGTCGAGTCGCCGGACCGGCATTGTATGCGGAGCCGCGGTTAGTTTCTCGGGCTCCTCCTCCATTTCCCGGCGGATCGCCACCATGGCGTCGCAGAAGCGGTCCAAGTCTTCCTTGGTCTCGGTTTCGGTCGGCTCGATCAACAGGCACTCCGGCACCAACAAGGGAAAATACGTGGTCGGCGCGTGAAAACCATAGTCGAGCAGACGCTTCGCGACGTCCATGGCCGTGATTTTGTAAAGCCGGTTTTCCCGCTTCAAGGTTATGATGAATTCGTGGCTGGCGCGCCGCGCAGGATAAGCCGCTTCGAACCCGGCGGCTTGCAGCCGTTTCAGCAAATAGTTCGCATTGAGCGCGGCGAATTCCGCGACTCGAACCATGCCCTCCCGCCCCAATAGAAGCATATAGATGTAGGCACGCAGGTTGACGCCGGCGTTGCCCATGAAGCCGGATAATCGACCGATGGATTGCGGCAGATCGCGTTCGGTCAACCATCGAAATCGCGCGCCTTCCCTGCCGACGATCGGAATCGGCAAGAACGGTCGAAGCCGCGCGCCGACGCCGACGGCACCCGAGCCGGGCCCGCCGCCGCCGTGCGGCGTCGAAAATGTCTTATGCAGATTCATATGAATGACGTCGAATCCCATGTCGCCGGGGCGCACCTTGCCAAGGATGGCATTGAGATTGGCACCGTCGTAATAGAGAAGACCGCCGACTTCATGAACGATTCGCGCGACCTCCTTGATCTTGTATTCGAACACGCCGAGAGTCGAGGGATTGGTGAGCATGATCCCCGCCGTGGCGGGCCCCACCGCAGCTTTCAAGGCATCGATGTCGACGTCGCCGTTCGCGTCGCTCGGTACTTCCTTGACTATGCAGCCGCACATCGCAGCCGTCGCCGGATTGGTGCCATGTGCCGCCTGCGGCACGATGATTTCATTGCGCCCCTCGTCATTTCGGGAGCGATGATAAGCACGCATCATCGCGACCCCGGCAAATTCCCCCTGCGCCCCCGCCATGGGCGTGAGACTCACGCCCTGCATGCCGGTGATCTCCTGCAGCATTTCCTGCAGTTCGTACATGCATGCCAGGAAGCCTTGGGGTTCGGGACCCAGAGGATGTCGCCCGAGGAACTCCGGCAACATCGCATAGGTGTTGCACGCCTTCGGGTTGTACTTCATGGTGCAGGAACCAAGCGGGTAGAAATGCGTATCTATCGAGAAGTTCATCTGCGAAAGACGCGTGAAATGCCTTACCACCTGTAGTTCGGACACGGCCGGCAGCTGCGGCGGTGCAGCGCGGCGCAAATGTGCGGGAATCGCCGCGCTGCCCGGGACTCGAGGCGGGAACTGTGTGCCCGCCCCGCGACCCGGCTTGCTCAGTTCGAATATCAGCCGCTCTCGCAGTTGCAAATCGCTCATATGCAATCCTCTCCCATGCAATCCTCTCTCAAGCTGCCGCGCGCGCGGGATTCATGACCTCGGTCAAGGCGCCGGCATAAGCTTCGATGTCGACGGCGAGCTTGGTTTCGGTGGCACACACCAAAAGTGGGTGTCCCAACTCCGGAAATCTATCGGTCAGATCCAGGCCGCCATGTATCCCGCGTCGTTCGAGCGCGGCGAGCACCGGCGCCACCGGACGGTCCAGCAGCAACACCGCTTCGTGAAAGCGCGGCGCCGTAAAAGCGATGCTTACTCCGGGGATTTTACTCAGCGCCGCGGCCAAGTCATCCGTGCGCTGCATACTCGCTGCGGCCACACGCTCCAGGCCTTCCGCGCCCAGCAGCGACAAATAGATCGCCGCAGCCGTCACCATCAATCCCTGATTGGTGCAAATATTCGAGGTCGCTTTGCTGCGCCGTATATGCTGTTCGCGCGCCTGCAGGGTCAGGCTGAAGCCCGGCCGGCCTTCGGTGTCCAAGGTGCGCCCGACGATACGTCCGGGCATTTGCCGCACGTACTGCATGCGTGTCGCCATGAAGCCGAAGTAAGGGCCGCCCATCGACAGCGGCACCCCCAGCGGTTGTCCCTCGCCGCAGACGATGTCGGCGCCTTGAGCATCCCCGCTTGCCTCGCCCCAATGGCCGGGGGCGGTGAGCAGCGCGAGTGAGATCGGATTCACGACCGCGATTACCATGATTTTATTTTGATGCGCCCAGCGCGTCAGCTCGTCGACTTGCTCCAGGCAGCCGAAGAAATTCGGCTGCTGAATGACCAACGCAGCGACATCCCCACCATCGTATGGTTGCAGCGATTCGAGCGCAGTGCGGCCACTGGATCGATCGAAATCCAGCGTTTCAAATACAATGTCCTGATTCCCGGCGATGGCTCGCGCGACTTGGGCATAAGTAGGGTTCAGCGCACGCGGAAGCAGAATGCGGCGCGAATTCGCGGCGCGGTTGGCTCGAACCGCCATCAAGCAAGCCTCGGCCAAAGCCGAAGCGCCGTCGTACAACGACGCGTTCGACACCTGCATGCCGGTCAAGGCGCACATCATCGATTGATATTCATAGATCAATTGCAGCGTGCCCTGACTGGCTTCGGCCTGATAGGGCGTATACGCAGAATAGAATTCGCCGCGCGTTGCAATGGCCCAAATGGGAGCCGGAATATGATGTTCGTAGGCACCGGCGCCGATGAAGTTCAACGGTCGGCCGTCTTTCGCGGCCCGCTCAGACAATAGACGTCCAACCTCCATTTCACATAAGGCGGGGAGCACCGCGAGGCTACCCGCTCGAAGCTCGAGCGGGATTTCATCGAATAGATCATCGATCTGCCGCGCGCCGATCACTTCGAGCATGCGGGTGATGTCGTCGGGCGTGTGCGGAATGAAGGCCATATCGCTCCCCTTACTCGGATTCGTCGGCCACGTAGGTTTCATACGCGGCGGCGCTCAGCAGAGCCACATCCGCGGCGAGGGTTGCCTCCATGCGAAACAGCCAGCCGGCCCCGTATGGATCTTCGTTCAGCAACTCCGGTTGACTGCTCAGAACCGTGTTGCCGGCGATGACCTTGCCGCTCATCGGGCTATAGACGTCCGAGGCCGCCTTGACCGACTCGACGACGGCACAAGCCTCGCCGGCCTGCAATTCACGGCCGGCTTCCGGCACTTCGGCGAACACCAAATCGCCAAGAGCGCTCTGCGCATGATCGGTAATGCCGATTTCAAACTGTCCGCTCGGCACTTGGCGCACCCATTCGTGACTCTTGGTGTATCGCAAATCGCTCGGTATTTTGCTCAATGGAGAATCCTCGTATCTAAACTGGAATTAACGCCCTGCCATGACGCACGAACGGCGTCTTGACGATGCTTGCCGCGTGCCATTTGCCGCGAATGTCGACTTGAACTGTAGAACTTTCCGTGTGCGGAATTCGCGCCAGCGCAATGGAACGATTCAAGGTCGGCGAAAAAGTCCCGCTCGTCACTTCACCGTCCGACCCCAATGCGGATCCGGCGACCGCAACCTTTTGGTGGCTGCGCAGCACGCCTCGGCCTTCGAGCAGTAGGCCAACCAGTTCGTGACCTGCTGCCGACCGGGCCGCCTCCAGCGAGGGGCGCCCTATGAAATCGCGGTCGCCGGGCACGAATGCCACGCTCCAGGACAATCCGGACTCGAGCGGGTGATGCGACTCATCCAAATCGTTGCCGTAGAGGCTCATGCCGGCTTCCAAACGCAGCGTGTCTCGCGCGCCCAATCCCACGGGCCGAATACCCACTGCCATCAATGCCTTCCAAGTCTTCGCGGCGTCTTCCGTCGGCATCATGACTTCGAAGCCATCTTCCCCGGTGTAACCGGTGCGGGCGAGGAACCAAGAATCCAGGGCAATGCCGCAAAAGCCAGGCAAAGCCAAGGATTTGGCGCGCTGCGGCTCTGTCAAAAGGCCCGCCGTCTTTAACCGTGCGTTCGGGCCTTGAACCGCAATCATCGCCAAGTCCCGACGTTCGAGGACAGTCACGGCGAAATCCGTCGCGTGGCGTCGAATCCAATCGAGGTCCTTGTCGCGAGTGCCGGCGTTGACCACCAGTCGGTACTCGCCATCCGCGACGAAATACACGATCAAGTCATCGATCACGCCGCCGCTCGGCAGCAGCATGCAGGAGTACAAGGCCTTTCCGGGGATGGCGAGTTTGGCCACATCGTTGGCCAGCAGCCGCCGCAGGAAGTCGCGGACTCTTTGGCCGGCCAGATCGATGATGCACATATGGGACACGTCGAACATGCCCGCATCGCCGCGCACCGCGTGGTGCTCCTCGATCTGCGAACCATAGTGAAGCGGCAGATCCCAGCCGCCAAAATCAATGATTTTTGCGCCACACCGCACATGGCTGTCGTACAGAGGAGTCTTCAGGCCCATCGCAACCTCACTGCGAAAGAATACAGAGACACGAGCACCGCTGTGCTGCGCCCCTCTGTCCTTAAGACCTGAGAGATCGAGCGCTAAGAAAGCGCTGTACCCCTTCGGTGGATCGCCGCCGCTGCGGCTGCGATCGCTCTCCAGAGATCGCGAGAGTCTGCCGTTCGTGTGCCTGAGCGTTTCCGGGCGGTTGCGCCTTCGGCGGTCCTGATCGAAAGGACTCTCTCCAGACAGCTCTTATCGCGATGAGGTAATGATACACGATTGAATCGGGGACATGATGCACAGAATCCTCGCGCCTTGATCTTGCCTTCTCCGAATCGCTTAGCTCCCACCGTCCGAATCATCAGGCTTGGCTAGCCGCCGGATTTTTTCGCCGGCCACCCGAGTTTGATCAGCTCGGCAACGATGACGTCGCGATGGTCTCCCTGGATTTCGATGCTCCCGTCGCGCACAGTGCCGCCCGAACCGCAGCGCTTCTTGAGTTTGGTGGCGAGCGCTTCAATGTCCGACAGCTGCATGGGCAGGCCCGTCACCGTCGTCACTCCCTTTCCCGCCCTGCCCTTGATCTCGCGGCCCACTCGCACCGCGCCTGGCTTGGCGGCACCCGGAACACCTTTGGGGCACACGCATTGACGCACCGGCCTGCGGCAATTGGGACATAGACTGCACATCCCTGTTGAAAAGACGATTCGTTCCGACATCGCTTCCATTATGCCGAATTGCGCGGCCCGGCTCCCCACAAGTCCTACAATACGGCCGCGACACCCTTGCAACTTTTTACCGCACGCTGTATCTCGGGCCATCCAACGGCAGGTGACGTGTTCATGGCTACTCTCCCTACTTCCACGCGCCGACGACTCATTTGTTCTCTCACGATGCTGACCCTCTGCGCCACGGTGCATGGGGTGCCCGCCGACGCGTTCGCCGCCACGGGGGTGGATCACGGCCACCCCGCGCACTCCGGCGGCCTGTTCAATCTTGGCAGCGATTCGCACCTCGCTGCAGGCGAACGCGCCGACTCGGTGGTATCGATCTTCGGGTCCTCGAGCAACGAGGGCGAAGCGGGAGATGTCGTATCCCTCCTCGGCGATACCCGGGTCACGGGCCCCGTAACCGACAGCACCGTCGCAATTTTCGGCGACACTTACATCGACGCCAAAGTCGAAGGCGACGTGGTCACAGTACTCGGAAATCTCCAACTCGGGCCGCACGCCGAAATCGGCGGCGATGTGGTGGCCGTGGGGGGAGCTGTGCATCGCGACCCTGCCGCCATCGTTCACGGCCGGATCGAGAACATCCTGCGCGGTAATTCTGGCAGTGCGCATGGACTGCGTGTTTGGGTCCAATACTGCTTGCTATACGGCCGTCCGCTCGCGTTGATATCGGGACTCGGTTGGGCGTGGGGATTGGCATTTTTCTGTTTGGCCCTGTACGTATGCATCGCGGTGTTATTTCAGAAGGGTGTTTTTCAGTGCATAGAGACATTTGAAAGCCAGCCCGCCCAAACTGTACTGGCTGCCCTCATCGCGATGCTGCTGACACCCGTGTTGGTGGTATTGCTCTGCGTTAGCATCATCGGAATCGCCGCCGTGCCCTTGGTGGTGGCGGCACTTTTTTGCGTCAACCTCTTTGGTAAAGCCGTCATCTTGGCCTGGGTGGGGCGCTGCGTAGCCGGTAGACGCCCCACGGGGCCTGCGAGCCACCCCGCCATGGCCGTGCTGATCGGCGGCGCGCTGGTGCTGCTGCTGTATGTAGTCCCGGTGCTCGGTTTCATCGTTTACAAGATCTTGGGGCTACTCGGTTTCGGCGCCGTGGTCTACACCCTGATTTTGGCCGCGAAGCGCCACCAGGGCGCGAAGGCCGCAGGCACGGCGGGCCGCAGCGCCATTCCGCCCAGCACCGCCCCGGTACTCAACACCACCCCGCCATCAAGCTCCACTCGGGCGGCGAGCGCAGCCGCATCGCCGCGGCCGATAAACGCCGCCCTGCCGCGCGCCGGCTTGCTGCGACGCATGGGCGCATTGCTCATCGATATGCTGCTCATCGGCTTCCTAATGGGCTTGCTACACCACGTACTTCGCGCCGAACTGCTGGTGCTCGCGGCCTACGGCGCCATCATGTGGAAAGTGCGCGGCTCGACCATCGGCGGCTCGATCCTCGACATCCATGTGGTGCGGCTGGACGGCCACGTCATCGACTGGTCAACGGCCCTCGTGCGTGCATTGGGCTGTTTCCTATCCTTGGCGGTGGCCGGGCTTGGTTTTTTCTGGATCGCCTTTGACCCCGAAGGCCAGGCATGGCATGACAAAATCGCCGGCACGGTGGTAGTGCGCGTAGCCAAAGGGACTCCCCTGGTATAATCGCGCGCATGATTTCCCGTAGAACATCCCAAGGCGTGAAAGTAGGTGCATTGACCATCGGAGGTGGGTCCCCGATCGTGGTGCAATCCATGACCAACACCGATACCGCCGATATCGACGCTACCGTGGCACAAGTCAAGGCCCTGGCGCGTGCCGGCTCGGAACTGGTACGCGTCACCGTCAACAACGACGAATCCGCGGCCGCGGTGCCCCACATTCGCGAGCGCCTCGATGCCCAAGGGATAAAAACGCCCTTGGTGGGCGATTTTCATTTCAATGGCCACAAGCTGCTGAAAGCGCATCCCGCCTGCGCGGAGGCGCTCGGCAAGCTGCGGATCAATCCCGGCAATGTCGGCCGCGGCAGCAAGCGCGACCCGCAATTTGCGGAAATGATCGAAACCGCCTGCCGGTTCAAGCGACCGGTGCGCATCGGCGTCAACTGGGGCAGTCTTGATCAGGATTTGCTGACCCGCATGATGGATGATAATTCCAAGCTGGCGGCCCCGCTGACCGCCCTCCATGTGATGCGCGAAGCCATCGTGGTGTCCGCGTTGAACAGCGCACAGCGCGCGCAAAGCCTGGGCCTTGGTTCCGACATGATCGTGATCAGCGCCAAGGTAAGCGGTGTGCAAGACTTGATTGCCGTCTATCGCAACCTCGCGCAGCGTTGCACTTATCCTTTGCACCTCGGACTGACCGAAGCCGGCATGGGCAGCAAGGGCATCGTGGCCTCCACCGCCGCCATGGGGGTCCTGCTCCAAGAGGGCATCGGCGATACCATCCGCGTGTCGTTGACGCCCGAACCCAATGGAGACCGTACCCAGGAAGTGATCGTCGCCCAAGAGATACTTCAGACCATGGGGCTGCGGGCCTTCACACCCATGGTGATTGCCTGCCCCGGCTGCGGCCGTACGACGAGCACGTATTTTCAAGAATTGGCGCAGAAAATCCAAACCCATATCCGGCATCGCATGCCTGAATGGAAAAAGCGGCATGTGGGCGTGGAAGACATGTCCGTTGCGGTGATGGGCTGCGTCGTCAATGGTCCGGGCGAGAGCAAGCACGCGAACATTGGCATCAGCCTGCCCGGCACGGGTGAAAACCCGGTAGCGCCGGTTTATGAAGACGGCGCCAAAACAGTTACCCTGAAGGGGAATCACATCGCAGAAGAATTCCAGGACATGGTCGAGCGCTATATAGAGCGCACTTACACCAAGAGCCCCTCGTGAGGGGGCTGTCCGCCAAGAAATGTGTGCCCTGTGAAGGCGGTGTCCCGCCCCTGACCGCCACCAAGGCGAAATTGCTGCGCACCCAGTTGCATAAGGATTGGCGTCTCGCCAAGGATTCCAAGAGCCTGCGGCGCTCGATGAAATTCAAGGATTTTTACCGCACCATGAGCTTCGTCAACGCCGTCGCCCATATCGCCAACAGCGAAGATCATCACCCGGACTTGGAACTGGGCTACGACTACTGCCACATCACTTACGCCACCCATTCGATCGGCGGGCTGTCCGAGAACGATTTTATTTGCGCGGCTAAAATTGATCGACTTTGAGAAAGGCGGGGATATCCCCGCTCAACCCGAGCGCGCGCCGAGCAAGCTCGCGCTTGGCGAAAGGCAGGCTGTCGACGGCAGCGAGCCCGGCCGTGCGCAATTGGGTGCTCAACGCACCAGCGCTCCCGAAAAGCCGTTCGAGCCCGTCCAAGGCCGCAGCGTTCAGCAGATTTTCGCTGCGTCGCCAGCGCTCATAACGCCGCAGTAACTTGTGCTCGCCAAAATAGCCGCCCGACGCTTGTCCGAGTACATCGGCGAGCGCCGCACAATCCAGCAGCCCTAGATTTAAACCCTGCCCCGCCAGCGGGTGCACCACATGTGCGGCATCGCCGAGCAGAACCGCGCGCGGCCGTGCGTACTGCATCGCGTATTGCATCTTCAGCGCAAAGCCAGCGATGACTGTCGTCAGTTCGCATTCCCCGAGCACGCCACCGCTGGCCTCTGTCAATGCCCGGCCGAACTCGGCTGGATCGAGAGCGCGCAAGCGCCGCGCCTCCGGCAGCGTTACGCTCCACACCATCGACGAACGGCCGTCGGGAAGCGGCAAGAACGCCAGCGGCCCGGTGCTGAGAAAGCGCTGCCACGCGGTATCGGCGTGGGGTTTCGCAGTTCGCACATGCGCGACCAGCGCGTCTTGATGGTAGGCATGTCCCGCAGTCTCGATTCCCAACAGGGTTCGGGTCTTGGACTCGGTGCCGTCCGCCGCGATCAATAGCTTGCAGCGCAGTTCTCGTCCATCCGTCAAGCGCACCGACACGTCGGCATTGCCCACGGCGACCGCGGCCAGTCCGGCCTCGAGCACCGCGACGCCGGCATTCCGCGCCGCCTGCAAGCACTCCCGCTGCAGCGCGCCGCCATCGACGATGAACCCCAGGTTGGGCTCGCCTATCATCGCGCTATCGAATTTGAGCGAGCCTTTCGCTCCGGGTTCAACGCCCGCATCCCACACGCACATGCGTTCATACGCAAAGACCCGATTCGGCGGCAGCGCACTCCAAACGCCGCAAATCTTCAGCAGCCGCTCCGCGGCGCGGCTCAGCGCGTACACCCGCAAATCCCAGTCGGCATCCGCACGCACCGCCGGGGGCAACCGATCAGAAATAATCGCCACTCGATCCGATGTGTTCAATTTTCGCGCCACGAGCAGGCTCGCCATGGCGGCGCCCACCACCCCGGCGCCGACGATGAGCACATCGAAGTCGCGGCTACCAGGGGTTCCGCGATGTGTGCTCACTGCAGCATCACTCCGCGCGCCAGTTTCGGCACTCGGGAATCCCCGGCGCCTCCCGTGCTCAAGCGCGACAACGCCGCCTTGGCGGGGGGTAGCAGATCAAAGGCCAGCAGTCCGAGATTGCGCAGGCGCCGCACGGCGCCCAAGGGATTGGCGAACATGCGCACCAAACCGTCGGTGAAGGCGATCACACCGCCGCGATCGGCGGCGCGCCACGTGTCGTATTCCGCAAGCATCCCGGCGCCGCCCGCGTCGAAATCGGCATGTTTGCGATGCTCGGCAATCAGTTCGGCGAGACTCGCCACATCGCGCAGCCCCAAGTTGAAGCCCATGCCCGCGACGGGGTGCAGACCCTGCGCCGCATTGCCGACGATGACGCATCTGCCCGCACTGGTGCGCTCGGCGCGGCTGAGCGACAGCGGATACGGGACCCTGCGGCCGACTTTGAGAAAGCGCCCGAGACGAAATCCGAAACGGCGCTGTACCTCCGCGAGGAACTCGGCGTCCGTCCACCTCATCGCGGACTCTGCCGCCAACCTGCTTAGCGTCAACACCAATGTGCAGCGGCCGTCATTGAGCGGTAACAGCGCCAGCGGGCCGCTTTGCGTAAAACGCTCGAAGGCCACATTGTCATGAAAACGTTGCGGCAGCACCGTCGTGATCACGGCCGTCTGCTCATAATCGCGGGTTTGCGCTTGCACGCCAAACGCCGTGCGCACCCCTGACTGCACACCATCCGCGGCGACCACCAGGTTCGTGTCGATCGATGTCGTGGCCGAACCCTGCGTGATCTGCAGGGTCACGGCCTGCGACGCAATGGTGATGCCCGTCACCTGCGCAGGACAATGGATCTGGACATTGCCATAGGCCCGCAATCGCGGCCACAGCGCCGCGCCCAGCGTGCGATTGGGCACAACGAAACCCAGCGCCGCCAATCCTTGTTCGGCCGCGTCAATGCGCGCAAATCCGAAACGGCCTTGATCCGAGATGTGAATTTTGCGGATGGGCGTCGCCGCCGCTCGTACGCCGGACCAGACTCCCAGTGTCTCCAGGATGCGGCGACTGCCATTCGACAACGCGGTGGTGCGCTCGTCGAAACTGGGACTCGCGGCCGAATCGTTGGGGACTGCCTCGACCACCGCCATGCGAAGCCCCAGCGGGGCCAAGGCGACGGCGAGACTGGCGCCGACCATGCCGCCGCCGACGATGGCGATATCCAAGGGTCGAGACAGCGCCGTCACGCGCCCGCCATCATGGCTTCGATCGCTTCCGGAGTCTTTTCCAAGGCCCCAGTCAGTACTTCCGGGACGCCGTTGGTCACCAGCACGTCATCTTCGATGCGAATTCCGATATTCCAGAATTCCTTGGGTATGCGCGGCGACGGCCGGATATAAATACCGGGCTCAACCGTCAGAGCCATGCCCGCTTCGAGCACTCGCCATTCACCGCCAACCTTGTAGTCGCCCACGTCATGCACATCCAAGCCCAGCCAATGGCCGGTGCGATGACTGAAATACGGCAGGTAAGCGCGGTCCTTGATGAGCTGCGGCACTCGCCCCTTGAGCAGCCCGAGTTTGACCAGTCCTTGGGTCACGGCACGTACCGCGGCCTCATGGGGCTGGTTCCAGTGATTTCCCGAACGCACCTTGTCGATGGCCGCGAGCTGCGCCTCCAGTACGATTTCATAAACGGCGCGTTGCGGCACCGTGAATCGGCCGCTGACCGGGAAGGTGCGCGTGATGTCCGAGGCGTAATAGTCGTGCTCGCAACCCGCGTCGATCAATAGCAAATCGCCGTCGAACAGCGGTTGATCGTTGTCGCGGTAATGCATGACACAGGCGTTGGCGCCGCCGCCGACGATGGGATAGTAGGAGATATCGGCATTGTGCGACCGGAATTCGTGGATCAATTCCGCCATGACCTGGTATTCCATCCGCCCGGGGCGGGCGAAGCGCATCGCGCGGCGGTGCGCGCCCATGGCGATGCGGGCGGCACGCCGCAACCGAGTCTGTTCCGCGCGGCTCTTGTACAACCGCATGTCGTCGAGCACATGACTCAGCGCAACAAATTCCTGCGGGCCACCCGCGCCCCGGCGCGCTTGCACCCGCAGCCCATTCACCCAACTCAACACATGGGAATCGAAGTCCGGATGTGTCCCCATGGAATAAAAGATCTGCGAGCGTTGTTCGATCAGCCCGGGCAAGATTTCATCAATATCGGCGATCGGAAAAGCATCGTCGGCGCCGTAGCGTTCGACCGCGCCATCGGTGCCGGCTCGGGGACCCTCCCAGGACTCGCGCATGGGATCGTGCTCCCGTACGAACAGCAGATATTCAGCATGCGGTCGCCCCGGCACCAGCACCGCGACCGCATCCGGTTCCGGGAATCCGCTCAGATAGTACAAATGGCTGTCCTGGCGGTAGGCGTATTCGATATCGCCGTTGCGACGGCACACCGGCGCCGCCGGCAGGATTGCGATCGCGTCCTTGCCGATCATGCGCATGAATTGCCGCCGCCGCCGCGCGAATTCCTTGCGATCGATGCTGTCGTTCAATGCAGTCGCTGCTGCGCCGGGTACACCTGCTGACGAAGCGGCTGTAGCTCCTCGAACACCACCTGGGCGGCGACCCGGATGAACTCGACGAGTTCAGTGTAGGCCTGCTCATTGGATTCGTCCGCGTCCGCGTCATCGCCGCTTGCCCGCGATATCTCGGTGAAATCGCGTACGATTTCCCCTACGTTGCCGTTCAGCCCTTCGAGGTCCGAAATATGTCCGGTGCCAAGGCCATACAAAAACCCCGTGCACCATAGTGCCAGCGCATTGGCGCGGCCGTTCAAGGGGGATTCGTCATCGGGCAATAGGGGCTCGAACTCCATGCCCTGTTCTCCAAAGGATGTCGCCGTTGCGGAAAACACTCTTTCGAGCATGGCCGATGACTCATCGGAGAGCAGCGCATCGTCCGGCAAAATCTCGTTGACCCAGTCCTGCATGTTATATGGCGACATGGAACAGAGCGCCCCGCACAAGGATCCGTGCGCTTCAGCAGCGTCCGCCAGACTACCGGCACCGGCCAGCACATCTTCGAAGTCCTTGAATCGAATATCCGACATCATGATCGGCCCGATAATACCGCAGTAAGGGCCTTCACCGCCCTTTGCATTGCGCTTTGCCCCGCTCTATATTGGGAGCCTATGAACGAAGCCAACCCGAAGTCAGCGGTCGAACTGGAACTCAAGCGGCTGGAGAGTCGGCTGGAAGACCTGGTTGTAACCGTCACTCAGATCAAGGAGGAGAATCGAGCCTTGCGGCAGCGCCAGGATACGCTGACCTCCGAGCGCGCCAATCTATTGCAAAAGAATGAACAAGTCCGCGCGC